>NZ_CP014227.1:0-300000 GCF_001553545.1 Capnocytophaga haemolytica | reverse complement strand
AAGTGTCTTCATATAAAATTACTTTTAAATTTGCCGACAAAGGTAAGAAATATTTTATAATGCACAAGGAATAATGGATAATTTTATAGAGATGAGGGGTCAGAGATCAGGAATCAGAAAGCAGTTTACACCTGATCTCTGATCTCTGATCTCTGACCTCTGATTACTGCTCCCTGATCTCTAATTAAAACATTTAAACCAATGAAAGCAAAGTTATGTATGCTGCTGACGCTCTCTGTCAGCATTGCCTTTGGGCAAAATACCATTAAGGGCACGCTTATAAGCCCTGAGCAAAAGCCTGTGGACGGCGCGAATGTGCTCCTCCTATCCCTCCCCGACTCCACTTTGGTCAAAGGAGCCATCTCAGGCAAAGACGGCACTTTTGAGCTGCCTATCCCTCAGACCTCAAATCCCACACCCCAGACCTCTCTTCTTAAAGTTACCCATTTATCCTATCGTGATAAGTACGTACCCAATCCCGCAGGCAACTTAGGCCTCCTCACTATGGACGCCGCTGCCAATGAGCTGGGCGAGGTAGTGGTAAAGGCATATCGCCCTGTGCTGAAGCAAGAAGGCACGCGCATCATCACCAACGTGGCACAATCCACGCTGAGCAAGCTGCCTACCGCCGAGCACCTGATAGCCTTCCTGCCTGGCGTCAGTCGCTCATATACCACACAAGAGCCCTTCCTCGTCTTCGGCAAAGGAGCCCCTATCTTCTACATCAACAACCGCCGCATTCGCAATGTCGAAGAGGTAATGCGTATCTCGCCTAGCGAGGTAGAGAGCGTAAACATCGAAACGCAGCCAGGGGCGGAGTTCGATAACTCCGTTGGTGCGGTGATCTATATCAAGCTGAAGAAGAAACAAGATGATGGACTCAGTGGTTCGCTCTTCAACGCAGAAGACGTCAAGCAAGGACAGTCCGTAGAGGCAGGGGTCGAACTCAATTACCGCAAGGGTAAGACGGATGTTTTCTTGGTAACAGAAGCCAACTTAAACTTCGCCACACGCCGCAATAGCACTGAGGAACTTACCGTCAGCACCCCTTTGCAGCAGTGGCAGGTGCAAACCAGCAACGAGGCAAAGAACAACCGCCGTGGCCTCATCACTCACTTAGGTCTCAACCACGAGCTCAGTGATAAGCATTCTGTAGGTTTTAAGCTCTCGGCAAGGACTTCACCCCTTGGCGGGCACGACCGCACTACTCAAGAGACTGCTACCTATCGCAATGCACTGCTCACCGTACAAAGTGCCAATGCTTACGACCGCCTCTACAAAGATTACAATATTGACGGTAATGTCTATTACGATGGGCAACTCTCCCCTAACTTAAAGATGCAAACCGACCTCGATTACCGCTATGCACAAAGCGACCACCATACCACCATTGAGGAACGCGATCTGCTTGGGGGTATGGGTCCTCTGCAAATGCGCAACCTTGCCACACAGAGCGATGCTGAGTTGCGCTGGGGGGCAGTGAAGACAACTTTCAATCAGTCCTTGGGTAAGACGATGCTCACCTACGGGGTAGAGGCAAGCACCTTAGGGCGCGATGACGCCTACGCCGACCACCGCGGGGCATCGCCTGCTATTCGCAATAAAGAGACGCAATCCGCAGGCTTTGTGAGCGTGTCGTTCCCTTCGCTTTAAGCTCGGTACGCGCTATGAATATGCCGACTTCGGCTACTACGAAAATGAGGTGAAGAACACCGTAAAGAGTCGCACCTACCGCGACTTCCTGCCTAATGTGTCAGTAACTTTCCCTTGGGATAAGCTAAACTTCTCGCTCTCGTATGCCCGCAAGATACGCCGTCCTGCTTATTACCAGCTCAGCGACTACGACACTTACATCACCTCCTACCTCTACAACCGCGGCAATGCCGAACTTGCGCCACAGCTCAGCAGCGATTTCAACCTGCTGACCTCCTACAAGCACTACGCGCTTTCACTGCAATACAGCCTTATTGACGATGCAGCCTATACGCTCTACCGCCTCTCATCTAACCCAGCGGTAGTGGAGAATACGCTGGTGAATGCAAGGCGATTTGAGACCTTCAAGGCGGTGTTCACCGCACAGGGGCAGATAGGGCGTTGGATGCCCAAGCTAACCGCCTCTTTGGGTAAGCAGTTTAGCCACGGTATCTTTGAGGCAGATAACCCGATATGCACCATTAGCTGGGAGAATACCTATATGCTCTCTAAGAGTTGGATAGCTATGGGCAGCCTTGAGTACAGCACTACGGGTAATAACAAGAACGTTTACCGCTATGGCTCAGGCGGCGGCTTGGGGCTCTTCCTCATCCACACGATGTGCGAGGGCAGGCTCACCCTCTTCGGCGGAGTGATCGACATCTTTGATACCTACAAGAATAAGACGATGGAACAAAGTCCTTATGTGAGTCAGCGCAACTACGGCGACACCAATATGCGAGCACTGCGCGTTGGGGTAGAATACAAGTTCAACCCCACCCAGAGCAAGTACAAAGGACAAGGGGCAGGTGGAGAACAGAAAGAGCGAATGTAGCTTTTGGCACGCTTTTTGTGTAAATGTTTTTGTTAAGAGCTGCAGTTTAGAAAAAAAGAACTATCTTTGCAGCCTCATAACTTAAAACTAAACATTTATATCAGATGAGAAAAATTGCATTACTATTGTGCTTGGCATCGGCAGTGGCTTTTGGTCAGCACGGAAACAATGGCTGGAAAAACGCAAAGTTGAATGGAAAGGTAAAGACCTTCCGCGTATCAGGCAACGCATTTAATGAAGATGGGCAACCTGAGGAAAACTCAGATTACACCTATACCGAATTCAATAACAAAGGTTTGGTAACTAAGATGGAAGTACAAACAGGGCGCTCCTTTATTACGTATAAAGATATCTTTGACAAGAAAGGCAACCGCATTGAAACACAATCAAAGGATCGCAGTGGTGTGGTGCTATCGACAAACAAGTATGCTTACGACGATCGAGGCAACCGTATCAAGTACGAGGTGCTCACCTCTGATGGTAAGGTGTTTATGCAGCGCAATTATAAGTTCGACGACAAGAACAGGGTAACTGAGCGCGAGGCTTGTGTAGGAGGTCTTTGTGATGAGAAGATCACTTATGTGTATGACAACAACGGCTACCTCACTGAGGAGAGCAAGTTCGATAAAGGGATGCTCATCAGCAAAACAGTCTACACCAACAACCCTAAAGGGCAAGCAGTAGAGCGCTTGGTATACGACTTAAATGATAAGCTAAAACAGAAGGTCGTTGTGGTGTTTGATGCCAATGGCAATGAGGTAGAAGAGTCCACTTACGACCCAGAAGGAGTGCTTTTAGAAAAGAAGACTACTATCTATGTGTATGATAAAGCTAAGAACTGGACGAAGAAAACGGCTTATGTAGATGGTAAACCTGTATTAGAAACAAAGCAAGAGTTTTCTTACTACAAATAATAAATTATACATTAAAAAAGCATTGAGCGGGTGCTATCAGCACCCGCTCAATGCTTTTTTATAGGAACATATTAGACTTACGGTGTAGTAAACTGTATTTCCCAACCTGGATTTTGCAGAATTTTCCCGCGTTCATAACTAATATCCGCGGCAGGAATAGGCCAAACAATCTTATGGTAGTTTCTGCCTCTATAAGGGATATTGAGCTCACTGTATTGTGCTGCAGGATCCGTAATAACGAGACTTTGTAGCTGTGGTGTGCCTCGCACTACTCCTTCTTTCCAGCGTTGTAAGTCGAAAAGGCGAAAGCCTTCAAAGGCTAACTCACGGGCACGTTCTTCCTTAACCGTAGCTAATGAGTAAGTAACTGTGGTACTAGCCCCACGAGCGGTGCGCAGTGCGTTGAAGTAGGTCTCACCATCGCTACCGCCGCCATTAGCCCCTGCTTCTGCTGCAATGAGGTAAAGTTCTGCAATGCGGAACACCTTAGGTGCGTGTGCATAAGTAGGGTTGTCTGTAGCAGCTCTTAATGCTGGGTAGTCGGGGTATTTGTTCACTAAGTAAGCAGTGTCACCAAAGAGGCCTTCGCCCCCTATATCGGTAAATTGCTTGTAGTAAACACTCTTTCGGATATCCGTATTCTCATACTTATCCAGCAAAGCTTGTGTAGGGATGACTTCAGGTGCCGAATAGGCTTCAGTTTCACCTGTAAAGAGGTTAATTTCGACTGCATAACCAATATATGGGTCGTTGTTTCCTCTTGGAAGCTCATTGCCAGCACTGGAGTATAAGGTAGTGAGCTGCATTATAGTCTCATCGGTTTTGTCTTCAGCCCAAATAGCGGCAAAGCTATCCGCATCGCTCAGCAAAGGATATTTACCTGAGTCAATCACTTCCTTAGCAGCAGCATAAGCCCCTGACCAATTCTGTTGGTAAAGCAACACACGTGCTTTGAGAGCTTTGGCAGCATCTATTGTAAAACCATTGGCACCGAGGCTCCCTGTTTTGCTGGCTAAAAGGGTTTCAGCCGTACTGATATCGCTAAGGATACGCTCATAAGTTTCCTTTAAGCTACTGCGCTGAGGGGTTACATCGTATGCTACATCGTCGATGAGTTGCAGTCCTAAGTCAGTATCGGCAGTAGCAGGGTCGTAGGCTACGCAATAGTGTGTAGCTAAGTAAGTGCGGTAATAAGCTCTCCCCATTAGTAGCTCACCTTTGAAAGCTTGCCATTGTACGCGTTCAGCATCACTTTTTAAGGGTATCTCATCAAAGCGTTCTAAGGCTGTGTTTATGTAGCGGATAGCCAGATTCATCTCTTTGTAGATAGCGGCTGTATACTCATCTGAGGTAGTAAAATCTGTCCAAATATACTGGTTGTTATATTTGTAGCGTTTGCGCTGGTTGCGCAAGTCCAAGAAATCGGCTTGCACCTCTGTTAAGTACATCTTAGGACCATAGACATTGTCGCGGAGGGTGCTATACATCCCCACCACCCAGCGTTCGGCGTCTTTGATATCTTTAAAAGCCTTATTTTTATCGACAGTATCGTAAGGGCTTTGATCGAGCTTTGCACAACTGCTAAGTGCTACAAGGGCTATGAGTGTTATTATGATTCTCTTCATTGTCTTTCTGATTTTAGTTTGTTTCTTCTACGGGATATGGGTTGTTGCCTTCCGTAGTGTGTCCGTTTCTGCTCCGTATTGACACTGGTTTAAAATTTCATCTCTATTCCCATTGAGTACTCACGTGATGGTGGATAACCTCCCGTAGCTATTGATTGTGGGAACTCAGGGTCTGCCCCTGTAAACTTAGTAAAAGTTAGGATGTTGTGAACTGCAACGTAAAAGCGTAAGTTACTAAAGAACTTCAATTGATCTAAGGCTACCTGTGGCAAGCTGTAGCTCAAGTTCACATTCTTAAGGCGGATATATGACGCATCTTCAAGCATACGGGTGTCGTCTCCGCTGTTGTTGAATACGGTAGTGCCTCTACTTGGTAGATGTACTTTGTCGCCTTTCTGCTTCCAAAAGTCTGTTACATTCCTGCTTAGATTGTGTATCCCGAGCGCATTGTAGGCATTTTCTGTTTGTCGGAGGTCTTCATTGAGTATATAACGCCCGTAGGAGAATGAGAAGTTAGTTTCTAAACTTAGTGTTTTGTAGGTTGCAGAGAAGCCAAAGCCACCATTGAGAGGTGCTTGGCGCTTCTTGCCTGTGTTCTGCTTTAGGGTTTCATAGTCGTAACTATTGCTGAGATCGTTGTCGTCAGTATGGGTTGTCATACGGTCTTCTCCTGGTTTATAGAACTCGCGCAGACCTGTCTCAGGGTTAATTCCTTTGAATATAGGCATCACCCAATAGATAGGGCTTCCTATGGCATAACCCCAATTGTTCGTACTACCCCCAGATAGCTATCTCTATTTTCATAGAGCGAAAGCACCTTCTGCGAGTTATAGTTGAAGTTTAGGTAAGGACGAATACTCACATTATGCTCCTTGTTGCGGTATACCACTGAGGAAAGGGTAACATCTACCCCTGCATTGCGCAAGCTGCCGACATTGGTGTTATAGCTATCGTAGCCTACGGCTGTGTTGAGCTGCTTGCTGAAAAGCATATCACGGGTTTCGCGGTAGTAGTATTCTACGTTAAAGGAAGTGCTACCAAATAGATAGCCGCTAAGCCCAACCGTAGTTTTGTTTTGGCGTTCCCATCTTAAATTGGGGTTACCTATACCATACGAACGTCTGTCAAGCCCATAGCCCCAACTGCCATTGTAACGCAGCATATTTAGCTGTGTGATATTAGAGTAGCTGCTCGGTGCATTACCAGCACTACCCGTACTCACACGTAGGCTTAAGTCTGAAAGCCACGACGCATCTTTTAGGAAAGCCTCATTTGAGAGCTTCCACATTCCTCCAATAGCCCAAAAGGTAGCATAGCGATTGTTTTGTCCAAATGATGACGACCCATCACGGCGTGCCGATACATCCAAAAAGTAGCGATTATTGTACTCATAATCCACACGAGCAAAGAATGAATTAAATGTATCCACCCCTTTAGTGTCTATGACATTAAAGTTATCTCCTTTACTCAGCATCATCAACTCGTCTGTAGGCTGATTGTATGAGCTAACTGACACTGATTGAGAGCTATTTTCTATCGACTCTTGCCCGAGCAATGCTGTAAGATAATGTTTGTTGAGCAATGAGAACTTATACTCTAAAGTATTCGTAAAGTTCTTGCGGGTAGCCATTGATTGTGTGCGGGTAAGATGTATATTGGGTCTGGGGATAATCACCGATGGCAGTTCGCTATCAGTTGAGTTGTATACGCTATGCTGCAAGCCTACCTGTGTTTTAAACACTAAGTTCTTAATAGGTTCTAATTGTGCGTAGATGGTAGGGATGATCTCTTGCCCTTGTGTTCCTCCTGGGTGGGTATCTGCTAAGTATTTAGGGTGGTAGAATGTGTTATCCTTGTATTTATTTATAATTGCAGGGTCACTACTTTCTATTCCTATCAGTTGCTTATCTTGCCCGTTGCTATCTTTAGGACGATAGTAAGGCATCGCAAGCACTCTTGCCGAGCCTACGGTAGCAGCCCCCATGGCGCTATCGTCAACGTCATTATGGCTCAAACTAATGTTAGCCCCAACTTTAAGCCAACTTGATACATCGGCATCTACATTTGAGTTGAGGGTGTAGCGCTTGTAGCCTGAACCATATTTTACGCCTTCTTGATCGAGGTAGCTGGCAGAAAGGTAATAACTTACTTTCTCTCCTCCTCCTGAAACAGACACATTGGTGCGGTACATTGGCACAAAGTTGCGGAAATAGACCTTATCCCAAGCGGTGTGATAAGGGTTCTCTTCTAAGATTTTATTTGCCAACTCAGGGGTCATTTTCTTCTGATCAGTATCTGCCAAGTTTGAAGTGTAGTCAATCCAAAAGTCCATATACTCTCTTGGTGACATCAGGTTGTCGAAGAACTTCCTATTAGCAATAGTTGAAAAGCCCAACTGGTGATTGATGCTCACCGTTGTGCGCTCATTCTTATGTCCTCGTTTTGTGGTTATGTAGATTACCCCATTAGCTGCTCGTGATCCGTAGATAGAGGTTGACGCAGCATCCTTAAGCACTGTGATGCTCTCTATATCCTCTGGGTTGTAATTTACCATCACTGAGCCACTCACTGGCACTCCATCTATCACATATAACGGACTTGATATATCATCACCTCCTAAGAAGCCTCCTATGGTATTAAGCCCGTGGATAGTGATTTTTGAGCTACTACCTGGTGAGCCACTCGAAGTAGTGATCACCGCTCCTGCTACCTTTCCTTGTAGTGCGTCGAGGGCATTAGATGTAGGTACTTCTTTTATTTCTTTGCCACCTACTACTGCGGCAAGCCCCACCGTTTTACTGGCTACTTTCTTCTGCCCATAGCCCATTACCACGGTACCTTCGAGTTCTTGCACGTCGTCCTGAAGCACAATGTCGAGGTGGGTAGTATTAGTTCCTACTTTACGTTCTACGGTTTTCATCCCTAAATACGAAAAAACCAACGTTTGCCCTACTTGGGCGCTGAGGCTGTACTTACCGTCCATATCAGTGGAGGTGCCGTGTTGAGTACCTTTGATAAGTACGAATACGCCAAAGATAGGCTGCCCTTGAGCGTCCTTTACTGTACCTGTGATGACATTGGTTTGAGCTAAGGCTATTTGCACTAAGGCGAGCGCTAAGGTGAGTGTGTAAATAAATCTTATTGTCATATTTCACGTTAAAAATGCGGCAAAGTTTTCTAAAAATATTTGACTTATGCAAATTATATTTGTTATTTATGATGAAATTAACGTTTTTGTCTTTCTGATAAAAACCTATGGGAGTTGCGTAGAGCTTCTTTAAAAACTTATTATCAGTAAGTTAACTAATGATTATTATATATACAACAGTTTGTTGCTCTTTTGTGATTACAAAGAAAAACTCCCTTGACATTGTGCCAAGGGAGTTTTATTATTTTAAGAGGAGGGTTACCAGCCTGGGTTTTGCTGGAGCCTACCTTCTTCACCTTCTATATCTTTTGGAGATAATGGCCATACAATTTTAAAATCTGTGTACGGACGATTGAGTTGATAGGTAAGACTCGGATTGTTTGAATTAATCAAACGGAGCGATTGAGGGGTTCCTCGTACAACATCTTGCTGCCAACGTTGTAGGTCGTAAAGACGGAAGCCCTCAAAAGCAAGCTCACGAGTACGCTCATCTTTGATCTCTGTATAAAGATCATTTCCAGTGCTGGTAACGGAGTTTGCTCCATAGCCGCGTGCTTCTCTAAGCTCATTAAGGTATTTCTTGGCATTCGTCTCATCTCCATTTTTATATGCGGCTTCAGCAGCAATTAGGTATTGTTCTGCAATACGAAATATCTTAGGTTGGTGGAGATAAGAGGGGGTATTTGCATTTGTCTTAAACAATTCATTATCTGCATATTTATTTACAAGTATCCCTTTTACTCCTCGCACACCACTTATATTCCCTTCTATAAAATATACATCCTTACGAATATCATTTGCTCCATATAAATCTATCGCACTTTTCGTAGGAAGGAAACTCGCTGAATAATTTAGCATACTTTTGTTATATGAGAGGTAAATATCATTTGCCCCAGAAAGAGGCTCATCTACATAGCCCGCAAATTGGGTAATACTCTCTTTAGAACCATCAGTATGCCACTCACTAGTCAATTGCTCTTTAGTGGTAATCAATGGGTATTTTGCCCGTGTTCCCTCTATCAATGTTGAGGATACTGCATAAGCATTTGCCCAATCTTGCTTGTAGAGCAATACTCTTGCTTTTAGGGCTTTTACAGCATCCACATTAAAGTATTTTATGGTGGTGTAATTCTTTGTTGTAGTTGCAGTACCACTAAGGATATTCTCTGCTTTGGCTATATCATCAAGGATCTTGTTATAGGTGACTTCCAACGAACTTCTGGAAGGAAATTGTTTGAAAAGGACATCATCAAACAATGCCAAACCCAAATCTGTGTTAGCAGTGGATGGGTTGTACGCCTTGCAAAAGTGGGTAACTAAATAGGTCTGATAATAAGCACGCCCTAAGTATAATTCTCCTCTATACTGCTCAATAGCTGTTGTTTGCTGAGGAATCTTATTAAAGCCCTCTAATGCCGAGTTGATATTACGAATCCCCAAATACATTGCTGTCCAAACTGATGAAACATTGTTATTTGTTGATGTAAAATCGTTCCAGCCGTGTATACCAGCTAAAGGATGTGTTTCTGGTGATCTGAGATTGAGCATATCCGCTTGTACATCTGTCATATACATTGGTAGTCCATATACCCTATTACGCATATAGTTATACATCCCATTGCGCCAAAAAAGAGCGTCTTTCTCATCTTTAAATGAGTTGGGTTCAGCAAACCTTCCATAAGGCTCTTGGTCTAAACTATAACAGCTGTTCAGTAGTAAGGTAACTCCTATAATCGCTATGATATTTCTAACTATTTTCATAATTATCATTGTTTAAAATTTAACTTCTACCCCAAAAGTATATTCTCTTGTTGGAGGAGTGCCTCCCCCTGCAATACTATTAGGATATTCAGGGTCTGCCCCTGTGTATTTGGTAATTGTCCACAAGTTACGGGCACTACCATAAATTCTTATGCCATTGAAAAATTTAATCTTATCAATTGTTTCTTTTGAAAATCGATAACTCAAGCTGAGATTTTTCATACGTATAAAAGAAGCGTCTTCTAATATACGAGTGTCTTGTTCTACAAATCTCGGATAATTAGCACGATCAATCAATGGCTGACGTGAGTTTCTGTTTTCAGGTGTCCAATAGTCTAAGGCTTTTCTGCTGAGATTATTGATCCCAAAAGAACCTGGGTTTTCCATTGCTCTCCTATCTAAATTCAGCATATACTTGCCATAAGTAAAGGCAAAGCCCATATCTAATGTAAATCCTTCATAAGTAACATTCAAGCCAAAACCACCATTAAGTGGTGCAGCTTTACGTTTCCCTGTATTCTGTATTAAAGCAGTCCCATTATTGCCATATTTGTCTGTAACAGCATTATCATCAGTACGTGTGTCCATCCTATCTGTATTGGGTAAATACCATTCAGGATGTCCATTATCAGGATTGATACCTTTGAATATAGGCAATGCCCAATACACTGGTGAGCCTGTCTGATAGGCATAATTCCCACTATTGACCCCCACAAGTTGATCCTTCCCATCAGCTAATGCACGTACACGTTGGTCATTGTAGTTGAGATTCAGATAAGGACGTATGGAGACATTATGCTCTCTATTCTGATATACAGTTGAATTGATTGTAAGGTCAAAACCTCTATTCTCAAAATCTCCTGCATTATCTGTAAAATTAGCACTTGCCCCTGACATACTATTGATGTATGATGCTAAGAGCATCCCTCGGGTGATACGACTATAATATTCTATACTAAAAGAAGTATTGTCAAACAATCGCCCACTGAGTCCAATAGTTGTCTTTTGTTGCTTCTCCCAAGCCAAATCAGGGTTACCTATCGCACTACCTAAGATGCTGTAACTTGTCCCCCCATTATATATTGCCGTGTTTACAATCGTTAAATGAGCATAGTCTCCTCCTGCTGGATTCCCTGAAAGACCTGTACTAGCACGCAAACTCAAATTTGTGAGCCACTTTACATCCTTTAGGAAAGGTTCACTTGATATCTTCCACATCCCTCCAATAGCCCAAAAATTAGCATATCTATTGTTGCGTCCAAAAATAGAAGAGCCATCTCTACGCCCTGAAATATCTAAGAAATATTTGTTATTATACTCATATTCTATACGCCCAAAGAGTGAGTTAAAGGTACGTACACTTTTACTATCATTAACAGGCGTCCCAAATGACCTTGTCCCATTACTGAGCATTGATAGTTCATCTAAAGGCATTCCATACCTTACTGCATCAAACCACTTTATCATTTGTCTTACTGATTCCTGTCCCATAAGTGCTGTAAAATAATGCTTATTTTGCAGGTTAAAGCGGTACTCCATCGTATTGGTGAATGTATTGTTTATCTTTTTAGTGCTTCCTCTTCGTGTATAAGAAGTGCTTCCTACAGGTTGCCCTGTTTGTATCAATACAAAAGAAGGTAAGGTTTTCTGTTCACTCTCATTAACACCATATTGTATCCCCGCTTGTGTCTTTAGTACCAAGTTTTTAATAGGTTCTATGGTTATATAACCTATCGGTAATATATCTTCTCCTTCTGCATAGCGTGGATTCTTCACTACATTATATGCGGGCATATAGAATCCACTATTAGGAGTTGAGCTATATTTGTATAGTACATAATCTTTAAGCTTTCCATTCTCATCTCGTGGGGAGTAAAATGGCAAGGTAAATAGGCTACCATTAGAGTCTCCTCCTCCTGCCCCATTAGTATCACTTTCACTGTGCCCTACACTAAGGCTAATCCCCATCTTGAGCCATTTATTTACTTCTGTATCTACATTGGCATTGAGTGTATAACGTTGGTAGCGCGATCCATAACGCAACCCCGTCTGGTCTGAATAGCTCGCCGATACAAAATAAGTAGTCTGATTGCTGCCTCCTGATAACGAGACATTGGTGCGATAGGTGGGTGCAAACCCTCTATAGAAAAGCTTCTTCCAATCGGTATTATAAGGACTTTCCTCCTTTATCTGCGTCACTAATGCTGGAGTAACTCTATTGTCTAATTGTGTTTTTAACCAGAAATCCAAATACTCATCTGTGGTCATCAGATCATCAAAGATTTTGGTACGTGCAAAACGTGAGAAACTCACTTGTTGACTGATAGACAGACTAGTTCGTTCACCTTTCTTACCACGCTTAGTTGTAATATAGATTACCCCATTGGCAGCACGTGTCCCATAGATAGACGTAGAAGCAGCATCTTTCAGCACTGATATACTCTCTATATCATTTGGGTTAAGCGACTTAAACACTGCCCTGCTCACAGCTACTCCATCTACTACAAAGAGTGGGTCGCCATCAGTGCTTCTGACCTTGTCCCCAGCTGCAAATGAATTAAATCCGTGTATGGTAATCTGCGACTCTGCCTCTGGATCACCACTGTTAGTAGTAATTACCGCACCCGCCACCTTACCTTGCAGTGCATCTGCTATATTGATTGTAGGTGTTTCCTTAATATCAGCACCTTGCACCGTAGCTGCCAATCCCACTGTCTTACTGGCTACCTTCTTCGCTCCATATCCCATCACCACGGTACCTTCAATTTCCTGCACATCATCTTTCAAGGTGATATTCAGCGTACTCATTCCTTGGGTTACCTTCTTGTCCTGCGACTTCATCCCTAAGAACGAAAAGTGTAGCACATCGCCTACATTGGCAGCAACGCTATAGTGCCCTTTATCATCGGTTACGGCGCCTTTGCTGGTACCTTTTATTTGCACAAACACCCCAAACAGAGGCTCTCCAGTATCATCCTTCACGGTCCCCGATACAGTGATATTCTGTGCTAAAGCGCTGCTACATACGCCCACCAGCAATAGCAATGTCCAAAATAGTCTTCTTCTCATTGTATACTTCAAATTTTTGGCAAAGATATCTAAATAAATATGATTTACGCAAGTTTTATTTTAATTGTTTTTGTTTACTTGTTTATTTTTATTAAGAAAAGTTCTTTTATTTGGAAAATAAACCTTGTATTCTGTTTCTTTTAATAATTGATTGTGAATACATTAGCATTTTTGGAACGTATAGAAGCTTTTAAGGTAGTTTTTACATTTATAACAAATTTTTTTAAAAAAGTAAGGGTAAAGAATGAAAGTCACTATCTTGAGCAACGCCTATCAATAGCTTTGTAAAGGCTTAATCCTTGTTTTGTTATAGTCTTAACCTCTTGGCTTGTTTCTGCTTCCTGTCCTCTGTTCCCCAATTTCTGATTTCTTTATGATAGTTTAATCGTTGGAAAGTGTTATCTTTGCGGCGTGATTTAGGTTTAGAGCGTATGTTTGATTTTATCATTGTCGGAGGTGGTTTGGCTGGGGTTACGTTCGCTCATACTTTGGAGCGGTACGGAAGGAGTTTTTGCCTTATAAGCGATCGGTCGCAGGCAGCGAGCCTTGTGGCTGCGGGGGCGTATAACCCTGTGGTGCTCAAGCGTTTCACACCGATATGGATGGCGACGGAGCAGATACACTGCTTGCACGATTTTTACGGCGGAGTGGAGGCAAAGCTGGGTACGCAACTGCTGCATCCAATGGCGGTATTACGTAGGTTTGCTTCGGTGGAGGAGCAGAACAACTGGTTTGCCGCTTCGGATAAGCCTGTGCTCTCGGAGTATCTCAGTGGGGAGTTGGTAGGTAAGGTAAGCCCTTATGTGCCTGCACCTTTTGGCTTTGGGCAGGTGCTGCATACGGGGCGTATGGATGTGAAGCGATATCTCTCACTGAGTTTGCAGCGCTGGGGTAGCGAGGGGGTATATCATCCTTATCGGTTTCAGTACGAAGCGCTATCGGTTGGCAAGGGTTCTGTGAGTTACAAAGGTGTTGAGGCGCGACATATTGTGTTCTGCGAGGGTTGTGGGGTGTCTGCTAATCCGTTTTTTAAGGCACTGCCAATGGCGCCTTGCAAGGGCGAGTTGCTCACGTTTTGTGCCCCTGAACTATCGGTGGAGGTTATCTTGAAGGGCGATGGGGTGATTTATCCTGAAGGCGGTGACTGCTACAAGATAGGCGCTACGTATAACCGCGACGACCTGAGTGATACGATCACTGAGGCGGGACGTGAGGAGCTCATAGAGCGACTCAAGAAGCTCATCACTTGTGGGTATACGATTACGGCGCACGAGGCTGGGATACGCCCTACGGTGATCGATAGGCGTCCACTGGTGGGGCATCATCCTGTATATGACAATGTTTGGATACTCAACGGGCTGGGTACGCGTGGGGTGCTGGGAGCGCCGTATCTCGCTGAGGTACTCTACGGGGCGGTATTCGAGGGGGAGGCGGTAGCCCGTGAGATGGATATAGGGCGGTTTGCTAAGCGGATTTTATAAACAACCCCACCTTTCCACATACTCCCATTCTCACGTCACTTCTCCCTTCAAAGAGGAATTTGTAGAGAGCAAAAGTACTTTATGCAATATGTTTGCAGTATACCCCTCTTTTGAAAGAAGTGGCACACTGCAAAAGTATGCGGAGGGAAGGGTGTTGCAATAGGTTCATTATGAGGGGTTGCTTTGTGGAAATGGTAAAAATCGGAGTGTGTTTTTGCGTAGAATGAAATGTTTTTAGTAATTTTGCGGCGTTTTTTAAGATTAGGCTTCAGGCTTGAAGCTCAAAGCTGAATGTTATGAAGGATATAGAAAGAGCGGCGAAATTGTTCGCTGAAATTAATGAACTGCTCATCTCTAGTGGGGCGAATACGCAGCGTGTGAAGCGCAATGTCGATCGGATTTCGGGGGCATTGGGCTATGATTGCGAGGTGTTCTACTCGCATTCGGCGGTGATTGTTACGGTGATTGGCAAGCTCACGGGCGAGAAGGAGACGGTGGTGGAGATGATTCCGCACCACGGGGTGAATTTTAACGCTATCTCGGATATCAGTATCCTCTCGTGGGAGGTGCAGGAGAAGAAGCTCACCATCGACGAGATTGAGCAGCAAGTGGCTGCCATCAAGGCAAAGCCACATTACAATATGTACGTGATGTGGTTCTTCGTGTCGGTGGCTGGGGGTGCGTTGGCTTACATCTTTGGTGGCAAAGAGAGCAGTTATGCTGAGTTTGGGATGTCGTTTGCTGCTACGCTGGCAGGCTTGGCAGGGCGCCGCGTGTTGCAATTGCGCAAGTTCAACGTCTACATCTGCTGGGCGTGGGCAGCCTTCGTATCGGTGTGTGTGATCAGTATTTTTAGGAAGCTGATTGAGTATTACACGATCGACTTGGAGTTTCGCAATGCCTTGGCGGCGAGTGTGCTGTGGTTGGTGCCTGGGGTGCCGCTGATCAATGGGTTTATCGATATGCTCACCGGCAGCACCGTATCGGGGATGGCAAAACTCTCGCACGCAGCCATCTTGGTGTTTATGATAGGGTTAGGTTTTTACGTTGCTTTATATTTGTTTGGTTATGGAGGTCTTTAATACGTTTGTAGAGTTAGTACCGCGCATCTTCTGGTCGATGTGGGTGTCTATTGGTTTTGCGTTGCTGTTCAACACGCCGCGCCGTGCGCTGTGGATCACAGGGGTGCTAGGGGGCATTGGCTGGTCGGTAAAGTTTATGCTCTTGGGCACTGTGATGCCTGAGCAAATCGTCATCACCTCGTTCTTTGGGGCGTGTGTGGTGGGCTTCTTAGGGGTGTACTTCGCCCATAGGGTGCATACCCCGCCGATTGTCTTTACCATCCCTGCGGTGATTAATATGATCCCTGGTAAGTTTGGCTATGAGTTTATGATGGGCTTGATGGAGATCGTAACGGTAAGCGGCACGCACGAGGAGAACTTGGATATGATCTTTAAGACCATCAAACTCGGCTTGCAGACGGGCTTTATCACCTTGTGCTTAGCTTTCGGGGTGATTGCGCCAATGCTGCTGTTCAACACCTACACAGTCAAAGGCAAGGACTTGAATGCCTTTATCAAGAGGCGATTGGGCAGAGCGGGGAAAGAGAAGGAGAAGTAGAACTATAATAAGATGATAATGAGAGGTTGCATAGGCAGTAATTGTCCTTTGCAACCTTTTTTTGTGCGGAGGCTACGGTGGATTCAAAAAAAAGTTGTACCTTTGCCCTCGTGGAATGAGCATTGGAAATTGCTATGGAGTGTACAGTATTCCTAACAGTGGGGCTGATAGTAGCTATGGGGGTAGCGGTGTATCTCTATTTTCGTTATGTGGGGAGATATTGGTTGGAGTGCATAGGTTTTGCGCTTGTGCCTATGAGTCTTATCTCGGTAGTTATAGCCCTTACAGCGCCTCAGTACAACGGGTTGTTCTGGTGGATAGGGGACATTTGTGGCGTGCCTGTGGCGTTGCTGGGGCTGTTTGCTTTTTGGTATATCAGAGCTCTTGCTAAGGGTTTTAACCATTGATAGCGTATGGAAGGTGTATATTTTACAGTGGCAAATGGAGTGCTTGCGGGGCTATTGCTATTAGTGCTGCTAAAGCTATTGTTTGCCATAAGCGCTGATAGGCGATGGGAGCGGTGTAGCATTGCGGTGATAGCCTATGGGGAGATGCCTGTCGCTATTTATTGGGGGAATTATTGCCATAGTACGCCTCACTACTCTTGCAGTGGGGTTTATACCAATGAGGCTGATGGGACGAGGGCAGACTCTTTCTTGCCAGCAGGCACTTATGTGAAAATGGAGGTAAGCGAGCAGGAAGGGGAGCGGTTTGTCTGTCAATTATTGCCTGAGAAGATTGATCTGCGATGGGTAGCGCCTTTTTGTGGCAAGAGGTGTGCACTTGATGAGCAGCACCTCAATTATCGGGCACTTAGGGCTGCGGCAAAGCAGATAAATAGCAAGGAGAAAGTAGTGTGCTTTAAGATACTTGCTGACCAGCGTGTGGAGCTGTCAGTAGGCAGTAGTGCGCTGATAGCCACAGAGAAGATTGACCCTACAGCGCAACAGATCGTAGTGCAAGTATACCCTCCTACGTGGGTAGAAGGTGAAGAAGATGATACTTATGGAACATATTATAGAGAATATCAAGCAAATAGAGGCGCGCATCACTGTGGCGTGCGAGCGTGCAGGAAGGGCGCGTGAGGAAGTGAAGCTGCTCTTGGCGACCAAGACGGTTACTCCAGAACGCATCAAAGTGGCTTTCGCGGCGGGCTATACGCTCATCGCTGAGAATAAGGTGCAGGAGCTTAAAGAGAAGTATGAGGCGCTGAGCGATGTGCCGCATACCAATCACTTTATTGGGCATCTGCAAACCAATAAGGTCAAGGAGATACTGCGCTATGGCGTGAGTTGTGTGGAGTCGGTAGATAGGCTTGATTTGGCACAGAAATTGCAGCAGAGGTTAGCCACAGAGGATAAGCACCTCGATGTGCTCTTGCAGGTGAATACCTCAGCTGAGGAGAGCAAGTACGGCGTGGCACCCGACAAGGCTTTGGACTTGGCAAGAGCCGTAGCCCAGTGCGACCGCCTGCACATCAAAGGACTGATGACCATAGGGCTTTTCAGTGCGGAAGAAGAGAAAGTGCGCGTGTGCTTTCAGCTCTTGCGGCGTTTGCAGGGCGAGATAGCCGCCTTAGGGCTGCCAGGGGTGGTGATGGAAGAGCTTTCAATGGGTATGAGTGGCGACCTTGAGATTGCCATTGAAGAAGGAGCTACCATCGTGCGCGTAGGCACTGCCATATTTGGTAAGAGGGTCTACCCCGATAGTTATTATTGGAAAGAGAGCAGAGAGTAATAAGTAGAGAGTAATGAGTAATGAGCTGACTTCTAATTTCTAATTCCTCATTTTCTAATTTCTATTTTGTAAACAATTAAAAATAAGCATATATGAAAAAATCATTAGTAGTTATTTTAGTCCTCGTAGGGCTTGTATTTATAATTGGCTCCTTTTGGGTGAGCAAAAGCAATGAGATGGTGCGCCTGAAGAACACTGCCGAAGCGCAGTGGGCGAATGTAGAAACCGCCTATCAACGCCGTGCTGACCTCATCGGTAACCTCGTGAAAACCGTGCAAGGTGCCGCCGACTTCGAGCGCAATACACTCAAGGAAGTAGTAGAAGCCCGTGCCAAAGCCACTTCGGTGAATATTGATGCCTCTAAGCTCACGCCTGAGACTGTAGCACAGTTCCAAGAAGCACAATCTGGACTTACTTCCGCACTCTCGCGCCTATTGGTAACCGTTGAAAAGTATCCCGACTTGAAGGCAAATCAGAACTTTTTGCAATTGCAATCGCAGATAGAGGGCACTGAGAACCGCATCAACATAGAGCGCACCCGCTTTAACGAGGCGGCTAAGCAGTACAACACTTATATTGAGCTGTTCCCTAATAGCATTATTGCCAGCTTCTCAGGCAGAACAAAGATGCCGCTCTTCAAGGCTCAGGCAGGTGCAGAGAAAGCTCCAGAGGTAAACTTTAATTTTAACTAAATGAAGGTTGCAGATTTCCTTACCGCTACTGGGGAGGCACAGGTGATCGCTGCTATTCGCACTGCTGAGGCAAATACCTCAGGGGAGATACGGGTGCATTTGGAGTCAGGCTTGAGGGATGAGGCGTCAGGCGTCAGTTCACGCCCCACACCCCAGACCTCAGACCCCACACCTGATGCCGTCTTGGTGCGTGCAGTGGAGGTGTTTCATCATCTTAAAATGGAGCAGACTACCCAGCGCAATGGGGTGCTCTTCTATGTGGCAGTTGCCGCAAAGCAGTTTGCTATCTATGGTGATGAGGGTATCAACAAAACTGTGCCCGAGGGCTTTTGGGAGGAAGTAAAGCAAGTGCTCGGGGTACATTTCCGCAAGGGGCAATTTGCTGAGGGCTTAGAGGCGGGTATCTTAATGGCTGGTGAGAAGCTCAAAGCGTATTTCCCTGTGCAAGAAGACGATGTTAATGAGCTCCCCGATGAGATTTCTGTGGGTTGATGTTTAAACCCTTATCTAAGTAGAAATGAAAAGCTATATGCTAAAAGCTAAGTACTATGCACTATGCATTATGTACTGTGCACTATTCTTCTGCCTTCAATTCGCTACAGCACAAAACCTTCCTGCCTTAAAGAACAAAGCTGAGGCGGTGCAGGACTATGTGGGTTTGCTTTCCGAGAGCGATCGCACAGCTCTCAATGAGAAGCTGAGGTCGTACACCGATAGCACCTCCACGGGTATCGTCATTGCCATAGTGGGGACAGTAGACGATGATATTAACTACGAGGCGGCACAACTGCTTACCAAGTGGGGCGTTGGTCAGAAAGGTAAGGACAATGGCGCGCTGATACTAATGGCAGCTGAGAGTAGGCGCGTAGCCATCTCCACAGGCTATGGAGTTGAAAGCATTCTTACCGATGCCCTTTGCAAGCAGATTATTGAGCAGGATATGATCCCTGCCTTTAAGCGTGGTGACTATTACGCAGGCTTTGATGCGGCAACCACTTCCATTATGCAGGTGCTACAAGGCACTTTTAAGCCGAGTGCTACTGATAAGTATGTGGATAACTCACAAAACTATATCATAGGGGGAGATAGTGCTTCCTCTTCATTTTGGAATGAGTTATTAGAGGCTTTTGAGAGGTTTTCTACTTTTTTCATTCTTTTCTTGTTCTTTTCGTTGCTTAGTCTAAGTCTACGACTATTAGAGGCGTGGCGTTATCAGAGGGAGAAAAATAAAGAGATAAAAGCAAAAGGAAAAAGAGGACACATAACTTTCTTAGAAGCATTCACTATTATTAATGCTCAACATTACAGTACAGATGAGGATAGCACTACCTATAGCCGTTCAGGAAGTAGCAGCTCTCGGAGTTCAAGTAGCTCTTCCTCAAGTAGCTTTGGAGGAGGACGTAGTGGGGGCGGGGGAGCCAGTGGTAGTTGGTAAGCTAAATTAATATAAAAAAGAATCTTATGCTAAAAGCTAAAAGCAACATATTAAAAGCTAAGCACCATGCACTGTGCACCATTCTCTGTGCACTATTCTTCTGTCTGCAATTCGTTGCGGCGCAAAACCTTCCTGCCTTAAAGAACAAAGTTGAGGCGGTGCAGGACTATGTGGGGTTGCTTTCCCAGAGCGATCGGGCAGCCCTCAATGAGAAACTGCGCTCCTACGCCGATAGCACCTCCACGGGTATTGTCATTGCCATAGTGCGGACAGTAGACGATGATATTAACTACGAGGCGGCACAACTGCTTACCAAGTGGGGCATTGGTCAGAAAGGGAAAGACAATGGCGTGCTGATACTAATGGCTGCTGAGAGCCGCAAGGTAGCTATCTCCACAGGTTATGGGGTAGAGAGCTATCTGACCGATGCGTTGAGTCGGCAAATTATTGAGCAAGATATGATACCCTCCTTTAAGCGTGGCGACTATTACACAGGCTTTGATGCGGCCACTACTTCCATTATGCAGGTGCTACAAGGCACTTATAAAGCCGATAAGCGCACCGCAGTGAATGATGCTAAAGACATCTTTGCTGCTATATTCGTCTTTGTAGTCATCGCGTTGCTATTTATCTTAGCCATAAAACGCGGCAATAAAGGCGGCGGCAACGGCAATAACTCACGCGGCTTAGACCTCTTCGATATCATTATGCTCTCCAGCTTAGGGCGTAGCAGTGGCGGTGGTTTCTCATCAGGCGGCTTTGGTAGCTTCGGTGGTGGGAGCAGCGGAGGCTTCGGCGGTTTTGGTGGCGGTATGGGCGGCGGTGGCGGTGCCAGCGGTAGTTGGTAATCCATAGCAACCTAGAAAGAATTAACTGAACGTACGATAATTATACCGATTATTTATTAGGAAAACACAAAAACAGCCTAAGCGCACTATTCGCTTAGGCTGTTTTTCAATATATAATGAGAATACCTTTAAAGCTATTACCTAATGTACCAAACCGATATACTTATCTTGTATGTAGCTAATAACGTTTTATATCGGTAAGGCTACTGACACCTAACCCTTGGAATACAGTAATAACATAAAGAGCAGATCCACTCACGAGTTATTTCATTTCTGATTCAAGCGTTTATACTTAGCCGCCCATTCCCTAAACACCACCAGCGCAGGAAAAAGCTCAGTGGTGATATAGGTTAGTTCATATTCCACCCTTGGTGGCACCTCGTTATAGGCGTGTCGCCTCACCAACCCAGCCTCTTGCAACTGACGCAAATGTACAGTAAGCATCCGCTCACTTAGTTGGGGCAGCCGTTGCTTAATTTCCCCAAAACGCAAGGCTCCATTGCTTAGCTTACGAATGATAAGTAACTTCCATTTGCTCCCAATAAGATCTAAACCATAGGTCAGATCCGCATCTTCACTGATAGAGCGCTCTACAGAATTATAGGGAGCGACTTCTTTTTTTACCTCCATAAAAAACTGATTATTCCATTACTAACTAAATATACGTATACCCCTAACAGCATTTACACTGCAAAGATAGCATTTTTTGACAAATCAATCACGCGTATTACTTCAAGTGCCTCAGTAGCAGGCACGGGGTTCTTTGCCCCGCAAGCGAGATGCTGATAGAGTGCCTCGTAAAAATGCATATAGTTACCCTGCTGGGCGGTCGTTTCTTCGCGTTTATCAAGGGTGTGAAGTATCCCATTCGGTGCACTTACTTTTGGTAACCATTTGGAGAAAGAAGGTTTTGCGCCCTTATCCAAAGCCTCTTCTTGTGCATCAAAACGCTGCTGCAAAAAGCTGCCTTTAGTGCCGTGGAGTTTGTATTCCCATTGCCGTTCAAGGGCAAAAGTAGTGGAGATAAGGCGCACGCGTAGCTCCTTAGGGTAGTGTAAAAGGATCTCAAAATAGTCGTTCGTGAGCGTGCCTTCGCGCATATAACCGAGATCGGCAGCAATGCGCTGCGGTGTACCAAAAAGCACCAAGGCTTGGTCAATGAGATGTGCGCCAAGGTCGTGCAGCGTTCCCCCACCAGCCTCGGCGGTCTCCTTGTGTGCTTTGGCACTGAGTGTTGGGCGAAAGCGGTCGAAGCGCATCTCCACTTGCTTGAGATCGCCCAATACGCCACTTGCCACTATTTCTTTTACTTTTAGAAAATCACCATCGTAGCGGCGATTTTGGTATACTGTAAGACTGAGTGCCTTCTCGGCTGCAAGGCGCACCAAATCGGCAGCCTCATCAGCATTGACCGTAAAGGGTTTTTCCACTAGGACGTGTTTGCCTACCAAAAGAGCCGCACGGGTGTACTCATAATGGGTTTGCACAGGGGTATTGACCACTACCAGATCAATTGCAGGGTCCGCAAGCCCCTCAGCTACACTGCTGAAGTGTTTTGCCTCGGGGTAAAGGCTTTGGGCTTGCGGGGTATGACGCTCCACGACCCCGTAGAGCTTAAAATGTGGGTGCGTCGCAATAAAAGGTGCGTGGAAGAGTCTTCCGCTCATTCCAAAAGCTGTTAAAAGTACATTCATCTGATTTAAAAACTACAAAGGATGGATATATTACAAAAAAGGCTATCCAAAAAGTCTACTTGTAACATTAGTTTATTTATTTAGTCACATACTGCAAGACCTTTTAGGTAGCCTTTAATTAAGGGGAGCATTTTAGCTTTCTAATTCACTAACAGCTTTGTACAATATCTGTTTACCTTTGTAGTACATAGCGCGGGCGATACCTACATTTGCCTTATCTCTATCTAAGACAAGTATAGAAAAGTAATCCCCTGTATTACTTACTGAGATGATATAAATTACTTTGTCTGTCTCAATATGAATAAGCTCCATTTTCATCTCAACAACCCCTTGGCTGGAAGTAATCACACTTCTCACCTTATGAATAACCAATAACATTGAAGAAATATCGTCCTCAATAATCTTTGCAAAGGGGGTACCATTGCTCACTTTTGAAATCATAGAACCATCGGAATAGCTCATTACCCCCATAAATAAGAACCCTGGCACGGTATTACTTGCCATTACACAATAGTCGTCAATTATCTTTTGTAATTCTGCTCCTGTCATAAAAATAATAGTTTAAAATTAGTACCACAAAGGTATTAAAAAAATAAACGATAAATTACAATAAAAAAGAAAGAATTTTAATACTTATTTTGAAACTACCTTATAACCAAATAGATACATATCAATTAACTTAGTTGTTTTTCTCAACTTACAGCTAGCTTTATTCAGTATATACGTTGCACAGGATGTCGTCCTACGGTCTGATCTCTGACTACTGCCCTCTGACCCCTGACGCTGTCTCCCCCCACCGCCTTTTAAACGCCACTGAAAAGTGTGAAGAGTCATCATAACCGCACTCCCACGCGATTTCCTTTACACTGCGGTCGGTGGTGGTGAGCAGCCTTCGCGCCAATTGCATCTTGTGCTCAAAGAGATACCCGTAAACCGTAGTGCCATAGAGTTCTTTAAAGCCATAACACAGTTTCTTCTCGTTAAGCCCTACCGCTCGCGCCAACTCTGCAATGGAAGGCGTATGCAGCAAGTCGGCAGTGATAAGCCGCACCACTTCACCCATACATTCACGGTCGGCAGCCCTTTTGCAGTACTTATAAGCAGGCACAGCACTCTCAACAGTAAAGAGATGTAAGAAAAGTTCCAACAGCTTCGCATCGGCATACGCCTTGGCAGCAACTCCCAACGCAGGCGCACACTGCAATTGCCCCACAAGCTCACGCAGTATCGCTGCTTTGGCAGGACTGTGTTGCAGTGGCAAGAAAAAGTTCTCCCCCGTATCGTAACGCTCAAAGTGCACACTAAACACCTCAGGATACCGCAGTGCCATTGCCTCAAACTGTGCCCCCGAGACAGCCACAGAGCGCAAACTGTAAGGACTATCCGCGGCAAAAGTCTCCTTGGAATAACATTCTTCCTTACTGAAAAAGAGATGATACTGCCCCTCAAAGAGCGTGCGCTCCGCTACCTCGTGCGTATGGATAGCAAAGCCTTTCGCCGCCTTGTCTATAAAGCAAAAGCGCACCGAAGGGATCGCCCACTGCTGCTCCAAATGCACCGCCTCGGGGAAGGTCATCGCCCATTGGTAAACAAAGTGCGTCCCCGCCTCTTGCGTTTGCAGCGAAAAGCAATCCGTATCGTCCATAAGCGCACTATACGACTGCTGAAGCGCAACCTCACTATGCTTATCAGCCTCGCGCTTCTCCATTGCCATCGCTTGTAAATCTTCTCCTGTGATGTGTAACATATCTTTTGGCTATTGAGATAAAAGCATTTGCTAACGAAATAAAAGGCATTACACACCTATCGCTGTACCTTTGCCCCGTATTTCACCGCAAAGGTAGCAAAAACATTGTAACTAACAAAATATTTTATAATGATGACACATAAACAAACATTGAGAAACGTCCTTATCTTCACCGCTGTAGCCGCCTTTATCGGCTGGATAGGCGGTTGGATCGACAGTATTTTGCCCGACCAAGGGGCGCACACCGAACCCGATACCATAGGCGCCGCACTATGGATCGCCAGCCCGCTCATTACCGTTATTCTCCTGAGAACTTTCGGTGGCGATGGCTGGAAGGATATGGGGCTAACGCCTCACCTGAAGGGCAACAAGCGTTGGTATCTGCTCTCGCTACTCGTCTACCCCGTTATCTATGGAATCACCATTGGATTAGGGGTGTGTTTCGGCTGGGCTGATGCCTCAAAGTTCAGCCTAAGTGCTTACCTGCCTATCTTTGGCTTTTGGATTGCCTTTGAGTTCATCAAAAATATCTTTGAGGAATCCGTATGGCGCGGCTACCTCACCCCTAAGGTGAGTCTGCTCATAAAGCGCGATTGGCTGTTCTACGGGGTGGTAGCCACCATCGTATGGCTATGGCACATCCCTTACTACCTCTTCTTCTTAGGCGAGGACTACCTGAATATGTTCTTCCCTTATGGCAAAGTCGCAATGGCACTGTATTCACTGATAGTAGCCTTCTGCTGGACACCCCTCTTTGTGGAAATGTTCTTCCTCACCCGCAGCCTTTGGCTCTGCATTATAATGCACACTGTTGAGGACGCCCTCAACCCACTCATCTCAGGAGGCTTTGTCCACATCCCCGATGACAAGATACTGCTCATCTCCCCCACTTATGGCATTATCCCGATGACCCTCTTCCTCCTCTTAGGCTTATACCTACGCAAACGCCGATTATCACTTATAGGGGAGAGAGAAGTGTATAGTGTATAACGAAAATTAAAAGTGAAAAAAACGAGAAGTCAGCAGGTCGTAGAGCAACACCCTACCTCCTGCTGACATCTTGTTTCTAAATTATTCATTATCTTTGCCGCACAATGATTCAGATTTACAACTAGCAGAATATATTTCAACAGGCGGCTCTCGGGCAAACGTTCCGTCTGAGAGATGAGGTGCTTATCCTCGTGGAAGAGGGGAGTGTGGTGGTGGTGCGCAATGGCGTTCGGGTAGTAGGGGAGCGCGGTAGCGGCCTGCTGTTTGTCTCAGGCGATGTGTGTACCTTTGAGGCACTTTCGCCCGAGGCGCGCTTTACGGCGATGGTCGTTCTTGGCAAAGGTGCTTTCTGCTTTGATTTTCCCTGTCAAAAAGCCTTTGCCGAGCGGACTGTAAGGTACAAAGCCAATACCGAGTTCCTCTAAGGTAGGAATGATAGTTGCCTCAGGAATGCGCCACATCATAGAATACTCACTTTGGAGGGCTGTTACAGAGGCTACAGCGTGTGCGCGGCGTATCGTCTCTGCATCGGCCTCTGAAAGTCCATAATGGCGTATTTTGCCTTCTTTAATAAGCGACTGCATCGTCAGGGCAACCTCCTCAATAGGCACTTTGGGGTCTACACGGTGAAGGTAGTACAGATCGATATAGTCTGTACGCAAGCGGCGCAATGAGTCTTCTAAGGTGCGCCTTATGGTCTCGGGGCGTGCATCTAAGTTCATTTTGCCATTAGCAGCGTCTATACCATAAATGCCGCATTTAGTAGCGAGTACCACCTCTTTGCGGAAAGGCTGTAATGCCTCACCAACAAGCAATTCATTGTCATCATACGCCTGAGCGGTGTCAAAGAAAGTTACCCCTAAATCGTGTGCAGTGCGTATAAGTTGCACCTGCTCAGCGTGCGATAGCTCCGTAGTGCCATAGCCGTGTGAAAGCCCCATACAGCCAAAGCCAAGTGCTGAGACTTGCAGATTGTTACCTAAAATTCTCTTTTTCATTTCTTATCTTTTTAAGATCTTTTTCTAGCTGCAAAGGTACTGCTTTAAGTCCATCAAAATGCTTGCGCAAAGCCTCAAATACTCCTGTTTTACAGATTTTTGTACCTATACACTCTACAAAATCGCCTATTTTTTTACCCCCACTACACCAGTCGTCCCACCATACATCAAGGACTTCTACATCTCTAACATATTGCTTGTTACTCTGTCGCATACAAGCAAAGCCTTCATTTCCTACAATATTGGTAATTTTATATATTTTCATTTGATAAATTAGTTATTAATGTTTAGTCATTAGTAAATAGGGGCACATCGGCAAATTGACAAATCGACAAATCAACTCATTATCTCAAGTTTTTCAGCATAAACTGTGTCATCATCTCTGCTGTTTCCGCTTCTTTAGCAGTAAACAAATGGTCTCCTCTTTCAATAAGACTTACCTTACAATGCTTGTAGAAAAAAGGCAAATTCTCGCTATAGGTATAGGATATCATCCGATCACCTGTGCCGTGAATCACCAGCACCTTGCCTTTGTAGGTACTCGCTTTCTGAATGAGTTTGCAGCGTTGTGCCGAGAGGATATAGTCTTTCCCCACAGTTACCTTCCCTCCAAAAAAGGAAAGCTCCTCAGGTACATTCAATGGGTCGAAAGTGGCATCAAACAGTACCCCTTGTGATAGTATGTCGTGAATTGTAGAAGCAGGTGCTAACAAGCCTAATGCTTTAACGTTTTTCTTTCCTAATTCGGCACTCAAAAGCATCGCTATAGCCCCTCCTTGCGAGTGTCCTATCAAGCCTATCTTACCTACGAAAGGGAGTCTTTTAGTAAATGCCATTATGCGCCGTGCATCTTCTAACTCATTATCTAACGACATTTTCTTAAAATCTCCTTCACTTTCGCCGTGTGCGTTAAAGTCAAAGCGTACTGAGGCAATACCGTGTGCCGCTAAGCTATCTGCCAAAGTAGCATATAGCTTTTTGTCTTTATTGCTAGTCAGTGCGTGAAAGATAATCACAGTAGGGATTTTCTGAGACTTTTTCACAGTATCAGGAGTGGTTACCACTCCGCGAAGTGTTCCTACAGCTCCCTGAATAGTTACAGGCTCTGTTTTGGCATTTACCAAGTTAATAGTAACTAAAAAAGTAAAAATAATATTCCTAAGTTTCATATATTTGAATTATTAAACAGTTATTAGTATCTAATCATTATTCATTAACCATTAATCATTATGTCTGTACACTTCCTCAAACGGCAATCTAAACCTTTCGCCCCAGATACCGAGCTGTTCACGAAGTCCACAAGTAATCACCATATTCACTTCTGCTCCGCAAGGTAGGTGCAGTAGTTTCTTAATACGACGGCTGTCGTAACCCTCTAACGGACAAGTATCGTACCCTTCCTCTGCCATTGCTAGCATAAAGGTCTGTGCTACGAGTCCACAGCTTTTGTGTACACTTACGCGAATATCGCCTTCCGAGAGCTGTTGCATCATAGGACGAAACCAACTGGTAACCATCCCAAACGCTTTGCGGAAGAGTCCTAGTAGCCCAAAAAATCTACTATACACAAAGGGCATCAGTTTGCCGTAATATGCCTCTTTATCTTTAATACGCTTGGCTTGCCTTTCGGGCGGACTGTTCCGCTGTACATTACCACGCTCAAACTCCAAGATAGCACGAGCGTGAGCGCGGTGTTTGTCTTGACGAGTAACGAAAACCACCATTTGTTGTGCCGTGGTAGCCGTACGCTGTTCGAGGCAGGCGTGTGCTAATTTCTCTAACAAAGCCTTATCAGTGATGTGGTAGAGCTCGTACAACTGCATATTAGAGCTGGTAGGTGCCAGTGTGGCGAGTTTAAGACATTCGCGCACCTTTTCCTCACTGATGGGCGTAGGCTCATAATAGCGTACCGCCCTACGAAAGTTTAAAATATCTTTTAACATAGAATTAGTGTTTAGTAGTCAGCTAAATTTCCTGACATTTCTTATTGATTTTTATTTTGTAATGACAAAATTACAAAAAGAAACTGAAACGAACAAAATATTGAAGCTGTTTAAACTTTTCCCTATAATAAAATAAAAGTTCCCGAAAATTAGTAATTTTGTGTTTGAAAAAAAAGAACACCAAAATTCAGGAATTTTGGGCAAAGATACAATAAATAATTGGATTATTTCCTTTTTAAGTGTAAAAAAGAAGGTTTAGCTTTAATAATGGAGAGCAACCAGATGTTTATTTTGATGAAGAATTGTACAAAAATAGGTTTAAAATTGAACAAGCAAATGGTTGGCTTTACGGATATAAAGGTTTGATAATGAGATATGAGTATCTTGATGTAACTTGGATTGGAATGCTCCTATTAGGGTTTATCTCCAAGTTCCTCAAAAAAGTTTAAACACGTTTATTATGAAAAAAAATAATATTTTTATTTAAGTACTATAATTTTAAATATATTTCATTTATTTGTATACTCTCATTCTTTATAAAACTTTCTAAAAAACTTCCATAACCACCCATTGCCTGTGAGAAAATGGTATCTTTGTAAATACTTTAGGCTTTTTCCTACGGGAAAAAGCCTAATTTATTCGTTTTTCTATCTTTTTTCGAAATGCCAAAGGTTGCCTAAGCTATAAGTTAGCCTTTGGGAAAAATGCCACAAGTCCATAAAGTGTTTTTGTAAGGTTTTTTCACCTTAAAAATACCTAAAACACCCATTGCGTTGCTGTTTTTCATTGTGCCATTAGCTAAAAAAGCATTTGCGCTATACGTGGCACAAGGGAAAACGCTTTTCTTTATTCTCTGTTGTTCATCGTCCAGCAGTCGGTGATTTTCCCGTCTTTAATTTTTAGAAAATCAGTACCTACTTTCACTGCTTTTTTATCTCCTAACGTAGCGGTTACGCGCCAATAAGCAGCAATAAAGTCCTCATCGCGAAAGGGTCCGAGTACAATCTCATAATGCAAGGCATCTGCCTTAGAGCGAATGGTATTAATCCACGCTTTGGCACTGGGGATATCGATTACAGATGCCGGAGGAGGGGTAGAGTCGGAAGTTAAGTGCGCTTTGAAAGTAGGAGATAAAATCTCATCGGCAAGGTCGAGATTTCCATTCCACATCTGTGTCCATTTTTCGTAAATTTTAATTGCTTCTGTATTCATCTTTATAATAGAATTTAAAATCGTGCAAAGGTAGGGAATAATTAGCGAAATAGAAAATTAGGGAATTGCTCAATTATTCTCCGCTTTTTCCTTCAAAGCATTCACTCCATTAATACCCAAACAAAAAACTATACCAAGGATAGCAAGGAGTAAAACGATTCTGTTAATTCGTTAAAAGTTTGTGCAGTTGAGCGTTGAACGAGGGCTGTTCGGTTACCAAAATACTGAAAAATTCATCGTCGAAAGCCTCGACCTTAGCGACAACTTGTGCGATAAGTTCGGCACCTTTATCAGTGATAGCAACTACTTTGGCGCGGGTGTCGGTCTTGTGTTCTTCCCTTGTGATGAGGTCTTTGCTCTGCAAAGTGCGCACCACTTGCGAGGTAGTCATTGGGTCTATCTTGGTGAAATTTGCCAAAGATACCTGCGTGATTTCCTTTCCTTGTTGGGCGAACCACTGGGCACTCGCCAAGAGTACAAACTGGGGATGTGTGAGGTCGAAAGGTTGCAACACTTTTTTGATTCCGCGTTGCCATAACATACTTACCTGCCAAAGTAAAAGCCCTGAGCTTTCTTCGGCTCTTAAACTAAAAATTGAGTGCTGAGAGGTCATTGTGTAACATTTTAGAGGCTATAAGTTTAAAATCGTTCTCGGATATTTCCAAAATACCAAAGCGAAAAGGATATCCCCACGCTTTTTTGTTGGGGATAAAGTCCAATAGCTCGATAAGGTCGGCTATGGGCGTTTCTTCGCAGTCTACAAAAGTAATATTTCTCCTAAACGGACAAAAATTTTCACTCATCTGAAAGGCATAGACTTCCTCGTCTTTCACTCTGCCAATAGCCGTGAAGGCTTGGCATTTGTCTTCCTTTCCAAAATAGCGTTTGGAAGAGTAATAGAGAATACCGTCTCCCTCCTGCATACGTTTCAAAGGCTGTGCCTTTCCGTGGCAAGCTTGGGCAAAGCCTCCCGCAACGCCCATTTGTACGTGGTCTCTGCTCGCCACGATAATCCAATATTTGATAGGTCTCTTTTTCATTTATAAATGGAATAGGAATTCGTAATAATTTCTATATGAATATAGTAAAAATACATTCATCAAGAAAATAAATAAGCCAGGTCCTACCACAGGAGGAGCTACAAATAAGTGAAATAGCAAAATATTGATAGAGATAGGTAACAATATCAATACTGCTAAGGGCGTTAAATACCCTGAGAGTAACAAAATTCCTACAATCAATTCTGTTACTTGCACAAAAGTAAGCAAATAGCCCGTTTCTTGGAAAGCTTGCATAATATGTTGTGCTTTTTCAGGCATTTTTGGTTTAAAAGCCTTGATAAAAAGAGCGTTCACTGGAAATACTACCAATATAAGCCCTAATACAATACGTACAATAAGTGTAGCGGTTGTCATAAAAATTAATATTTGTAATTCGGGCGCAAAGGTAATATGTTTTTATATAATAAGCAAACTTACTATATATTATTTTATAAATATTTTTTTGAGGTGTAGGTATTACTATGAGTTGGGGATATAAAAACTCCCCATAGATGGTTTTTGTATCTATGGGGAGGGTGTTTTATAATTTACAACTGTTTCTTCAGCCATTGGGTAACCTCTTGGGCTAAGGTATCCTCTTTACCTGAAAAACCGTGATCGGCGCGGTCTATAAGGGTTAATTCAGATTTTTTGTAGAAATAGGTAAGGTATTCGCTATATGAGTAAGGCACTGCCCTGTCGCCTGTACCGTGAATGAGTTTTACGGCACCTTTGTATTGCTTGGCGGCTTCAAAAGGTTTCATACGTTGCCCTGCTAAGATGTATTCTTTTCCTAAAATTACTTTTCCTCCCATAATACTTATCTGTTCGGGTACGTTCAGCGGGTCAAAAGAAGCACCTATAAAAGAACCTTTTAGCATATCGTCGTGGATAATTACTCCTGGGGCGAGTAGGGTTACCGTTTTTATTTTGCTCTTTCCCAATTCTCCACTGAGCAGAATTGCTACCACACCTCCTTGTGAATGCCCTAAGATACTTATAGAGCTTACAAAGGGGAGTTTCTCTACATACTGAACGATACGGCGGGCATCTTCTACCTCATTGTCGATGGTCATATTTCTAAATGAGCCGTCACTTTCTCCGTGTCCGTTGAAGTCAAAGCGTACGGAAGCGATATTTTCCTTGGCGAGACTTTCGGCGATGGTAGTATGCATTTTCTCGTTGATATCCCCTGTAAGTCCGTGAAAGAGAATCACCACGGGTACTTTCTTTCCGTTTAGGTTGTCGGGAGTAGTTACCACCCCACGGAGTTTGCCTACTGCTCCTTGTATTTCTACAGGCTCTGTTTTGGCATTGATTGCTGTTGTTGCCATAATGAGTAATAAAATTAAAATTTTCTTCATTTTTTTTACTTTTAGTATTTTTACAAGATAAATATTTATGGGCAAAGGTAGCAAATAATCAGCTAATTAAAAAATCCCCACTGGTAGATTTTTCTATAAGCGGGGAGGGGGGGTGTGTTTTCTAAAGGTTCTATGGCTTTTCAGATGTTAGTGAAGGAGAGGCACTATAGCCCCCTACGAACCATTCATTTTTTTCACTATCATATCTTAGAATCTCTACAGATGAATTGTCCTTGACATAGAAAAAATAAGTGAAATTTTGATATTTAGCTCTAAAAATATAAGAAATTGCTACATTATCAGGGGCTAATTTGAGCCTTATGAGCAATTTTCTTATAAAAAGAGAGGTTTCTTTGTCTTCTTTTAGGGTTTCAAAAGATTTATTTATATCGGAAATGCGTTTTCCAAGATTATTATCGGGAATGTAGTCATACATTTCATTGGTTTTAGGGTTAAAGTAGCCTAATATATTAGCTCTCCCTCCGGATTGTTGTCCTGCTTCTATATGAAAATAGAATATACCTTTATATTCTTTGGTTTCTATACTATGTGCGAGATTTGCAAAAGCTCCCGTATGAGGGTATAATCCTATGTAATAGGTCTTGTGTGTCATTGTAGTTAGATCAAAACTTACGGCGATTACTACTCCCCAACAAGAATAGAAAACAAGTAGCTTATTTTCTAAATGGAATCCTTTGATGATATTATAAGTATAATATGCGCCTTCTCCTATTGATTTTCCAAAAATCCAATGAAGGTCTTTTTTATAAGTAGAAATAAAGATTTTTGTAGAAATACTCGTTTTTTTATTTATAAATAAAGTACGGAACTCTGCTTGCTTCTCACCACTATCATCTCTGACTAATTGTAGAGAAAAGTCCTCGAAATCTTGTTTGTAGATGGTATCTATATCTGTCTTAGTTTGACTAAACATATTTTGAGAATAGCTAAGTATAAAGATTAAGAATAGGAATGTTCTCATAGGCTAATTTTTAGAGGATTGTTCGATTTTATCGAGTTTAATTCCTAACCAAATGGCGAATTACAAATGACGAACGACGAACGACGAATGACGAATGACGAATGATGAGTGCAAAGGTAGTGAATAATTAGCTAATTAAAAAATCCCCGCCGGTAGATTTCTCTTTCAATGGGGGATTTTTCATTTTTATTCGGGTGCGGAATAGGTTACGATATCTATTCCGATGCCGTTGGGATCTATAATGGCAAAATGGCGGTCGCCCCAAGGCTCTTCGCGTAAGTCTATGGCAATGGGCACGCCCTGCTCTTTTAACTTGTGGTAATACTCATCTACATTCTCTACTTCAATGGTGAGGTATACGCCCTGTTGGGTAAAAGGTTTTTGGAAGAGAGGCTGTTGCGAAGGGTGGTTAGGCAACAAAAAACTGATTTCTGCCTCCTGATTGGGGGTGTGCAACAGCAAATAAAAGTCGTTTTCAAAAGTAACGCCAAATTGCAATACTTGGGTGTAGAAAGCCTTGCTTTCGGCTAATTTCTCGGTGATAATACCTGCGTTTAATTTCATTCTGATAATGTATTTGTTATTCGGGGCAAAAGTACCGCAAGCGCAGGGAATACAATTGTAAAAAACGGACAAAGTTTTATTTCTTACATTCTCCTATACTTTTTAATAAAGCATCATATTGTTCCTCATCCTTTTCTTTAATCTTTTTTAAAATATATTGAGCCATTGTTCTCATTTCTGGAATATCAACAGGTCTCATGCTTCTTTCAAATAACCCCTCTAAATGAGAATATTCATTATCAATTCTATCTGCCAATGTTACAGCTTGTTTGTCTCCTTCAAAAAATTTTAATAGTTTATCTTTATCGTTTATGTCTGCATTAGGATATTTATAGAATAAGAAAGCTTCTAAAAATTTTCGTGTATTATTAGCAAAATTATAGAATAAGCTATGTTCATTAATATCATTTTCTTCTGCAATAGAACATTTATATATTTGATGAAATAAATAATTAAATTCTGTTACATAGTTTTTTAAATAGTTTGGCATTATAATTAATTTACTTTCATCACTTTCCCTAGTAAGTAAAAAATATGAAATTATATTTTCCTGACCGTCTTTTTTAGAAAGATAATTTGAAAATCTTTTCAGATATTTGAGAAAATCTAAATTATGTGTTGATATAAATAATTGTTCAAATTTTTTTGGTTGAATGATTTCTGAACTTATCAAACTATAAACAAAAAATATGTGATTCCCATCTAAACTTGAAATAGGATCATCTATCCAAATAATAGGATTCATATTTTTAGTATCAATGTCCTCAAGTTTAGCCATAAAATAGCAAAAAGATATTAAACTACATTCTCCTTCACTTAAATGATATGCTTTTTTCCCATTTCTAACAACGAACCTGTTTAAACTTTTATCTTTCTAAGGAAAAACCTGTTTAAACTTTTCAAAAATAAAGAAGTTCCAGAATTTTTAGTACTTTTGTATTGTCAAACTAAAAATCTAAAAAAAACTGGAACTATGTGCAAAGATACAATAATTAATTGGATTATACCTTTTTTGAGTGTAGGAAAACGAGGATTTTCTTCAAAATTCTGTCTTATGAAAATTATTACACTGATTTTTAAGAGATTAAAAACAGGATGTCAGTGGAGAGAAATTCCTATAAAAGAGCAATTTGAAGAGGGAGAAATCTCTTGGAACACCATCTATTACTACTTTAACAAGTGGAGCAAAGACGGCTCATTTCAGAGGGTATGGCTTAATATTTTAGAGAAAAACAAGAGTAAGTTAGATCTTTCTTGTGCTCAAATAGATGGTAGCCATAGTAAGACAAAAGGAGGAGAAAGTAGAGGGTTTCAAGGTAGAAAAGCAGCTAATACGACAAATGCTATTTTCCTTTGTGATAATCAGAGACAAATGTTAGCAATGAGTCCTCCAATGGCAGGAAATCATAATGACCTGTACGAAATAGAGAAGAATCTAAAGGCTATTTTTGAGTTCTTAGAACAGGCTGATATAAATACAGAGGGACTATTTATAAGTGCAGATGCAGGTTTTGATAGTCAGTCAGTTAGAGATTATTTAGAGAGTAAAGATATTGTTGCTAATATCAAGGGAAACCCAAGAAATGGGGGTGAAAGAGATAATTATTTTGATGAAAAGTTATACGAAAGAAGATTTACAATAGAAAGGGCTAATGCTTGGATAGATGGGCAAAAAGCTTTATTGGTCAGATATGAAAAGTTAGATGTCAATTGGGTGGCGATGCATCTATTAGCATTCAGTTTTTTCTTCCTTAGAAAAATAAAAGTTTAAACAGGTTCTATAATTAAAACTTCCAAAATACATTGCCAAAGGCAATACCTATCCCAATGTAATCACCTTTGATAGGTGTGCTCTCGTCTCCTAAACGATAATCGGCAAGGCTATAGATTGCTTTGAGTCGTAGGAAAGAACCATCGCGCCACCAACGTGTTACTGAAAGTGTAGGGCGGAAAATAAAACTGCCTTTACTGCGCGAGAGACGTTTACCATTACTGGCTAAACCATCACGCGAACGATACTGCCGCTCTCCGTAGCCTAACCCTGTTTGCACATCAAAGGTATACCTGCCAAGAGTGTAGACGCTATAGCCCAGCTCTAACATTGCCATATAAGTCTCTTTGCCTTCACTTTCTGCCATCTTACGCCCTTGAGGGGCATTGTCGTAATTGGGGTAATATACCCATAAGGGCTGGGTTACTTTATTAGAGATACTGCCAATGAATATATTTGCCGAAAAGCCGTACTGCCTTACGCCAGCCCCCAAGCCTATATCTAACACCCAACTGATAGGGTCGTCATTGCGAGTGCTATAACCCCCAGAAGTATCCCAGAGAGCATAGAAGCCATCGGCGGGAGTGATGTCGGATATGGGTTCTATATACTTAGGAAGTTCTTTAACGATTGTGTCTTGCTCTTGTGCTTGGCAAAGTGTTGTTAGTATGATAAAGATTATAGTCGAAAGATGCTTCATAAAGGTGTTATTCTTTTACTTCAAATTTAAAATTGATGTAATCCTGATTTTCCTTATTTGTGATTTTACCTTCTGCTTTGGTAAAATAAGTAACTATCTCATCTTTGGGAACGTCTCTATTCTTTTCATTTTCAAACATCCAATCAAAAGTATCTCCCATTAGAGTAAAGTTATACCACGTTTTTATAGAAACATTCTGTTTACCTGAAAGATAGGACTCTGTATAGTATATCTCACCTTTTTCATTAAGTTTTATAATGAAATGAGCCTTTTCATCCTTCACTAATTTCAATAATTGCTCAGCCTGAGTATTTGCAGGCGATAATTTATAGGTATTAGATGCTACTTTCTCTACTGTAAAATACTCTAAGTGCTCTGCTTTGTTCAAAAATTTACAGATAAAGACTGCTTTTAGGGTTAACGCACTTAAAGAGGATTTTCTCTGTTCTTCTTTTCGAGGGTCTGAAGGAGTGAAAACACACTCTTTAGCTTTATAAAGGTTTGATGAGATGAGAAAGTGCCCTGTGAGATGTTGCACCTTACCCTCTTGCTGGTTATCAATATTAAAACTCACCTTTTTATCTTCAAAGATAAGGCTTCTTGGTGTCCATACCTGTTTAAATTCTTTTACCGCATCTTGGGCTCTTAATGGTATAGTAATTAATATTATGAATAAGGCTAATATTTTTTTCATACAATTAATATATTTCTAATAAGAAGGCTACCTAAAACTGTTATATTGCTCTTAGGTAGCCTTCTCATAATTAGTAATTAAAGTGTTACGCTAACGCCATAAGCATCTGTAATCTTTTCTCCTGTTATCTGATCACGAATTGTAAAAACCTTTGGTCGAAGATGTCTCTTACACCAGTCTATAAAACCACCTCCTTCAATTACCTTGAGTTCTTTAACACTAAGTGCCTCAACTCCTTTTACATTGTTAAGCTTATCTAAGCTCAACATCTCTGTTTTTTGTTTTTGTTCTGTTTTCATTTGTTTAAAAATTTTAAAAATTAAATACTATTACTCGAAAGATAGCCTCGCGCGCTTGCTATCTTATTTCGGGTGCAAAGTTAATATCGCTCAGTGCAGAAACCTTGCACTGAGCAAATTTTCTTCAAAAATATTTGAAAAAAGTGTTGTTCCTCCTGAAATCATTTGTGCTTCTCCATTGGAAATAGCTACAATTTTAATCTCTACTACCAGCTGAAAATCATTGTCATATCTATAACACTGCGCTTTCCTGTCATAAGAGACTGAGGCACCTAAGTCTTTTAAATAAGTGAGCATATCAAAGAGTCTGCGTCTGCTTACTCCAAGGTGAGAGGCTAATTCTTCAGGAGTAATTATCTGTTGCTGTTCTATATATTCGTGCAGCTTTCTGATTTTTTCATACGTGTGTAGTTTCTTCATAGTCATTATCTTTTTTATTATTTTTATACGAGGTTTTGAGCACTCCAAAGTTTATGGTACAAACCTTGTTTTTGTAAAAGCTCTTGGTGCGTACCTTGCTCAGCAAGCGTACCTTTTTCGAGCACTAAGATAGTATCGGCACTGGCAATAGTGCTCAATCTATGGGCAATGACTATCACAGTGCGCCCCTGAGCTTTAAAGGCGTCTATAGTTTGCTTTACTACTTGCTCTGAGGCAGTGTCGAGGGCTGAGGTTGCCTCATCAAGCAGTAGGAGTTGTGGGTCTTTGTAGAGGGCACGGGCAATCGCAATACGCTGTTTTTGTCCGCCTGAGAGCTGTGCTCCATTTTCACCTACTTGTGTTTCAAAACCGTAGGGCAACTTCTCTACAAAGGCAGTGATACCGAGTGCTTTACACAGATCATATACGCGTTGCAGGTTGGGGAAGTTATCACCAAGGGCGATATTTTCAATAATAGAACCCGAAAAGAGGTCTACTTGCTGCGGTACAATTCCTACAAAGGAGCGCAGACTTTGCACGTCAATGTGGCTCACTTCATAGCTCCCGATAGTGATTTTGCCAGCCGTCAGGGGATATAGGTTTTGCAGAAGAGCAAAGAGTGTGGTTTTGCCGCTGCCACTCTCCCCCACAATAGCTGTGATAGTGCCTGCTTTGATAGTAGCATTGAAACTCTCGAATACCTCTGTGCGCGAGCCATAACGGAAGGATACATTTTCAAAAACTATATCCGTAAAATGCTCACGAGAGAGCGTTACTTTGTTTTCTGTTTTTTCGCGCTCTAAGTCCATTATTTCAAAAAGGCGGTCGGTGGCAATCATTGCGTTTTGTAGCGTCTTATTAGCCCCTATGAGCGAAGCCACAGGCGTAGTGAAGTACCCTACTAAGGCGTAGAAAGAGAAAAGCTCCCCAGGTGTCAGTGTTCCTTTGAGTACATAGCCCGCCCCTACCCACATCAGTATCACGGTGAATACAGCCGCCAAAAACTGTGTAGAAGTGCTTGCAAAAACGCCATTTAGTCCCGATTTATAGATGGTAAAAAGTAACTTTACAAACCTATTTTCTGTCTTGCTGTCAGAAAACTCCTCCAAAGAAAACTCTTTAATAGTGCGCACGTGGGTGATGCTCTCCACTAATTGGGTCTGTAACTGGGCACTATCCTCCATTAGCTTTCGCTCTACACGCTTGTTATAACGGTTGTAGAGGTAATAGACTAAGGCGTATAGTGGGATAATCGCCAGCATTATAAGGGCTAAAGTAACGTTGTAGACGAACATTAAGGTGAAGGAAAACAGCACAATAAGCACATTGACCACCAAGTCAATGGCCACATCGTTGATAAAGGCGCGTATCTTCACCGCATCATTGATACGCGAGGTGATTTCCCCTATTTGCATTGTGTCAAAAAAACGTTGCGGCAAACGCAAGAGGTGTTTGTAATATCCGAGAATGAGGCGGGCATCGATAAGTTGGCCTGTCTTGAGTATAAAAACACTCTTTTTAGTGCCTATATACGCTTGCAAAAGAATAATGAGCAACATCACTACACTCATCAAGTTGAGCAAATTGCCATTGCCATCTACCAATACGTAATCGGTTATCTTTTGTATGTAGATAGAGGTAGAAAGCCCCAAAAGGGTAAAGATAAAAGCCCCAAAAAGTGCCTGAGTGAGCACTACCTTATGCGGAGCGATAAGCTCAATAAACCGCTGAAAGTTGCTCACTTTTTCATTACGTGCTACAAAGCTATCGTCTTTCTCAATAAGCACTAAGACGCCCGACCATATTTTGCTAAACGCCTCGTAGGTATAGCGCACCATCTTGCCCTCAGCGGGGTCCATAAGGTGTACGTGTGTTTTGTCCACTTTATAGAGCACCATAAAGTGCTGCAATTGTCCTTCGAGCACAGTGTGAGCGATAGCAGGGAGCGGCAACTCTGTGAGTGCCTCTAACGGAGCCCGCACCCCTTTGGCTGTGAGTCCCATCTTTTCAGCTCCCTCAATAAGCCCCATAAGATTGGTGCCGCGCTTATCAGTATGCACTAACTGGCGGATATGGGCAATAGGCAATTGCACACCAAAATAGCTGCCAACAGAAGCGAGGCAGGCAGCTCCACAATCGCGGATATCGTGTTGTTTTATGAGACATTGTTTCTTCATAGGCTATGTTTTTAAGGATTGAGTAGGATTGAGCCAATTGTCTACCTTGTCGAACAATAATTGATAAAGACTTCGGCGCGCAATGATAAAACGTGCGGTGAGGGTCATTCCCTTGCTTATAGCTGCCTTGTAACCATTTTTAAGACTAAGACTATTGTCCTCTAAGAGGCAGCGCACTTTAAAAAATATATCGCTATTGTGCTGGGTTACGTTATTGTCAATATCTAAAACTTTACCGGTGAGCGTGCCCCATTGGTTGTAATTAAAAGCGTCCACTTGAACTCTAACGAGCTGTCCTTTCTTGATAAGACCAATATCCTTTGGACTTACATACGCCTCAACTACCAAGTTGTTATTAGGGGAGATGGTTGCTATATTTTGAGAAGAGAGCACAAAACTACCCTGCTGCACACCAGAGAACCCTTCAATGGTGCCTGCCACAGGAGCTTTGATAACGTAGTTCTGAGCCTCTGTTCCGAGCTTAGTAAGCGAATTCTCTAAGGAAGTGAGTTTCTCCTTAGTGGTGATTTTACGGTTGCTCCACTCTGAGAAGTACTTGCTTTGGAGGTTCTGCAAAGAACTGTTGAGTTGTTGATAGGTAAATTCGTATGTTTCAAATTCTGAGAGCGCAATGACCCCTTTATCAAAGAGCTGTCGGTTGCGGTTGAGTTTTACTTTGGCTTGTGCCACTTTGCTTTGTAGCTCCTGACAGGCACTGCGGTAGGCTGCGTATTCCTCACGAAGGGCAACAGTCTGCAACTGTGAAAAGCTCTTATGAGCAATAAGCTCTAAGTCGGTGAGTAAGTCTTTTTGTTCTTGTATATTTTTAAGTATTGTTTCGCGTTCAGAACTAAGACCTTCGGAGGAGAGCACCACTAAGGTATCGCCTGCGGCAACCTCTTGATTGTTTTTAAGATAGATGCGCTCTACCCGAGCCGAAGCAATACTATTGATAGGTACAGGTTCCGTATCACTGCGCAGCACACCCCGTGCCTGTGCACTCACCTCTACCTTGATAAAGGGCAGAGAGATCAGCAGTACAAAAAGGCTTAGTAATACTACTATATAAATAGAAAATGTTTTGACCTTATTGCGGTAAAGCAGATTTTCATAAGTATGTATGGCGTCTGTTGTGATGTTCATATTTTTTATGTTTAAGGATAATATTTTGCAAATATACTAATTACTTTTAATTTACCAAAAATATTCACTAAAATATTTCTAACGAGTCGATAATAAAACGGTCTCTTATACTTATTATTTCATTGTAAAACAATGTGTTATACTTTTTTTGTGCTAAAAAAATATGTACACAAGATGTTAGGTAAAGAATTATTTTTTACATTTGCAGCGTTTAACAGTATTTTATATGAAACAGCTTATCTTAGCAATCGCAGTATTAAGCCTTTTTAGCACAAAGGCACAGAGCCTCATTAAGGGTACGGTTAAGGACGCACACGGGGTGCCTATCAGCTATGCCGACGTAGGCATTGTGGGCACTACGCGCGGTATCACTACCGATGCACAAGGGGCGTTCTCTCTGAATGTCGCCGACTACAAGCCTACCGATAGCCTCTTCGTATCGCACTTGAGCTATGAGCGCAAGGCGTTTACCATCGCCTCATTACAGGGGCAACAGCCGCTTGTCATCAGCCTAAAAGAGCGTACCATCGAAGTGCCTGAGGTAACCGTAAACGTCAAAAAAGGCAAGGAAAAGACCTTGATGGGCAAAGGCGTTCGCGTGGTAGCGGGCTCGGTGTGTATTATTCCTGATGAGTTTGAAACGAGTGGCAGTGAGGAGCTCGGCGACTTTATGCGCTTGAAAAAAGACCATATCGCTACCCAATTTGAGCTACGACTGCTAAAAAACACCGCCCAAACGCTGCTGCGCTTGGAGTTTTACAGTGTCAATGAGGACAAGAGTGTATTTACCCCGCTTATCCACGAGCCCATCTACATTGAGTTGCCGCAGAACAAAAAGGCAATGACCTTAAAGAAATCTTTACGAGTGCTGTTGCCCAAAGGCGAGGTATGGATAGGCTTTAGGGTCGTTTCCTCAATAGGTAAGAAAGGTGATGAGACGTGTTTTGCAGCCTCTTTCTCAGGCTGCTGGGTGCGCAATGGCAACGATTTGGAGAAAATACCCTTAGGCTTAGGAATGCAATTTGCCGTAAAAGGTTACTCAGTAGAATAAAACACAAAATACAACCGATAATGAAACACTTTTTGATCGTAATAGGCACGGCTCTCACAGCGTTTTGTGCCGCCCAAGCGCAGGACAGCACTGTGGTGCGCGAATTAGGCAAAAGGGAGATCCCCAAACTCAAACGCGTAAAGCACAGCGAGCGTCCACCAGTGGATTACAGCACTATCCGCGATGGCATCGGCGGCTTCTTTGACATAGGAATGGGCTACTCAACCGTAAAGAGCGACCCCGTAGGGGTGATCGCCCGTACTGCTGTGGGCATAGGCGCGCGCAAGGACGGATTTTCAGTAACGCTGCTCTTTGGCGGCGAAGTCTTAGGGCAGCACGAACCCTTGCAGGTGCATTACCCCGCCTATGAAGGAGATGCACAAAGCAGGCGTACGCTCCCGAGCGATATTCGCCCTATGTACTTTGTGCGCACCGACCTCTCTTACCAAGTGCTCCAAGCCCAGCGTAACACCCTTATGATCGGGGCGGGGGTAGGCTATGGCAAGCGCGAATACCGCACACAGGATGGCGCACTGGGCATCGGACGCTATCTGCGACAAAAGAAGGAAAGCCTACTGCTCAGTCCATACATAGAAGTACAAAAATGGTATCAGGGGGCGGGCTATCTCGGGCTGCGACTGAGTCTCCACCTAAACGATTTCCGATTGAACGACCACCACAGTGCCCCCTTTAAAGGCAACTGCCTAATGCTGAGCTTCACCTTTGGCGATTTATTTTGGAAACTTTAACCCCCACTCACCACATATAAATCGCTCTACACCACTAATAATCACTTAGATACAACAACCCCAACAAAAATTCTCAAAGAAATTATACATTATACATTGTGCATTATACATTATTTTGTATCTTTGCCGCATCTTTTTAACAATACCGCAACACAACATTTTCCCACAACAATCTAACCACTAAACCCTGATCCCTAACCCCTCCCTGTAAGAAGAACCTAAGAGCAAGGTAAGAGGAAGGTAAGAGCAACTACGGTATCAATACGGTACCAATACGGATGCACTACGGACTTTCTACCTACCCTAAAAGGGTGCATTTCGACACGATTAGCGATTACATATTATTCAATAATAGAGCTATTTTAGTAAGAATACATTAAAACATCCTATCGAACCTTACTCCTTAAAATATCCACTATAAAAACGGTGCGTTAGCCCTAAAAGCTCAAAGCTCGAAGCTCAAAACTAATCACATTTGGCAATCTAAACAAAAAACCTTATATTTGTCGCCTGAAACATATTTAAAAACAAAATCGCTATGTCAGACAAAATAGATTTTGAAGAAGGCTATGAGTTGCACCTCTACTCCGAAGAGGAATTAGAAGCCGTAGAGGCTTGGATAGACGAAAATATGGGCAAGAGCGACCTAGTGTTCCACGAGATACTCTCCCTTGATATCCACTGCGATGTCTACATCATCAACCCTAAAGACGGTGAGGACTACTATTGCGTAACCACCGTAGGGGCAGGTGCCTACCGTATGAATGCCCCTGAAGACGAACCCAAACGCTTAGAGCTATTTATGCTCTTGCCACCCGATTGGAAGATTGGTGAAGAATATGACGTAAAGAGCGAAGAAGATGAAAGCTATTGGCCTATCTATTGGATCAAACGCCTCTCGCGCCTACCACTGCAAATGGATACGTGGTTAGGCGAAGGGCACACCATCCCCACAGGCGAAAAGATACCAGGCACTAACTTCACGGGCTTTATGGTCTACCCGCTATGGACCTTAGATGAAAGCGCGCCCCTCTCGCTCAAAGAGAAGATTGCCGATGACGACACTGAGCGCAGGGTGATGTTCTACACCTTGATACCGCTCTATGATGAGGAGATGAACTACAAACTCGAGCACGGCACCAACGCCCTATTAGAGCGGTTCCGCGAGGCAGAGATGCCGTTTCCGCCTGTGGTCGACGTCAATCGCCCCAACGTATGCGAAGGCTTTCAGCTCACATCGCACCACGAGGCACTCAACGATGTCTATTGGGCTTTCAACGACACCTCTTACGACTCGGTGATGACCTTCTGGGCAGCTGTGAGCCAATACAACGAGGGATTGGAGCATCCCTTAGACGACTTCAACCCCTTTGAGACGCTCTTTGCCAGCACCAAGGTAAAAGTCTCCTACGAGGCTTATATTGATAGCCTTGATGAGCTGCAAGATTTTGAAACGCTTGACGACCCCGACTCCTTTGTAGAAAACACCTCCGATGAAGGTCCCGTAGAGGTAATTGCCACCCTCGAGGCTTCGCAGGACGGCAACTTCGTAGCGATGGAATTGCTGTGGTATCTCCACCAGCTCTTCCTCACGAAGGATTTGGGCGACCATAAGTTCTTCGAAGGGCTAAGCTTCGAGGGCTACGACGATGAGGGCACCCCTATGGCGTACGTGTGCTTAGGAAGTTAATTGCATAAGGAAATAAGCGACAAAAACAGAGGTATGTACTTCCTCCTTACAGGGGATTACATACCTCTGTTGGTATTTTCTATCTACTTATATCAAAAAAGTAGTATAAAACAACGCCTTATTTTGCGAAATCATAAGAAATATTTTGTCTACCTTCACAGGCTTAAATAGTGTATTTTTAGGTTAAAATCGTTTGCGACCATACGCAAAAGTATCTATAAAAGCCCATATAACAACATTTTTTTACAATAAATTTACTATACCAAAATCTTTAATTATAAATAGAATGCAAAAAACAAATGTTAACTTTATGAATAATATAACGAAATAAGCAACTTTTGTAACAGAATAATCAAAGAGCCTTTTTGTTGTTGTGAAAAAAAATATCTTTTTATATTTGCAAAGTGAAGAAAATAAATATAACTTTGCCCCGTCGTTAATAATAAATAATAAGGATATGAGAGTAAACAACAATGTATGGTGGGTACTGCTGTTCTTTCTGGCAGTACCGCTTGTCGGCTTCGCGCAGACAAGAGAAGTGAGCGGTACGGTTACCGACGATAAGGGCGTACCGCTGATGGGCGTAAATGTCATCATAAAAGGTAGTAACATTGGGGCTGTTACCGATTTTGATGGGCATTACAAAGTAAAAGTGCCTGATGATAAGGCGGTTTTGGAGTTCTCAACCCTCGGGATGGCTACCCAGAGCAAAATAGTCGGCACTGCAAAGATCATCAACATTAAGATGAAAGAAGACGTAGTGCAGATCGGTGAAGTGATCATCACCGGCTACCAAACAGTAGACAAAAGCAAGTTCACAGGGGCAACACAAACCCTCAAAGCCGACCAAGTAAAGATGGACGGCGTGGTAGACGTGGGGCGTATGCTCGAAGGGCGTGCTGCAGGGGTGAACGTCCAAAACATCTCAGGCTCGTTTGGTACCGCTCCTAAGATCACCATCCGCGGTGGTTCATCTATCTTTGGCGACACCAAGCCGCTGTGGGTGGTGGATGGTGCCGTGCAAGAAGAGGTCGTAAACCTCACTTTTGAGCAGCTTGCCTCAGGTGATGCCTCTACGCTGGTGAGTTCAGCTATCTCAGGGCTCAATGCCAACGACATCGAGTCTATCGAAATCCTTAAAGACGCCTCGGCACTTTCGCTCTATGGGGCACGTGCACTCAACGGGGTGGTGATCATCACCACTAAGAGCGGTAAGAAGAACACCCGCACCCAAGTCTCTTACCAACTCGAGCAGTCCGTGCGCTCAGTGCCTAACTATGGGCAGTACGACATCCTCAACTCACAAGAGACGATGGCCATCTACCGTGAGTTAGAAGAAAAAGGGCTTTTTAGCCTTGCTTCGCATACCCAAGCACGCTACGGTGGGGTTTACAATATGATGTACCGTGCCATCGACACTTACGACCCTGCCACAGGGCGTTTCTTGGTGGAAAACACCACCGAAGGGCGTAATGCTTTCCTCAAAAAGTATGAATATGCCAACACCGACTGGTTTAAAGTGCTCTTCCGCCCTTCGCTCACACAGAACCACACTGTGAGTCTCTCGGGAGGTGGTGAAAACTCTACGCAATACGCCTCAGTAGGCTTCTTTACTGACCCAGGTTGGAGCATCGCCGACCGCGTACGTCGTGTTACGGGTAACCTGAAGACCACTTACACCCTTTCGCCTAAGATTACCGTAGGGGTATTGGCACAAGGGTCGATACGTGAGCAAAAAGCACCAGGTACCTATACCCGTAAGGCAAACCAAGTAACCGGTGAGTACACGCGCGACTTCGATATCAATCCGTTTAGCTACGCACTCAATACAAGTCGCACGCTGCGCCCTTATGACGATAATGGAGCTTTGGAGTACTACCGCTATAACTACGCACCGATGAATATCCTCAACGAACTTAGCAACAACTATATGGATATCAACGTGCTTGAGCTGAAGTTGCAAGGTGATATCGACTTTAAGATCAATAAGAACCTACATTACAAGTTTCTCGGTTCTGTGCGCCACGTAAAGAGCACCAATAAACACTCAATGACGGAGGATAGCAATGTGGCTGGGGCACACCGCGCCAATGAGACGACCATCATTGCTAAGAACAATCCGTTCTTATTTACAGACCCTGACAACCCTGATGCTATCCCACAAGTGGTGTTGCCTAATGGAGGTATCTTAAGAACTTCTGAAGACAATCTACAGAGCTACTACTTCCGCAATGCGTTGGAATACAAGTCTTTGTTTAAGAATGTACACGATGTAAAGCTCTTCCTCGGGCAAGAATATCGCCATACCGACCGCGACAACAATTTCAGCACTGGCTATGGTTACCAGTTCAAGAAAGGTGGCTCCGTATTCACCGACTATCGCATCTTGCAAAAATACATACAAGATAACATCGATTACTTTGATAGCTCGTTCAACAAAGAGCGTGGCATCGCCTTCTTCTTGCAAGGCAACTACACCTTTGACGAACGCTACGTGCTCTCGCTGACAGCCAACTACGAGGGCTCTAACAAGCTCGGCCGCAGTCGCTCTGCCCGTTGGTTGCCTACGTGGAACGTCAGTGGACGTTGGAATATCAGCAAAGAGAAGTTCCTCGCTAACAACCCCACCGTCTCTAACCTCGCCCTGCGCGCTGGCTACGGACTCATCGCTGGCTTAGGAAGTGCAAGCAATGCGCTGGCAATCTACAAAAACAAAGTTACTGAGCGCTACGTGCCAGGCAATCGCGAAAATAAAATCGTGATCGATCAGCTGCAAAACAGCGAACTCACTTGGGAAAAGGTATACGAAAGCAACATTGGGGTAGACCTCGGGCTGTTTAAGAACGCCATAAACCTCACAGTCGATCTCTACCAAAAGAATTCTAAGGACCTCATTGACTACGTGCGCACCTCTGGCGTGGGTGGCGAGCAGACTAAGCTGGCCAACAATGCAGAGATGACCACTAAGGGGATTGAGCTTGCGCTGCGCACACGCAACTTTAAGAATGACAACTTCTCGTGGACATCTGAGATCAATTTCTCTTATTTCGACCAGAAGATCACCAAGCTGCGCTATGAATCGAATGTGTGGGGGCTGGTGCGTGAATTGGGCGGCAACGTGCTCGGCGAGCAGCGCAATACGCTCTACTCTTTTGACTTCCAAAAATTAGACGATCGCGGATTGCCTGTGCTGAAACTCAAAGAAGGTCAAGATCCTTTTAGAGACATCAACTTCCAAGATAGACAAGATATTTTGAGCTACCTCAAGAAGGAAGGCCCCGTAGAGCCTAACATCACCGGAGGACTCTCTAATACATTTAAGTATAAGAATTGGGAGCTGAGTGCACTCATCACTGCCTCTGCAGGCAATAAGATTAGGCTCGCCCCTATCTATAGCTCTGAGTATAACGATTTGGACGTTTTCCCTCGTGAGTTTATCAACCGTTGGACGGCTTCAGACCAGCAGACTCATATTCCTGCTATTGCTTCAAAGAGAATCATCAATACAGTGGGAAGTGATAATATGAGAAAGATCTACAACGCTTACAATTACTCAAGCGAGCGGGTGGTTGATGGTGCTTTTATCCGTATGAAGAGTATCTCGCTCTCTTACTCATTTAACAAAGACTTGCTCGAGGCTCTTAAGCTAAGCAACTTCACGCTGCGTTTGCAAACAACCAATCCGTTCCTTATCTATGCGGATAAGAACCTCAATGGGCAAGACCCTGAGTTTTTTAGAGCAGGTGGGGTTGCCTACCCTGTTTCTACACAGTATACCTTTACAATCAATATAGGAATTTAAAAAATCAGAAAGGATATGAAAAAGTATATATGTAATAAAACTGTTGCAGCTCTTGCCTTAGCACTGGGGCTATCAGGCTGTAACTCCTTCTTAGATGAAGTGCCTGATAAGCGCACAGAGATAAATACACCTGAGAAGATACAAGAGCTCTTAACCTCAGCCTACCCAGACGGGCTATATATGCTCGTAGCAGAATCGATGAGTGACAACGCCGATGATAAGACCACTGTAACGGAGAATAATACCGTCAATACAGATGCTTATCACTGGAAGGACAACACTGAAGTACGCCAAGATACGCCTACCCACTATTGGAATGCGGCTTATACGGCTATTGCAGCTGCTAATCAGGCTTTAGAGTCGGTTCAGGAAATCGGCAAAGGTAAAAACCTCAACTACCTAAAAGGGGAAGCCCTTGTGGCGCGTGCCTATGCCCACTTTATGTTGGTTACCTTCTGGGCAAAACCTTATAATCCAGCTACGGCTGCCACTGATGTTGCGCTGCCTTATGTGAAGACGCCTGAGAAGGTGGTTTTTGCTAACTATAAGCGCATTTCTATCAAAGAGTATTACGACCTCATTGAGCAAGACCTTCTTGAGGGTATCGCCTTGATAGACAACTCAAAGTATAAACAGCCTAAATTTCACTTTACCAAAGAGGCTGCCAATGGCTTTGCTACGCGCTTCTATTTAGCTAAAGGTGAATGGGAAAAAGTGATCAACCACGCAAATGCTGTTTTAGGGAATGACCCTGCTAAGAATTTGCGCAATGTAGTAGCCTATGCACAACTGAGTTATTCTCAAAACAAAAATCTTTATGTGAGTTCGAGTGAGCCTGCTAACTTACTCATCTCAGGGAACATCTCTGACTATTCCATTCGATTCGGAAGTGTGAAATATGGGTTGACGATAAACGTAGCGAGAAACATTATTGGTCAGCGAAGCCATCCCACCCTAAACAATTGGGCTTACGACATCTATGGCAACACTGAGAACCTCAATATTCCTCGCTTTCTGCAGTACTTTAAGTATGATAACATATCAGCAGGCACAGGATATCGATACACAATGGCAAGCTTGCTCTCTTATGATGAGGTGCTGCTCAACCGTGTAGAGGCTAACCTGATGCTCGGCAACACAGCTGAGGTGATTGCTGACCTTAACCTTTATCTACCCTATAAAACTCAGGGAGGCACCATAAACCCCGCACTCACTGAGGCTATAATGAACAGACGCTATGCAGGTGTTGGAACGGCTTTCGACCCCAACTATAGCCTCACTACACAGCAACGCGAATGGCTACAGTGTATCGCTGATGTACGTCGCGCCGAGTTCCTGCACTTAGGCCTACGCTGGTTTGATATCAAGCGTTGGGGAATGACCGTTACCCACACCGATAGCAAAGGTACTTATGAACTTAAAAAAGACGACCCTCGCCGCGAGTGGCAAATACCTGAGGATGCCGTGAAAGCTGGCCTCCCTGCTAACCCAAGATAATCACCCTAAAAAATGATAGAGATGAAAAGATATATACTAATAGCAATAGCGATGCTGAGCCTCACTGCCTGCAAGCGCGATAACGGAGACGAACTCTCAGATAAGAGTATTTTTGACGGAGGACACCAGTACTCTCAAACCACCTTGGATAGGTTTATCTACAACAACTTTCAGCGACCTTATAACATCGCTGTTACCTATAAGTGGATAGATGCCGACTTTGAACAGAATAAGTTTCTCTACCCGCCCACACGTGAGAAAGTGCAACCAATGCTCGAAATCGTTAAGAAAGTATGGATAGACCCTTACGTAGAAGTGGCCGGTGCCGACTTTATCAAAACCGTAGCCCCTCGACAAATCTCACTCATCGGCGGCTATAATAGAAATACTGATGGCACCATCACCCTCGGCTTTGCCGATAGCGGTATGAAGATCACCCTCTTCAATGTCGATCAGCTCGATATTACCCAGCAACAGGCTACCCGCCAATATTTCCATACCATTCAGCACGAATATTGCCACATCATCAATCAGCACAAACCCTATTCTGATGAGTATCGCAAAATTACCCCCAGCGACTACACCGCTCAGTGGTTTAATGTGAAAGACGTTGATGCCCTCAACAAGGGCTTCATAACCCCCTACGCTATGGCTAATGATATTGAAGATTTTGCCGAAATGACCTCAGCGATCCTCAGTATGTCAAAAGCTCAGTTTGATGCAAAAATCAATGCCGTAACCAATGCCAATGGTAAGGCGGCTCTTCGCTCAAAAGAAAAAATGGTTGCTGAGTACTTTAAGAGCGAGTGGAACATCGACATCTACCAGCTGCAAGACCTTGTAGAAAGACGTATGTTAGAAGTGTTAAACCCTTAAAAATAATTTACGATGAAAAAGATACTATTGATATTTTCAGCAATATTGCTCGCCTCTGCCTGCAACAAAAATGGCGTAGAGGATTTAGATGGCATCTCCTCAAGCGAGCAGATGCAGCAAAGCCAAGAAGCCCTTATAAAAGAGCTTACTGCCCCCGAAAATGGCTGGCGATTTGCCTACCAGCCTAATGAAGGTAAGGTGGGGGGATTTACCCTGCTGATGAAGTTCAGCAATGATGGCGAAGTAGTGATGACCTCCGACATCGATAGCGACACCGCTACCACCACCAGCGAATACCAAGTGAAGATGGGGCAAACTACAATGCTATCCTTCGTTACTAAGAACCATATCCACAAGCTCGCCGACTCAAACCTCGGCAGCCAAGGCAATGGCTACTATGGAGAGTTCGACTTTCTTTACTATGGCAAAGAAGGCGATAAACTCAAGTTTAAAACCCAACGCACTAATAAGTTTGTGTACTTCGAAAAGGCAACGGTTACCGATTGGAATAATATCTCAACAATAACAAATAAAGAAATTAATTTAGGGTTATTTGCTTATCGTCCACATACATTAAAGATTACCACCGCAAAAGGAACTGAGGAGTATAGAGCTACTTCTTATGAGAGTCGTCTTTTAAAGCTTTCAAACGGGGATAAGACGATTAGTTTTGGAACTTTGCCGACAGCAGATGGAGTGCAAATTATGCCTCCATTAGATGTAGAAGGAAAGAAGATTAGCGAATTAAAGCTTGACAACACCACACAAAGTTATAAAACTACTGTCGATGGGGTTACCGTTGAACTTATTCTCAAAACCTATCCTGAGGTGATAACAGATGATTATAAAGAAATTGATAACCTTGCTGGTTTTGCCAATATTATTCAGAATTTTCTTAACTCATTAAGTTCAGTAGAAATGAGGAGGCAGTATTTCTCTTCTAAAGGGAAGTTACTCTATGCTTATAGGATTCTTTTTAGGGAAAATAATGTATGCCTTATTGAAATATGGCACAAATTTACAAATAACCCAAATATACTCACCTTCCGTTGTGGATATGAGGTTAAGAATAAGAAGCTTTACATAAATGAAGGTGAAGGAAAACTTATAGCAGATGATCTGAAAGTTTGGCAGGGAGATAAAGATGTGGCGAATGCTGCCATTAATCTGATTAATTTCTTTTTAAATGATGGGAAAGAAGGTTTTTATATTGAAAAGCGTACGGAAAAATACGGTTTGCCTAACGATGTGTACACCTTACAAAGTAGTAAAAGACCTCAATATTACTTCCCTGTTTATGGGGTGCCAAAAAAATAAGAAACTTAAACGCTTAGACCTATTCTTAGGTGTTTTGTTACACTGTTTAGCATAGAACAATGTCTCCCTTTATAAAACAGTTTAGGCTGCCCAGCAGGCAGCCTAAACTTTAATAATAAGATAAAAGCTTATATGTGATTTAGAACTTATAGTTTACCCCTAAGCCCAACACTTCGCGAATCTGGAAGGCACGTGCCGCATCATCGTCGTAGATGGCTTGGAAAGTAAAGTTAGCACTCAAATACTTGTTGACAGTCATCACTACGTTAGCAGTGTAGTCGATATCTACGTTTTGAGGATTTTTCAGGTAGTTGCTGTACAGATTGAGGATGTTCTCAAACGATACATTGTCCATTACGTTGAACTTCGCATAACCATTCAAGGCAAACCCGAGTTCGTAACGCACTGTCTTGTTGTCGTCCAAACCGTAGAAGCTCTTAATGTAGCGAGCACTTGTTGGGTCGGTGAACTCCTTCTTAGCAAAAGTGAGCTTTGAGGTAGCTGGTGCTAAGTTCACCTTCAGGTTGTCACTTTTCTTCCACAGCATACCAGGACCGAACTGCAAGTAGCCAGGCGACATAAAGTCGTTGATAGGCGTACGTTGGGTAGCCGAATCGTACTTGTAGCCGCGTGTCATCTGAGTCTTGAAGTTCAGGAAGAATGAATAGTACCAATGCTCAGTAGCCTGACGCCCTAACACAGAGTTGAGCTCTAAGCGGTCGTTGGTTTTGCGTTCGAAATCGTCGCCTTCGAGTTTGGTGATACCGTAATCAACGAAGATGTTGTTATCCCAAGCCCATTTTTCTTTCTTATAGTTGAAAGCATAACTCACAGCCAAGTTAGCTGCGACATTGTTAGTTCCGCCTCCTGTCCAGTCAGCATTGAAAGCCGATTGTGAGAATAATAATGAGGCATTCCCTGCCTTTGTCCAGTTTGATGTAGGTTGATCCGCAGGTACTGTTGGGTCTGCGGTTTCTTCTTGTGCAAAAGCTGCTAATGATGACACAAATAGTGCCGATAGTAAAATTTTTTTCATACGTGATTAATTATTTCTAATGTTTAAATAAATCCTAACTCTAATTTTGCCACATCGCTCATCATATCTTGGCTCCACGGCGGGTCGAAGGTGATTTCCACCTCCGTTTCGTGCACCTCGTCGATGCTCTGAATTTTCTCTTTTACCTCCATAGGCAAGGCTTCTGCCACGGGGCAGTTAGGCGAGGTGAGCGTCATCAGTATCTTCACGTCGTAATCCTCATTGACGAATACGTCGTATACCAAGCCCAACTCATATATGTCTACGGGTATCTCAGGGTCGTAGATGCCTTTAAGCACCTCGACAATCTTTTCACCCAATGCTTCTGTATCTATTTCTGCCATTTTTTAGGGGTTAGTGATTAGGGGTTAGGGGTTAGTGAGTAAAGAGTAATGTGCGCTGGCTTCTAACTTCTCACTTCTCATTTCTGACTTCTGGCGAAGCCCTCACTTCTCCATTAATGAAAAGGCTACTGCATAGCGTTTCATCTGCTCGATCATACTCACCAATCCGTTGGCGCGGGTAGGCGAAAGGTGCTCTTTAAGCCCTATTTGGTCGATAAAGCCCGTATCTGCCTTTGCAATATCCTCGGGGGCTTGCCCTGAGAACACCCTTACGAGTAAGGCTACAATTCCTTTGGTGATGATAGCATCGCTATCAGCAGTGAACAGCACCTTGCCATCGGCAAGCTGTGCAAAAAGCCATACTTTGCTCTGGCAACCTTTGATGAGATAGTCGTCCGTCTTATATTGATTGTCAATCAGGGGTAGCTCTTTTCCCAAATCGATGAGGTAGGCATAGCGCTCTTCCCAATCCTTCAGGAACGAAAACTCTTCTACTACCTCAGCCTGAACTTGTTGAATAGTCATCGTCTGTATTTTGGGCGCAAAAGTAATCTATATTTTTGAATTGACAAGTTTTTTAACAATTTTTAGCGTTTAGCAGGTGTTTTTTTAGTATAGCTATCTAAAACAGTAGCATTACTAAATATGCCCCCACAGCGGCGATAATGCCATAGAGGAACATTGGGAAGGCGGTCTTCTTGATGATGGTGCCTTCGGCTTTGTCGATGCCCAGCACTGAGCATACGGCAACGATGTTGTTGATACACACCATATTCCCCATAGCGCCTCCGATGGATTGCAGGGCTAAGATTAGAGGTATTGAAAGCCCTGTGGCTTGTGCTACGGAGTACTGTACCGCCCCAAAGGTGAGGTTTGACACGGTGTTCGAGCCTGAGAAGAAAGCGCCCACCGCGCCGAGGTAAGAAGCAAAGGGCGTCCAGAACGAACCTGTAGCGCTCGCCAAGCCGCGTCCGATGGTTTGCACCATTGAGCTTTCGCCTCCAATGAGCATCACGTTTACCATAATCAAGGCGCCTACTAAGGCGAGGAAAGGCTTCTGCACTTGCTTAAAACTCGAAGAGAAGATACCCCCTACACTTTTCTTTGAAAGGGCAAAGACAGGGATAGAGAGCAGCACCGTCACCACAAAAGGGATGAGCGCAGGCACATAAAGTAGCTTATAGCTTGCCTGTTCGCCTGTTTGGAAGATATTCGTAAGGGAGAAGATGAGTCCTTTGGAGATGTGATAATCACCCAGATAGCCTAAGTGTAGGTGAAAAACCTCAGTAGGGTCGTTGAGCATTGCCTTAAAAGGGAGTTGCTGAATGCGCGTAAGCACTAAGATGACAATTAGCGAGGCAGTAGGGAAAAGCGCTTTGGTCAGTTCGCCCGCCTTTACCTTCTCGTGCTCAGGCTGCTCCTCGGTGGTTTTCTCTAAGCCGATGCCTTTATTAGCCACCCATACGGAGATTGCCAAGCCGATGGCACCGCCTACCAGTGCAGGAAATTCGTAGTTGAACCAAGCCACTGCCACGTAAGGGATGGTGCAGGCGAGGATGCTGATATAGATAAAGCCGAGGTTCTTTTTGATTTTCTGCCAAGGGACGATCACTCGTAGGGCTAAGAGTGGAATGATAAAGGCCGCAAGGAAGTGTATCAGAGCGCTGATCTGCCCTATCTGCGAAAGCTCGCCGTCGCTGATCAGCTTCTTATCAATCAGGCTGCTAAAGCCGAACCACGTAGGGGTGCCCACTGCCCCGAATGATACTGGTACGGAGTTCATCACCAAGGCGAGAACAGCTACCTGCAAGGGTTTGAAGCCCAAGCCTACTAAGATAGGCGCTGCGATCGCCGCAGGGGTGCCAAAGCCACTGGCACCTTCGATCATAAAGGCAAAAGCCCACCCTATGATCATCAGTTGGGCGACAGGGTTGGGGTTAATATTGCCCAACCAACGGCGTAGTACATCCATCGCGCCGGAGATTTCCATCATACGGTTGAAGAGCACTGCCCCAAAGATGACTGTAATGGGGGTCATCACTGAGAACATCGCCGATACGATGTTGGCGTTGAGCACGATAAACGAGCCGTCGAAGTACGTCAGCTGAATGATGTATACCAGCCCAGCGATTAGCGGTAGGGCTACGTATGAGGGGTAAGCATTGCGTTTTACCATTAGGTAAATCAACAAAACAATAGGGAGGATGCTTAAAAAAAGTGCCATATTCGTTAATTATTAAGTTTTCGTTTAGGCTGCAAAAATAGCGCTAATTTTCAAATGCGCAAACTTTTCGAAAGAAAATCCCATAATTTAACGTTTGTTAATAATTGCTTTCCGCCCCCTCAGTGGTAAAGTGAGGCTACACAGCCCTTTTTGGATAGGAGAAAAATGGGAAGGAGAGGTGTATTGAGAGGGTGTTTTTAACATATTCTCATCGAAATGGCTCTACAATTGAAGAATATGCAATACCTAATAGTGCCGAAATGCCCCCTTTTAGGGTAGGTAGAAGACCCGTAGTGCATCCGTATTGGTACCGTATTGCAACCGTAGTTGCTCTTACCTTTCTCTTAGGTTCTTCTTACCTTGAGGGGTTTGGGGTCAGGATTTAGTGGTTAGATTGTTGTAGGAAAATGTTGTGTTGCAGTATTGTTAAAAAGATGTGGCAAAGATACGAAATAATGTATAATGCACAATGTATAATGTATAATTTCTTTGAGAATACTTGTTAGGGTTGGTTGTATCTAAGTGATTATTAGTGGTGTAACGTGATGTATCGCTGGTGTATGAGAGGTGTTTACGTTAAGAAAATAGTGAAGATAGTGGTATTCTTTTTAAAAAGAGTTGTATATTTGCAGTTTGAAGGGCGGAAAGAGCCCTTGAGTATGCTCAGAAAGTTATTTAAAGATACGGTGATTTACGGGATAGCGACGGTGTTGCCAAGGGTGCTGACGCTGTTGCTCACGCGGCTGTATGTCAATAAGTTGGACACTGCTGCCTTTGGGGTATACTCGGGGTTGTACGTGTATCTCATTCTGGGTAATGTGGTGCTCTCCTACGGTATGGAGACGGCTTTTTTCCGCTTTATGAATAAGGGCGAGCGCAAGAGTGTGGTGCAGTCTACCGCACTTACTTCGCTCACGGTGAGCTCTTTGCTCTTTATGTTGCTGGCTTATGTGCTGCGCAATCCTATTGCTCGCTGGCTTGATTACGATGTGGAGTATATCGTCTTTGCAATCCTCATCTTGGTGCTCGACGCGTTGGTGGTTATCCCGTTTGCGTGGTTGCGCAACAAGGGGATGTCCAAATACTACGCACTGCTGCGCATCAGCAACGTAGCACTGAACTTGGGGCTGAACCTCTATTACTTTTCGGATGTGCAAGTGGGAGTGCCTTCTGCCCATACGGGGGTGTGGTACATCTTTATGGCGAATATGCTCGCCAGCCTCTCTACCTTGGTACTGGTGCTACCGATATACGTCAAGATACGCTTCTCGTTCGATGCGCGGCTCTGGCGTGAGATGATGATTTACGCCTTCCCTGTGCTCTTGGCGGGGATTGCCTTTGCGGTGAATGAGGGTTTTGACCGTGTGTTCCTGCGTATGCTACTGCCTGCCGAGACTGCCGATAGCACCATAGGGGTGTACTCCGCCTGCTATAAGATGGGCGTATTTATGAACCTCTTTGTTACGGCGTATAAACTTGGGGTAGAGCCTTTCTTCTTCAGCAATGCGCAGGACAAGAACGCCCCTAAGACCTATGCGCGCGTGACGGAGTATTTCATCATTGCAGGGGGCTTTATACTGCTGTTTATCACTGTGTTTACGGATTTATTCAAGCATATCTTAATCCCTAATAGCGACTATTGGGAAGCTCTGTGGATTGTGCCCGTGGTGCTCTTGGCAAACCTTTGTTTGGGTATTTACCACAGTCTTTCGGTATGGTACAAGGTAACCGACCGCACTACCTTTGGGGCGGTAATCTCACTGGTAGGTATGGCACTGACAGTGATTTTCAACTTTTTGCTGATCCCGCTTTTAAGCTACAAAGGGGCAGCATTGGCAACACTTATCACCTATATGGCAATGATGCTCATCTCGTACTACTATGGACAGAAGTATTACCCCATTCCGTATAAGAAGCGTAAGATAAAGTTCTTTTTGGGGATGAGTGTGTTCTTCTCGCTCATCGACTTTTATTTGTTAGGGAGAAATATCTACGTGGGGGTGGTCTTCCTTCTCATTTATGCTGTGTTGGGCAATGCTGCCATAGGAGGAATAAAGGCTATCAGAGGTCAGAGAGTAAAGAGTAGAGAGTAAAGAGAGGGGGCAGGGGTCAGCGATCAGTAGTATTTGGCTACTGATTGCTGACCTCTGCCCCCTGATTTCTTATCTTTTTATTCACTAAAAAGTTTTATTTTTTCTTCTTCTTTAAAGCGCATTTGGGTGCTGTCGGCGGGGGTTTTGTCTTTATAGCCGCAGAGGTGCAATATGCCGTGGGAGAGCACGCGCAGGAGTTCCTGCTCAAAGGGCACTCCGTAGTCGGTGGCATTCTCGCGCACGCGCTCTATGGAGATGTAGATATCGCTATGGAGGGTATCACCCTGGCAGTAATCAAAGGTGATGATGTCGGTAAGGGTGTCGTGGGCGAGGTACTGCACATTGATGCGGTGGAGGTAGTCGTCGTCGCAAAAGATGTAGTTAATGGCACCTACTTTGCGGTTTTCAGAAGTGGCGATAGCCTTTACCCAACGCTTGAGGGTGTTTTTTTTATAAGGCAAGGTGAAGTCGGTTTCGTTAAAAAAGCTAACCATAAGGCGTTATTCTTGTGTTTTATAGGTGCTGATGCCCAAGAGGCGGTAGAGTGGTGAGAAGTTGATAAGCACGGTTACCAACAGCAGAATTGAAATCATTGCCAAGGCTGAAGCAAGCCCCACGGGGAACTCGTTGAAGAGCCCTAAAACAGCGATTACTACGATGATAATCAGTCGGATGGTTTTGTCCTTTTTGCTTATATTTCTTTTCATATTAAAGTGTGTTTTTAAATTTTAGGGCAAAGATACAACTTTTTAATGAATAATGGATAATGTACAATGAATAATTTTTCAGCTTTAGATTGCGGGTAAAGATGCTATTGCAATGTGTGTTGGCAATAAAATTAATCGTTAATCATTGTACATTAATAATTATTACCTATCTTTGCGGCGGAAAGAATTAGTAATCACAGAAACCAGAGGTCAGTAATCAGAGATTAGAGGTATACGGATAGATTTGCTCACTGATTACTGATTCTTGACCCCTAATTTCTAAATAGAATGAAAATAACAGCCCAGATAAAAGCACCGATACGCGCTGAGATGGAGCTCTTTGAGCAGAAGTTTCTCTCGTCAATGGCTTCGAAAGTAGCTCTACTGAACCGTATTACTTATTACATTGTGAACCGCAAAGGCAAACAGATGCGCCCGATGTTCGTGTTTTTGGTGGCTAAGATGGTTTCAGGGGGGCGTATTGAGGAACGCACTTACCGCGGTGCCTCAGTCATTGAGTTGATACACACTGCCACCCTCGTACACGACGATGTGGTGGACGACAGCAACAAACGGCGCGGCTTCTTCTCCATCAACGCGCTGTGGAAAAACAAAATCGCCGTGCTTGTTGGTGATTACCTTCTTTCCAAGGGCTTACTACTCTCTATTGACAATGGTGATTTTGACCTGCTGCGTATCATCTCCGTGGCGGTACGTGAGATGAGCGAAGGCGAGCTGCTGCAAATAGAAAAGGCGCGGCGGTTAGACATCACCGAAGAGGTTTATTACGAGATTATCCGCCAGAAGACTGCTACGCTTATCGCTGCTTGCTGTGCGATGGGTGCCGCCTCCGTAGTGCTCGAAGAGGCTGAAACCATTGAGAAGATGCGCCTCTTTGGCGAGTACATCGGTATGGCTTTTCAGATTAAGGACGACCTCTTCGACTACACTGATGGGGCGATTGGCAAGCCTACGGGTATTGACATCAAGGAGCAAAAGATGACCCTACCGCTGATCTATACGCTCAACACTTGTACGGCTGAGGAAAAGAAATGGCTTATCAACTCAGTGAAGAACCACAATAAGGACAAGAAGCGCGTGCGTGAGGTGATCGCTTTTGTAAAGGCTCATAAAGGCTTGGATTACGCCAGCAAACGGATGCGCGACTACCAGCAGAAAGCCCTTGCCCTACTCACCGATTTCCCCGCTTCGGACTATAAAGATGCCCTTACCCTGATGGTCAATTACGTCATTGAGAGGGAGATATAGGTTTTAGAGAGTAGAGAGTAATGAGTAGAGAGTGATGAGTTCGGCGCGTTAGCAATTTACTCTCTGCTCTCTACTCATTACTCTCTGCTTTAATGCTCTTTTAAGAAGAATTTGTATTTTATTTCCATAGCTTAAAATGTTGATATAACAATAGTTAAAGTTCTGTGCTGAAAAATAGTTCGTCTTTTATTTGTAATAATTAAAAATAAAACAGTACCTTTGCGGCTCGAAAACTTAAGTATTGTAAAACAAAGTGTATGAGAAGAATTTTTATAGCTGTGATGGCTATTGGTGCTATGGTTGTGCTCAGCGGGTGTAGCAAGGATGATAGCCCAGAGCAGTCCACCGCTGGGATACAAGTGAAGAACTTAGATGCTGCTTCAAATGACGAGCAGATTTGGACGTATTTCTCTTTTGCCACAGGCAAGCTGGTTTCGCCTACGGGAGCTGTAGAAGAGAGCAAGGAGTGGGACATTGCCTTTCACCGTTTTTATATAAAGACTAACAGTGGCACCTCAGGCAAAGGCAACGTAGGGGTCGCTGCCACAGGGGTAAAGGACTTTGACGCAGTAACCAAAGCCCCTACACAAGGGTATGAAGCGGATAAAATGGTTACTGTGGAGACGCGTCCGGCTACGCCTGATACCGCCCCATCTAACGTCATTGTCTCGTCCAACCCTGTCATTACAGGTACTGTGGAGAGCAAAGACCCCAAAGGTTGGTACAACTACGTTCGTCCACAACAGGGTGAAACAACCCCTCACTTTAACATCACTAAGTACGTCTACGCAATCCGCACCTTAGAGGGCAAATACGTAAAAATACAACTGACGGATTACACCAACGACTACGGCACCTCGGGCTATATCAGTTTCCGTTATGCGTTTATTGAGCCCTAACCCGCTAATTGTTAAGAAACTAATTTAATTAAATAATTACCAATATGAAAATATGTTTATTATTACCCGCGCTTTTTGCAGGCGCAATGATGTTTACTGCTTGCAGTAAGGATGATGACAAACCGCTACCGCCTAACCTAGGAATAGTACAGCCAGAGGCTCAAGATAAAGGCAATGGTGTAAAAGAAGTGCAATACTTCAACGCTGAAAACGATTGGGCTTATTTCTCATTTGAAAGCGGCAAAGCCGTACAAGTGGATAACCCACGCACCAGCGGTGAGAATTGGGATATTGCACTCAAACGCGAATATCTGAAAACCAATGGTGGTAAGTCGGGGGTAGGCAATGCAGAGGTAGTCAATACCAATGAAACTGATTTTGCTAAGGTAACCAAATACCCCGCAGAAGGCTATGTAAAGGATGTGGAAGAGACTGTTAAATCAAAACGCCCAGGTGCACCAGATGAAACCTTCTCCCATAACAAAACTTTTGATGCGTGGTATGACTACGATGTGAAGACTCACATCCTCACTTCAAAGAAGGAAGTGTATGTAGTGAAGACTGCCAAAGGCAAGTATGTAAAGTTCCAAATCACTGATTATTACAACGCCACTAAGAAGGGAGCTTATTACACCTTCCAATACAAGGAGCTTACAGAAGCAGCCCCTGTAGACCCTAAAACTACTGTAAACCTTGATTTTGCAGGTACAACAGCTAAGGAAATAACCCTTGATGCTACAAAAGATTGGGTGTATTTCTCTTTGAAAGAAGGCAAAGTGGTAAGCCCTACAACCCCAGAGAAAAGCACTGATTGGGATATTGCTTTTTATCTTTATGGAGTAAAGACCAATGGGGGTGAGTCCGGCACTGGCAAAGGCGGTGTAATAGAAACAGGGTCTACGGACTTTGACACAGTTACTCAAACAACTATAACAAACTTTGTTACAGATAAAGATGGTAGTTTAGTGATAAGTTATAGACCTTATAAAGACGTTAAAGCAAAACTTTCACCTCTTATGAGTGGCTATGCAGGTCAGGGAATTGTAAATATTAATCCTAACAATATGCAGGTTTATGGACCTAACAATGTGTATGGACCCACTAAAAATGTATATGTGATCAGAACTGCTGATGGCACCTACGCAAAGGTGCAGGTAATAGAGTTTTACAAGAAAGAAGGAGATAAGTATTTACCTTTCTTCCCTAAACTAAGATATCAGTTGAGTAACACAAAAGCTAATTAATGATGAAGATAAGACTCTTAACCATAGCCTTGGTAGTAGGGGCACTGATGCTCAGCTCGTGTGCTAAGGACACAATGACAAAAAGTGAGAAAAAGCATCAGGTAGAGATCACTGGTACCCCTTATGAACTTGTAAAAGCAAAGAACCTCGTTGTGGGTGAGCAAGATTGGGTCTACTTTTCCTTTGAGAAAGCTACGCCTGTCGATCCCGCTGACCCAGCCAAGAGTACCGATTGGGATGTGGCTTTCTTTGCCTATTATATGAAGACTAATGGCGGTATTTCAGGACCAGGCAAAGGAGGAGTGTTATCATCTACTACCGTTACCACTTCATTCGATGAGGTGAAGAAAGCCCCCGCCGAAGGCTATGTCAATGATGTAAAAGAGAGAATGGCTTACGGGATGTATCCTAACTTGAGCTATCGGGACGACAGCGTTTCGCCTATACTATCAGGTGATTTCGCTGACAATAAAGACGTAGCAAAAGGTATCGTATGGCTTAACCCTGGCAATATGGCATCAAACGGGGGTAAGTGGCCAAGCGTTTATGCCCCCACTTATTTCGTCTACATCATCCGTACTGCCGCTGGCAAGTACGTTAAGTTCCAAGTTACTGACTTCTACAATGACAAAGCCGAAGCAGGCGCTCCTTCATTCCAGTACAAGCTCAGTGATGATGGTACATTCTAAATTAAATAACTTATCCATAAATAGAATTGCTGTGCTGCAAAGTGCATAGCAATTCTATTTTTTATATATACATAATTCTTTATGCTTAGAAAAACAATCGCTTTAACACTATGCCTCTGTGGGGTGATCTCATTTGCACAACGCAACAAAGAAAAAGACTCTATCAGGCAACTCGACGAGGTGGTAGTAACCGCCACCCGTGTGCCCAAAGCACTCAAGGACGTGCCCATCACCGTGCAAGTGGTTACCGCTGAGGATATCCGCAAATCGCATTCCATAGACTTCAAGTCATTTCTCGAAACAGAGTTTTCGGGTATTAACTTCACCTACAACGGCGGTATGCCCAACATCAATATGATGGGCTTTGACGGCAAGTACGTGCTCTTCCTCATCAACGGCGAGCGTATGGCAGGCGAAGCCTTTGACAACGTCGATTACGACCGCCTCAACCTCGACAATATCGAGCGCATTGAGGTGATCAAAGGGGCTGCTTCCTCCCTCTATGGCTCGAATGCCTTGGGCGGGGTGATCAACATCATTACTAAGAAAGTCCGCAAGCCCTTTGAGGGAAATGTAGGTTACGTCTACGACACTTCCGAAGGGCACAAAACAAACCTCACCGTGGGCACCAACCAAAAGTGGTTCGACCTCAGCGTTGCTTCCTTCTACAGAAAGCGCGACCCTTATGTAATAACTGATAAAGAGCCCTTAGTAGAGCGTTATGAAAATGGCACAATAAAAAGCCAATACTCCCTCAACAGTATGAACGTGGCGGGCTTCACCGTTTACAACGTTGAGCCTACGGTGCGACTCAAATTCAGCCCGAAAGCGGATATATCCATTACTCCCAACTACTATTTCAGCGAGCGCAAAGGCGGCGTTGAGGTTTCCGAAAAGCTCCGCGACCGCTATTACAACTACGGCGTACAAGGGAGCTCTAATATCGACTTGGGCGAGCGCAGCCACTTAGAACTCTCGGGCAGTTATGACCGTTACGACAAGTTCAACTACTACGTGATCCCCAAGGAACAAAAGAAAAAGTACCAAAACGTACTATGGCGCGGCGGGGCACAGTTCAACAGCGTGCTCTTCGGCAACAACGCTACCGTGCTGGGCATTGAAACCCAATCCGATGAACTTTTGGACAAGCGTTTCACCAATAGCACCGAACTCACACGGCAGCAAGCGCAGACCTATTCCGCCTTTTTGCAACAGGATATCGCCCTCACAGAGTCCCTATCCCTTGTGGCAGGCGCCCGCTATGACTATCACGACCTCTTCAAAGGCTTCCCTACCTATCGTCTCACCGCGATGTACCGCGTAGAGCCCTTTACCTTCCGCGGAGGCTATGCCTCAGGCTTCCGATCGCCTACCCTCAAGGAGCTTTACTCTAATTGGTTTCACCCTTGGGGCGGAGGCTTCCAAATAGTCGGTAATGAAAACCTCAAACCCGAGAAGAGCGACAACTTCACCTTCTCTGTCGATTACTCCTATGGCAAGTTCGACTTCACTGCCATCACCCAATACTCAAAGGTACACGACAAGATCGACAATACAGAAGAGAAGGATGCTAACGGCAAACTCGTAGCCATTAGGAAGCAAAACCTCAACGGCAATAGCACCATCGTTTCCTCAGAACTCTCGGCTACCTATCGCCCTTCAAAGAGTTTCCGACTAAAAGCCTCTTACGGTTATCACAATATGGATAGGCGTCGCAGCGAAATACGCCCCCATACGGTGACCTTCAAGGCTGAGTACATCCCCAAGCGCGAAGCCCTCTACATCCCTAATGTCATCGTTACGGGCAAATACGTCAGCGACACCAAGCTCTATTCAGAGGATACCGACAAAAAGCTCTATTACGCTGAATACGAAGGCTATAACGAAGTGCATTTACAGCTCTCCTCACGCCTGCCTTATCATTTTACCCTCTCCGCAGGGGTCAATAACGTTTTTGATTATACACCCAATGTTGTGGGCTTCTATTCCAGCATCACCCCAGGGCGCACCTACTACGTAGGGCTGAAGTGGATTTATTAATCCCAAACGGAGCGATAACGGATCTGTATCGGATAAAACCCCCACAGCAAGAGCAGAAAACCCCGTTAAGCGATAAAAATATAACCGTTTAATAGTAAATAAGTTACAAAAATATTTCATTTTTCACCTAAAAAAATCGCCTGAGAATTTGCTACGTCTCAAAAAAAGACCTACCTTTGCGAACTGTACAACTCATATCTTAGCATAAACAAGAAAACACAAGATTAATAATGTCTCAAAAAGGAAAAGTAGCACAAGTAATAGGTCCGGTAGTCGACGTAGTCTTCGCATCGGAAAAAGAGCTCCCTCGCATCTATGATTCACTCGAAATCACCCGTGCCGACGGCTCAAAACTCATATTAGAAGTCCAGTCACATATCGGTGAAGACGTCGTGCGTGCCATCTCAATGGACTCCACCGAAGGGCTCAGCCGCGACACCGAAGTGATTGCAACAGGTAGCCCTATCAAGATGCCCGTCGGGCACGACATCTACGGGCGCCTCTTCAACGTCATTGGCGACGGCGTCGATGGGCTCGGCAACCTCCCTAAGGATGGCGATAACGGCTTGCCTATCCACCGCGAAGCCCCTAAGTTCGAAGAGCTTTCCACTACTACCGAAGTGCTCTTCACAGGTATAAAGGTCATCGACTTGATCGAGCCTTACGCCAAAGGAGGTAAGATTGGGCTCTTCGGAGGTGCTGGGGTAGGCAAAACAGTCCTCATCCAAGAGCTGATTAATAACATTGCCAAAGGGCACGGTGGGCTCTCAGTATTCGCTGGGGTAGGTGAGCGTACCCGCGAAGGAAACGACCTATTGCGCGAAATGCTCGAGTCAGGCATCATCAAATACGGCGACGAATTCCTCCATTCAATGGAAGCAGGTGGCTGGGATCTGACCAAAGTAGATAGGGCAGCCCTCAAAGAATCAAAGGCTACCTTCGTGTTTGGGCAGATGAACGAGCCCCCTGGAGCCCGTGCTCGTGTAGCACTCTCAGGGCTTACCATCGCCGAGTACTTCCGCGACGGAGCAGGTGAAGGGCAGGGGAAAGACGTGCTCTTCTTCGTTGACAACATCTTCCGATTCACCCAAGCAGGCTCAGAAGTATCAGCATTGCTCGGGCGTATGCCATCAGCGGTGGGTTATCAGCCTACGTTAGCAACTGAGATGGGCGCAATGCAAGAGCGTATCACCTCTACTAAGCACGGCTCTATCACCTCAGTGCAAGCCGTGTACGTGCCTGCTGACGACCTTACCGACCCTGCACCAGCAACCACTTTCGCCCACTTGGATGCCACTACGGTGCTCTCTCGTAAGATTGCCGAACTCGGTATTTACCCAGCCGTAGATCCGCTCGACTCTACTTCGCGTATCCTTACTCCTGAAATTCTCGGAAAAGAGCATTACGAGTGTGCCCAACGCGTAAAAGAGCTGTTGCAGCACTACAAAGAATTGCAAGATATCATTGCCATCCTCGGTATGGAAGAGCTCTCTGAGGACGATAAAGTAGCTGTAGCACGTGCCCGCCGCGTACAGCGCTTCCTCTCACAGCCTTTCCACGTAGCCGAGCAGTTTACAGGGCTACCAGGGGCATTTGTAAGCATCGCCGATACTATCAAAGGATTTAATATGATCCTCGACGGTGAGCTCGACCACCTCCCAGAGGCTGCCTTTAACCTTAAAGGAACCATCGAACAAGCCATTGAGGCAGGTGAGAAAATGCTTGCCGAAGCTCAGAAATCCGCTTAATATTCGCACTTATGAAAGTAGAAATCGTTACACCCGAAATCCTTCTCTATAAGGGCGAAGCCTCTGCGCTGACTGTCCCTGGGGCAAATGGTGCCTTCCAGATGCTCGAAAACCACGCGGCGATCCTTTCAGTGCTTACCGCTGGCGAGATAAAACTCTTAGGGGATAACATCCAATTCAGTGAGAATGCCGCTAAGTACTTCACCCAAGGGGAGAAGAAAGGCGAGTACCTTCTCACTATAAAAGGCGGCACCTTAGAGTTCAACAATAATAAAGCTACTGTGTTAGTGGATTAGAAATAAGATTTGATTAAACAGAAAAGCAGCCATATCTCCAAGAGTATGACTGCTTTTTTATATCTGAACAATGAAAGACAAAGCCCACAAAACACCTTTACAGCTCTTTTACCACGCTGCAACAGAAGCAGGTACTGATGAAGCAGGGCGTGGCTGCTTGGCAGGTCCTGTAACTGCCGCCGCAGTGATTCTCCCTGCCGATTTCAACAATGAACTGCTAACGGATTCTAAGCAGCTCACCGAGCATCAGCGTGCCCTCTTGCGCCCCGTGATAGAGTGTGAGGCCGTGGCTTATGCAGTGGTGCATGTATTGCCAGCGGAGATCGATGAACTCAATATTCTCCGTGCCTCTATCACGGCAATGCACCGTGCTATTGCTGCCCTGAAAGTGCAACCTACTTTCATTGCTGTTGATGGTAATAAATTCGTAAAATACAAGGATATTCCGCACGCTTGTGTGGTAAAAGGCGATGGTAAGATACAAACCATCGCAGCAGCTTCGGTGCTGGCTAAAACCTACCGCGATGCTTATATGGAAGCCCTTGCTGCCGACTTCCCTATGTATCATTGGGAGCAGAACAAAGGCTACCCCACTGCCGATCATCGCGAAGCTATTAAGCAATACGGCAGCTGTGAGCACCACCGTAAGAGTTTTCAGCTACTACCCGTGGAGCAGCTTTCGCTTAATTTATAATGAATAATGGATAATGTATAGTGAGCACTGAGGTATGCTAACAATTATACATTATCCATTATTCATTGTGCGTTATAAAAACTACATCTTATGTATCCAAAATTCAGGATTGAGCCGTGTGGTATTCTTGTAGAGAAAGAATTTCATCTCGGTTTTACCACTGCTATCAGTGAAGATTTTTCCTAATGGTTCTTTGGTTTTCACCTTATCGCCTTTCTTTACGTAGACATCGGTGAGGTTATAGTAGATGGTGATATAATTCCCGTGGCGCACCTGTACCACTTTATTGCTTCCAGGGATCGACTGTATGGCAGATACCTCCCCTTCGAACACACAACGCGCCTCGCCACCGCGTTCCGTAGCGATGGTTACGCCGTTGTTATAGTGTTGCAGTTCGGGGTAGACAGGGTCGTAGTAAACGCCAAAGCCCTGCGCCTTATAGCCCTTTGCCACTGGCCATATCAAGTTGCCTTTGTTTGCCTCAAAGCTATCGGCGACCTTTTTTGTTTCAGGGGTAAGGACAAAGGCTACTTCGGCATCTGAGGAGGCTTTTGTAGAGGTCTTTCCGCCTGATTTAGCCGCCAAACGCGCCTGTTCACGCTTGTTCGCCTCGATGATTGCCAAGCGTATCAACCGCTGTATCTCACGATCGATGGCAGCAGCCTGCTTTTGTTTTTCCCGTATTTGCGCCGCGTAGCTACGCTCTTTCTCGCGAATACTCACCGCCAAGGCTTCGAGCTCTTTCTTCTCACCTTGTAAGGTTTGCTGCTCCTGACGCTGCTCAGCAAGCACGCGCGTCTTCTGGTCGCGCTGGGTGATGAGCGTATCGTTGATGAGCTTTATCTTCTCAGTCTTCTCATTGATGAGTGCTACCTGCTCTTTGCGGTAATTGACGTACTGCTTCATATACGAGAGCCGCTTATAGGCCTGTGCGAAGTTCTCAGAGGAGAAGAGAAACAGCAGTTTGTTCTGTGAGGACTTGCTCTTGTACGACTGCTTGATGGTCTTGGCGTACTCTTCTTTGTGGAACTCCAATTCTTTCTTCAGGGTGCGCATTTGCTCCTCGTTATCTGCAATTTCTTTTGCCAAAAGATTAGCTTGTTGCTGTCCTAATTGGATTAGGCGGGTGCGCATCTGTATCTTCTCATTGGCTACTTCTATCTGTTGGAGGGTGCTCTGGTGCTGCTTGGTCTGTTCGGAGCGCAGGGCTGACATCTGCTTGATTTGCTCAAGCAGTGCCCGCTTGCGTTGCTCCAATTCCTTCTGCTTGGTCTGTGCTGATAGCATCAGTGGGATCAGCAGTAGTGTGCAGAGTAGCCTTATGTGTTGCGCTTTTATCTTCATAACGCAGAGGAGTTATTGTAAGGGCTTTAAGCCTGAGGGAATATTAAAAGGAAATTTGAGTTCTTTGTTGAGTTCTAAGCTATTGAACTCCAAGGTGATTTCAGTGCTGCCACTCTTATCCGAAGCAACGACCTTGATGGTGTTCGGCAGCAACAGTTCGCCCACTTTCTGGTAAGTGTAAGCCGCCGTAGCCTTCTGCCCCTGTGCAGCGTTGGTAATGAGGGTACTACCAATCTTATAACTGTCGGGCAGGAAGCCATAAGTAGCCTCAATGGGGCTCTTTCCTGTTACTTTCAGGCGGTAAAGATTGTTTTCAGTAGGCAGATGCTCTATTTTAGCGTCTCCATCTGTGGGATTGATACGATAAACCGCGTTGCCGAGCAATAGGTTCTGCAGTTCCTCGAAGCGCACGTCAATGCCCAAGAGCTTGCTGATGTAAGCGTAATCACCACTGAAATAAGTATTGTCTAAGCGGTTGTAATACTCGGCTTTTTCAGGGGTAATATACGTCTTGGCAATGCCTAAGGGTGCCGAGAGCCATATTGCCTTATCCTTTTGCATACGGAAGGAGAGTGGCAGGCTCTGCTCGCTCTTGCCGTCGTTGTAAGTAACCTGCACGCTCCCGCTTAAAGTGGTAAACTTCGGGAAGGACTTGAGGTGGTTCTCAACAATCTCACGCGATTGAGTGTCGAGCTTTGCCGTAGTGGTGCTCGCTACTATCTGTTTGGACTTACAGCCTATCATTGTAGCAGCTGTAAGGCATATAAAAAGTATTTTCTTCATAATTGTTTTATTTAGTGATCAGAGGGCAGGGGTTAGGGGTCAGAGATCAGGGGTCAGAAAGCCGTTGGATAGCTGTTTGCTGATTTCTGACCTCTGACTACTGACTACTATCGTTTATTTCACTCCTGTGCTGCCGTAGCCTCCTGTGCCGCGCACCGTGTCGCTCAGGGTCTCCACTTCCTCGAAAGTAGCCTTCTCATAGTGGGCAAATACCATCTGAGCGATGCGCTCGCCACTCTCGATGGTGAAAGCCTCCGATGAGAGGTTTACCAGCAGCACCTTTATCTCGCCACGATAGTCCGCATCGATAGTGCCAGGGGTGTTGAGCACTGTAATGCCGTGTTTGAGTGCCAGCCCACTGCGGGGGCGCACCTGTGCCTCGTAGCCTTTGGGGATTTCGAGGAATAAACCCGTGGGAATGAGTGCCCTTTCAAGGGGTTTGAGCACCACTGCGGCAGTGATATGCGCCCGCAGGTCTACCCCAGCGGCGTCTTCGGTTTGATAGGCGGGCAACGCCAGCCCCGATTCGTTCTTTATCTTTACGATCATCGATAATAAGATGTTTTGAAAGTGCAAAGGTACAAACTTTTAGTTTTTAAGCAAAGAAAATAGTGATTTTTGGTGATTTATTCGTTACGGAACCGTTGTGGAACCGTATGGAGAGGGGGCGGATGAGCGGTAATAATTAGGTAAAATTTGCTGGAAATAGATTTTTAATTCGGTGGTGAAAAAAGAGAGGGAGGTAATTTTTTATAAATCAAAGCGCTACGAAAATTGTTAATAACTCTGTTGATAACTTTTTCATTTTTGTTGAAAAGTATAAAAGATATTCCTTAACTTTGCACCCACATTTCAATTAGAAAAGGTGGATAGACCATCTTATACAGATCACACTAAACTAAGAAACTTCGCGGGGAGACCGCTGCACTACTAAACGTCAATTTTACGTCTAATTCATTGATTGAGTGGAATGTAGATATTCTGCTCAGTGGCTTTGTCGGCTTTTGTTTTTGGAAATAATAACTAAGTAACATTATAAACAATAGAAATTATGAGTAAATTTACATCCTTGACAGATGAGCAGCTTCAGACGAAGTGCAATTTCATTGAGAACTACTTGCAGTCGCATAATGCAGCGACAGGTTCGCTATTCGACCCCAATGCGAATGTAGCCCATAAGAACATCGCTACGATGGAGGCAGAACTCAATAAGGACATCAACATTCAGGTGAATCGCGCGCTGGTGAGCCGTAAGATTGCGGAGCTTTTTGGGCAGGAGCTCGCCGATGAGTATCTGCGCCAGATACGCGAGCACGAGATCTACGTACACGATGAGACGAGCCTCAAACCTTATTGCGTGAGCGTATCAATGTACCCTTTATTATTGGACGGGCTTACCAAACTCGGTGGTGAGAGCAAAGCCCCACAGCACTTGGCGAGCTTCTGCGGTTCGTTTGTGAACTACCTCTTCTCGGTGTCGTCGCAGTTTGCAGGGGCAGTGGCTACGGTGGAGTTCCTGATGTATTTTGATTACTTTGCGCGTAAGGACTTCGGCGAGGACTACCTCAATACGCACCGCAAGGTGATTGAAAACGAATTGCAACACGTCATCTACGCTATCAATCAGCCTGCAGCAGCACGCGGCTATCAATCTGTCTTTTGGAATATCTCGCTGTACGACAGACCTTATTTCGACTCAATGTTTGGTACTTTTGTATTCCCTGACGGGTCGGCACCTGTTTATGAGAGTTTGGATAGACTACAACAGTTTTTTATGGCGTGGTTCAACAAGGAGCGATGCAAAGCCATCTTGACCTTCCCTGTGGTAACGGCGGCGATGCTCACTAAGGACAAACGGGTGTATGACAGTCATTTTGCTTCCTTCTGCGCTAAGGAACTCAGCGAAGGGAATGCCTTCTTTATCTATCAGTCCGATAATGCCGACTCTCTTGCCAGCTGTTGCCGCTTGCGCAATGAGATTTCCGACAACACCTTTAGCTATTCGCTGGGAGCTGGCGGGGTAGCCACAGGCAGCATCAACGTGATTACCATCAATATGAATAGACTGTACCAGAAGGGCTTATCCTTAGAGAAGACGGTGGACAATATTCATAAATACCAAGTGGCGTATCGCGCTATTGTGCAAGAGTACAAGGATGCGGGGATGTTGCCTGTGTATGATGCGGGCTTTATCTCCTTGGATAAGCAGTTCCTGACTATCGGCATTAACGGGATGGTAGAGGCAGCGGAGTACTTAGGGATTAAGATTTCTGACAACCCTGACTATAAGGCGTTTATCAATAAGAATCTGAAGACTATCTACGATATGAATAAGGCGGCGAAAGCGAAGTATGGCTTTATGTTCAACACTGAGTTTGTGCCCGCGGAGAACCTCGGGGTGAAGAACGCCCGTTGGGATAGAGAAGATGGGCTGGTAGTGCCACGCGATTGCTATAACTCGTATTTCTACATCGTAGAGGATGAGAGTCAGAACGTGATTGATAAGTTTTTCTTGCACGGCAATGAGTACATACAATACTTAGACGGTGGCTCGGCATATCACTGCAATCTCGAAGAATACCCTACCAAAGAGGGCTTTTTGAAGTTGCTGAACGTAGCGGCACAGACAGGCTGCAATTATTTCTGCTTCAACATCAAGGTAACGGTGTGCAACGATTGTGGGCATATCAACAAGCACACTGCAGACCACTGTGTGGTGTGTGGTTCTGACAATGTGGACTATGCCACCCGTGTGATAGGCTATTTGAAGCGCATTACGAATTTCTCAAAAGACAGACAGATAGAGGCTAAAAAGCGTTATTATGCAGATACTAAGGTACAGCACGTATGATATCGTTTTGCAGGAAGTGCCTAACGAGATATCGCTTTGCTTTACGATTACGGGGTGTCCCCTCGCCTGCGAGGGGTGCCACTCCTCGTATACGTGGGATGAGCGTTGGGGTACTGCGCTGACTGAGGACGACCTGACTGCCCTGATAGACAAGTATCAAGGGATGATTAGCTGTGTGCTCTTTATGGGGGGCGAGTGGTGCAAGGAGGCATTGCTCTGCTTTCTGCAATTGGCACAGCAGCGCGGGCTGAAGACGGCACTCTACACAGGGCTCAACCACAAGCAGGTAGGTCGCCAATGCCCTGAGCTACTCACCGCCTTGGACTACATCAAGACTGGCAAGTGGATACCTGCCCTTGGGGGCTTAAACAGTAAGACCACCAATCAGATTTTTACCGAGGTGAAGACAGGTAGGGTGATGAATGAGCTGTTTTTGCATAGTTTTTAGAGCAATTAAGTATATCCTCTTTATAAAGAAAACACTGTATTTCTTGATTTGAAACCCCGAAAGATTTATATTAATCTTTCGGGGTTTCAAACCTTTTCCCTACCTTGGCTTAGTAGTAAAGCCTTTGAAAATATAGGTTTTTACTTTTGCCTTACTGAGGGGGTGTTGTACTTTTTTTGAAAAAATATTAGGTTGACGCTTGTAGGTTTATTTTTTTTTCGTACATTCGCAGCCTTAAAGTAGGAGTTAGGGATCAGGGGTCAGAAGTCAGTGATCAGTATTAGAAGTGATCAATTGTCAGGCTATGTACTGATTTCTAACCTCTGGTTACCAATCACTAACCACTAAGTAGATATGAAGTTTAAAGAGTATAAGCAGTTGGATTTGACGGCCGTAGCGGCTGAGATATTGGCTTTCTGGCAGGAGCGTGGCATTTTTGCAAAGAGCATCGCCCTGAGAGAAGGCAACACCCCTTTTGTGTTTTTCGAGGGTCCGCCCTCAGCCAATGGGGTGCCTGGTATTCACCACGTGATGGCGCGCTCTATCAAGGATATTTTCTGTCGGTATAAAACCCAAAAGGGCTTTCAGGTGAAGCGCAAAGCGGGTTGGGATACACACGGACTGCCGGTAGAGCTTGGCGTGGAGAAAGAGCTGGGCATTACCAAAGAGGATATAGCTAAGACCATTTCTGTAGAGGACTACAATAAGGCTTGCAAGGAGGCAGTGATGCGCTATACCGACATCTGGAACGACCTTACGGAAAAGATCGGCTATTGGGTGGATATGGACGATCCTTACATCACCTATCAGCCTAAATATATGGAAAGCGTGTGGTGGCTGCTGCGCCAGATCTACGACAAGGGACTGCTCTACAAGGGCTACACCATACAGCCTTATTCGCCCAAGGCAGGTACAGGGCTCTCAAGCCACGAACTCAATCAGCCTGGAACGTATAAGGATGTGAGCGATACTACGGTAGTGGCGCAGTTTAAGGTAAAGCAGCCTTCACAAGCGTTGCAGCAGGCAGTAGGGAGCACATTGGGTGGTGAGGATTGCCACATCTTAGCGTGGACGACTACCCCTTGGACATTGCCTTCGAATACGGCACTGACGATAGGGAAGGACATTGACTACGTGCTGGTGAAGACTTATAACCAATACACTTTTGAGCCTATCAATGTAATCATCGGTAAGCCGCTTTTGGCAAAGCAATTCGGCAAGAAGTTTGTGGAGACAGCAGAGGCAGATTGGGCGTACAAGCCAGAAGACAAGACCATACCTTACCGCATATTGGCGGAGTTTAAGGGTAGCGACCTGGTAGGAACGACTTATGAGCAGTTGATTCCGTGGTTCTTGCCTGCGGAGAATCCCGAAGGGGCGTTCCGTGTGATTGCTGGGGACTTCGTAACCACTGATGACGGTACGGGGGTAGTGCACACCGCACCTACCTTTGGTGCCGATGACGCCCGTGTAGGGAAGGAAAACAATATACCGCCGATGCTCATCAAGGACAAGCACGGTAACCTTATTCCGCTGGTAGACCTGCAAGGGAAGTTTGTTACAGGTGAGAAAGTGCCAGCACTCTTTGGTGGCAAGTACGTGAAGAACGAGTATTACGCTAACGGTGAAGCCCCTGAACGCTCGTGGGACGTTTCGATGGCGATACAACTAAAAGAGGAAAACAAGGCGTTTAAGGTAGAGAAATACACGCACAGCTATCCACATTGCTGGCGTACCGATAAGCCCATACTCTACTATCCGCTCGACTCGTGGTTTATCAAGATCACCGAAGTGCGCGAGCGTATGGCAGCGCTCAACGACACCATCAATTGGAAGCCTAAGGCAACGGGCGAAGGCAGGTTTGGCAACTGGCTGAAGAACGCCAACGACTGGAACCTCTCGCGCTCTCGTTATTGGGGTATCCCACTGCCGATATGGCGCACTGAGGATAAGCAGGAAGAGCTGTGTATCGGTTCGCTCAAAGAGCTGAAAGAGGAGATCGCTAAGGCAGTGAAGGCAGGCGTAATGGCGGCTGACCCCTTTGCGGACTTTGTGGTAGGTGACAACAGCGAGGCAAATTACGCAAAGGTAGACCTGCATAAGAACATTGTAGACAAGATAGTGCTCGTATCGCCATCAGGCAAACCGATGCGCCGCGAGAGCGACCTTATCGATGTGTGGTTTGACTCAGGCTCTATGCCTTACGCACAATGGCATTATCCTTTTGAAAATAAGGACTATATAGAAGGGCATAAGAGCTTCCCTGCGGACTTTATAGCAGAGGGAGTAGACCAAACGCGTGGCTGGTTTTACACGCTGCACGCCATCGCTACTACCGTATTTGACAGTGTGGCGTATAAGAATGTGGTATCCAACGGCTTGGTACTTGACAAGAACGGACAGAAGATGTCCAAACGCTTGGGCAACGCAGTAGACCCCTTTGAGACCATAGCCGCTTACGGGGCAGACGCTACGCGTTGGTATATGATCAGCAATGCGAACCCTTGGGATAACTTGAAGTTTGACTTAGAAGGTGTGGCAGAGGTGAGAAGGAAATTCTTCGGGACGCTTTATAACACCTATTCTTTCTTTGCCCTCTACGCCAATACGGACAACTTCACCTACGCCGAGAAGGATATACCGCTACAAGAGCGACCCGAGATAGACCGCTGGATACTCTCAGAACTGAACACCTTGGTGGCGAATGTCGATGCTTTCTATGCCGACTATGAGCCTACACGTGCCACACGTGCTATCTCCGACTTTGTGCAGGAGAACCTCAGCAACTGGTATGTGCGGCTCTCGAGGAGACGTTTTTGGAAAGGCGAGTACGAGGCAGATAAGATTTCAGCCTACCAGACGCTGTACACCTGCCTTATCACCATTGCTAAGCTCATCGCCCCTGTGGCTCCGTTCTATGCTGAGCAGCTGTACAGAGACCTCACCGCCACCACAGGCAAAGAGGCAGCAGAGAGCGTGCACCTCACCGACTTCCCCACAGTAGATAGTGCTTGCATTGACAAGGCTTTGGAAAGCAAGATGGAGAAGGCACAAGCCATTTCGTCCTTAGTGCTCTCATTGCGCAAGAAGGAGATGATAAAGGTGCGTCAGCCTTTGCAGAAGATAATGATACCTGTGGGCAGTGCCGCCGAGAAGGCAGAGATAGAAGCCGTTGCCGAACTCATCAAGAGTGAGGTAAACGTGAAAGAGATAGAACTCTTAGAAGACGCCAGCGGGGTACTCACCAAGCAGATAAAGCCTAACTTTAAGGTGCTGGGTCCTAAGTATGGCAAGGATATGAAAGCTATTGCAGCGGGTGTGCAAGCCTTTGGACAGGAAGAAATATCGCAAATAGAGCGAGAAGGCAGCTATAAGTTAGTATTGGCGGATAAAACGGTAACCCTCTCGCTTGAGGACGTAGAGATCTCCACTCAGGATATAGAAGGTTGGTTAGTAGCTAGCGCGGGCAACTTATTAGTAGCATTAGATATTCATATCAGCGATGAATTGCGCTCAGAGGGTGTAGCGCGTGAGTTTATCAACCGCATACAGAACTTGCGCAAGACCAAAGGCTTTGAGCTTACGGATAAGATCGCCATTAGCTTGGAGGTGAACAATCCGTTTATAGGGGATATTCTCAGAAATCAGGAATACATCTGTAGGGAAGTGCTTGCCGATGAGATAGCATCAGTGGATTATATCGCAGTCCCTGACGAGATAGAGATAGACGATGAGAAGTTTTTAGTGGGGATTGAGAAGGTGTAATCCCTGACACAATACATATTTATTAACTTAATTTAAAAAGAATAACTTTATGGAAGATGAAAGTGTAAGAGTTCGGTATTCGGACAAGGAATTAGAAGAGTTTAGAGTGCTCATTGAGGAGAAAATCAAGAAGGCGCAGGCGGATTTGGAGCTGATTAAGAGTTCGTATATGAACAGTGCTACCAACGGCACGGACGACACTGCCCCTACGTTTAAGGCGTTTGAAGAAGGCTCAAAGGTGACCAGCAAGGAGGAGAACACTGCCTTGGCAATTCGTCAGGAGAAGTTTATCCGCGACCTGAAGAATGCGCTGATTCGCATTGAGAACAAGACGTATGGGATATGTCGCGTTACAGGTAAGCTCATCGACAAGCGGCGACTGATGGCAGTGCCACACGCTACCTTGAGCATTGAGGCGAAGAATATGCAGTAATGGACTTGCTCTCGTACATCAGCGAGCAGACAGCACTCGGCCCCACAACGCTTGCAGTGATTGATGACCTCTTTGAAAGGCGACACTGTAAGAAGTACGACTTACTGCTTAAAGCGGGCACGCAGTCGCGCGAGGTGTTTTATGTGGAGCAGGGGTTGCTGCGGCTCTATTACTACAAAGAGGACAAGGAGGTTACGCACACTTTCCTCGTGGAAAAGATGTTTTATTTCCCTGTGGAGAACGTCTATTATGAGCAGTATTACCGCTTCTACTTAGAGGCGTTGGAGGCGTGTGAGCTACGTGTAGCGAGCTTTGATGCCGTAGAGCAGTTAGTCAATGAGCATCAGGAGTTGGAGCGTTTTATGCGGTTGTTGCTCATCTCAGCGATTAAGAACCTCAACGAGCGGCTTTACGCTGTAAAGTTTCAAACCGCCCAAGAGCGGTATGAACTGCTGCTGAAGAACTACCCCGAGATTGTACGGCGTGCGCCTTTGGGGCATATCGCCTCGCTATTAGGCATTACCCAACAGACGCTCAGCGTGGTGCGAGGAGCGCAGGGGTGAAAGTTAGTCAGAAAGCAGTTTTTATGAAAAAAAATCCCTTTATTTTAGCATCCATTTTTGGGGTGATTGTCGCCTATGGGCAAACAGATAGCTTGGCGATAAAAGACACCATTCAGTGGTACACGGCAGGCTCAAAAGACCCCAAAACACCCACAACAGGCTATTGGAGTATGCCTTATGGCATATACCTCGCCTTTGAAATAGGCTCCTTGCTACCTATGGTGAAAACTGACCCTCTTGGGCAGATAACTGCCTGGGTGGCAGCCTAAGTCTGCGCTCTCCCTACCTCGCCATAGGAGTATCTGCCACTTCCTTACACAACAGAAGCGACCACGAACTCACTGTGCGCTACAACACAGATGAACTGCACTACATAGATGAACAATGGACGCACAGCATCGTAAACCGCCACAGCTATAGCAACGAATCTGCGCTCTATATGCTCGACGGCGGCTATACCCTTGCGATAGGAAAATACTGGGCACTCGAAGGACTGCTTTCTATGGGGGCAGGTGTACGCCATTACGAGGCTAATGGTGTCTATTACAACGGCAAAGAGCACGATCTAAAGCGCAATGTATGGAGCTTTGTCTTCGCACCAGGTGTGGGTGTACGCTTCGGACACTTCTACCTCAAAGGGCAATATTACTTTATGAGCTACCGCATCAAAGACGAGGTCAGTACCCCATTGCGAGGTAACGGGGTGCTTATAAAGCTCTGTGTGGACATCTTTGGTCTGCCGTGGACGTTTCAATAGTCCTTCTGTGAGGCTACAAAGGCAGGGGAAGTATTTAAAAGGCTGTTTAAACTTTTATCCTTAATAGTTGATAAGTCCATAGTTCGTTGATTTTCTTTTCATTTTGTTCTTTTGTCTTGATACAAAAGAACAAAAAAATCAAGGCTCTGGATGCTTAGGCGAGAAAATCAACGTCCCTCGCTGAAAATCTTTTAACTCGCTATCGCTCAAACAGAAAAGATTTTCTACGCTCGCGACATTGATTTTCTCAGCCACGCCTCCAAGGCCACCGCAAATCGGGGCAATGATTGGGGCTATGTCAGGGGAATAAAGTTTAAACAAATTTTAAATTAAGACCCTTAATTTAAAAAATTAACACGTTATCTGTAAGCGGGTAACGTGTTTTTTTGTATCTTTGCCCCCACACCTCAAACCTCAAACCTGATAATATGGTAACCTATTTAATCATCATCAACAGCGTGCTCTTAACGCTGATAGTAGTGCTCAGCGGTATGTTCTTATGGCGTAAGCACCTCAATCGCGACAGTGAGCGGCGGCGGTTCATCTTTGAGTTTGTAGCCGATAGCCCCGTGCTACTTTATTACGCTTGCTATATCTAACTATATATCAGCAAACTACATTCTACTTTCTAATTTCTCCTTTCTCTTTTTAATCTATCTTAAAAACTTTCTACCTTTTTATAGTTTCCATTCCAAAAACCCGCCGTATCTTTGCCGCGTGAATTAGGGAGGAGACTTTAAGAGGGAGGCTTCAGTCTGTACTCTGAAGCCTAAAGCCTCATCCCTGACACCTAAAAAAGAATACTTATGAAAAACACTTACTTATTTCTTATCATCGCGCTCCTCACAGGGGGCTGGGCTGCGGAGCAGTCGCTGTCGTTTGAGGAGGCACTCTCTCAGATGCAGGGCAGTAACCAGAAACTCAAAGGTACACAAAAGCAGGCTGAGGCTGCCGACTTCGGACGGAAGTCCTACCGTGGACTTTACTTGCCGCAGCTCTCTATCAATGCGAGCTATACGCACCTCGCTGACCCCATCTACATCGATGCCAATAGCTATAAGGCTGGTGTACAACAGGGCTTGGCAGGCTCTCTTGGGAGTATAGGCTCGCAGTTGCCTCCTACATTGCAACCGCTATTGCCAGCCTTGCAACAGCGTATGGCACCGCTCTTTCAGCAGGACTGGAAGTACCGCCTTGTGGAGCAAGACATCTATCGCGTGTCGGCAGATGTGAAATGGGTGCTCTTCGCTGGCAGCAAGGTGCGCGCAGGCAATAAGGTGGGTAACCTCAGTAGCGACCTCGCTAAAGCAGAAGCCCAGCGCACTGAGTACGCCCTCATCTCAGAGTTGGCAGAGCGTTATTTCCAAACCCAATTAGCCGAAAAGGCATTAGAGGTGCGTAAGCAGTCGCTCGAGACAGCACAGCACCATTATGAGAATGCCCAGAAGCTCGAGAAGAACGGTATGGTCGCTTCTGTGGAGGTGATGCAAGCCAAGAAAGCCGTTACCGATGCCCAGCGTGAGGTGCTTGCCTCTGAGAAAGACATACAGCTCGCACAGACCGCCCTCTACGGGGTGATGGGCGTGGCTGAAACACCCCTTACCGCCCTCACCACACCGCTCTTTGAGGTAGCTCCCTTGCGCGAACTCGCTTACTATCAGGCAGAGGCAAAGGAGCATTATCCGCTGATCGTGCAAGCGCGCTTAAAGGGACAACAGGCAGCTGAGAACGTAAAGGTGCAGTGGGCAGGCTACTTGCCCGATGTGGCAGCCGTAGGCAAGAAATACCTCTGGAAGGAGCACCTGCCACTTACCGAGCCCGACAATTGGTATGTGGGGGTAGGCTTGCAATGGAACGTTTTTGATGGCTTGCAAGGCAAGAACAAGATCGCCCAAGCCAAGGCATTGCGCGAGAGTGTGCAGCTGCTCACCGCCCAAGCCGAGAAGGACGTGCAGACCTTGGTAAAAAAGCAATACACCGAGATCGCTAAGCAGCAAGAGCAATACGCCAGTCTTGAGGAGAGTTTGCGCTTTGCAGAGGAGCTGGTACGTGCTCGCAACAAAGCCTTCACGGAAGGACTATCCACCTCCACTGATGTTGCCGATGCCAATCTCTATTTGGCATCTATACAAATCAAACGCTACCAAGCCCTCTTTGAAATGGATAAGACCTTAGCACAGTTGTTGGAGACCTGTGGGAAGAGTGGGGAGTTTGCGGGGATGATTAAATGATTTTATTCTTTATGAAACCCCAAGAACAACGAACCATAGAGCGGCGGCTACTGAGCTATACCGATACCTTGCAGCAATGGTTTACACGCATAGAGGCAGCAGTAGCAGCCAGGGGAGCGCGTAGATGAGGCGACTTTTATAGCGACTATAACGGACATCCGTAAGGAGTTTGTAGTGGCTAAGTATAAGGAGACAGCGAAAGCGAGCGGTAAGGTGGTGTGCTATCTTCCTATGCTTTTTGATGCAGCGATGGAGCGCATTACGCATATCGATATAAATGGCGCAGAAGCACTCCTCACTACCGACAAAGTGGAGTGTGGCAACAACTTTCGGCAACAGTATCATTTTAGGCGCGAGCTGGGCAGCTGGAAACTCGCCCTTACGGATAAACCTGGTGAACATCCCGAGTATCTTTCCTTGCATTATACGCCGCAAGAGATACAAGTATGGGCAAACACAACGTGGGAGACAAAATTAGTATTTAATATAGGGTTATAAGAATGCTAAATAAGTGATATGGCTGTATTCGAATTAAAATCATCATCGTTTTTCTCTGCTGAGGCATTTGACGAGACTTTTGTGGGTAGGGCTATTGTAGCGGGGTTTGCAGATGCCAAAGGGAGGTAAATGCATATAGCTATTACGATAAAACAGGAGAACTGGCTCCTGATGAATTGGTGGGGGGGTGCTCTCATACCCATTTACGACCGTTATATCACTGATAAATTGCGCAAAAGATCGCGTATTGTCAAAGGAATGCACTATGGATTTCCTCCCTATTTCGACACTGACTTAGAAAATATTGATGAGGTAATTGTTAAGGAGCATAAAGCAGAGGTAAGCAGTTTACTTACTTATAAGGGTAAGCCTCGCCAGCGCAAATACTTTCTTATCAAGGATGGAGAACGCTGGCTTTTAGATAGCATTAAAGAACGCTATCTCAATGAAACTGAATGGCGAACAATGAATGTATAAACAATATGAAAACACAACCTACACTCCCGTTGCTCCCACCAGAGGGGCATATAGAGACGGAGGCGGTGCTTGCAAAAGGGAAGTTATTTGCAAAAATACCCGTTTTTTGCAAACGTCAGTTAGAACCTTTGCAAAAAATGGGTATTTTTGCAAATGTCAGTAATAAGATAAAGGAGAGATGAAAGCACTATTTATAACATTTGTTGCGGCTTTGGGGCTTGTGGGGTGTGATAGCTGCCAGCGGAGACAGGCTACTGAGGTAGTCGCGGATAAGGTTGCCCCAGAAGTGGATAAGGCACTTCAAGGGCATACGTTTTTTCGTGTGCATACTAATGGAATGCTCGATACGTTGCTCTTTCAGCCTTGTGATGCGCATATCTCAGCGATACGGGTAAAGGGAAAACAGCTTTTGCACGATTGGGGGCAAGAGGACGATGACAGGCAAATCGTTTCGGGCTTTGTGCGCAAGGATACGCTTGTGTATACGGTGAGTCTTAGCGGAACAGCGCGGGAGGAAATAAAGTTTGTGCCGCTTGATGCTCAAAAGAAGTTTTGGTATATTGGTTATACTACGGGGGTGGGCTATGAGTATGGGCTTTTTATCGATAGCCTGTACAGCAAGTCGTTGCCGTATAAGGAGGAAGCCTGTCCTGATGACTATGACGCTCCCGACCCTCCTGACGGCTACAATGATGCGGATAGGGCAATATTGGGGGATAAGATGCGCGCGGTGCCACTGCCGTTTGACTATGCGGCGTATCGTGCCCATTGCGATGAGTTTTCGTATACCTGTATGGAGCGTTATCCTAAGATAATGGTTGAGGAAGACCCTGAAGATGCTGAAAGACTCTTAGAGCAACTGGGCTGTGAATACACACCTTGGGGTATTTTCTTGTTGCCTAAAATACGAGGCTATTGGGCTGGGATTGTAGCTATTGGAGAATGTGATGTGCAGTATTGTTACCTCTTCCTTGCTAAAAATGGCAAGAAAGTGAGTCAGCTTGAAATCGCTGAAATAGGCTATCAGAGGATTAATGATTTCACGATTACGGCTCAGGGTCTGATAGAGTTGTATCATCGTGTGGCGGAGGGGGACAAGCGGCAGCTCAAAGCGGTCTATCGCGTGCAGCCTAATGGTACGATAAAGCAGCTAAGTGCGCATAAAGTTTCGCCTGTTTATACTATTAACGACAGGGACGGCTATACCAATATCCGTAAGGGCAAGGGTACGAATACCCCCGTTATTGGAAAGGTAGATGATGGCGATACGGTAGAGGTGCTCAGCGGTAAAGGGGATTGGTATTTGATACGCACCCACTCAGGGGTAGAGGGCTATGTGCATCGCAGTAGAGTTATCCAAGTTGGCGATGAACCAGAGGTTTGGTAGGAGGGGTAAGATCAAACTGGTAAACATATAAAATTACTATTTCTATAAAGCAACTGTTTTTACAGATTTATTTCTGAATAACTGAAATTTTATAGAACTGCCATTCGCGAAAAAACGGAAAAGTGAACCTCACGTGAACCCCATCTGAACCGCAAGTGAACCCCATCATCTCCCTAACAGAAAATATTTCTGCCTCACTATAAACTGAATATAAGATAAAATTAGAACATAATGAAAAAGAAGAACATTACAGGACTTATCATTACCATTGCTATTTTTGCCCTTGTGATTGGGCTATCGGTGTGGTATTTTAGCAGTGCGTCGCCGGTGTACTTGCAGGGGCAGGTAGAGGCAAAGCAGATCAATGTGGCTCCTAAGGTGCCAGGTCGGGTGAAGGCGATCTATAAGCAAGAGGGCGACCTCGTGCACAAAGGCGACTTGCTCTTAGAGCTGGAAAGCACGGAACTCGATGCCAAGCTCTCGCAAGCCCAAGCGGCACGGGCGGCAGCTCAGGCACAGTCGGACAAGGCACAACGTGGGGCGCGCTCGGAGCAGATACAAGGGGCGTACAACGTATGGCAACAGGCGCAAGCGGCTGCCGACCTCGCTGCCAAGACGTACGAGCGCGTGAGCAATCTCTACAACGACAAGGTGCTCCCTGCCCAGAAGAAAGACGAGGCATACACCCAGATGATCGCCCTGCAAAAGCAAGCCGAAGCCGCCAAGTCGCAGTATGATATGGTGCGCAATGGGGCACGCACGGAGGACAAGGTGGCTGCCGCTGCCTTAGTGTCGCAGGCGCAGGGGGCTATCAGTGAGGTTGAGGCGTATAAGGACGGGGCAAAAGTGTTCGCACCTTCCGATGCTGAGATACAGACGATTATCCCCAATGAGGGCGAGATCGTCAATGCGGGTTACCCTGTGATGAACCTCATTGACACGAGCGACGAGTGGGTGGTCTTCAACATCCGCGAGGACAAGATGAACGCCTTCAAGGTCGGTACGCAGTTTAAGGGCATTGTGCCTGCGCTGGGCAATCAGGAGATTACCCTCGTGGTAAGGCATATCGCTGTGCAGGCGGACTTTGCTACGTGGACAGCCACCAAGAGCAAAGGCGACTTCGATAGGAAAACCTTTGCCATTAAGGCGTATCCTGTGCAGAAGGTGAAGGACTTGCGCCCTGGTATGTCGGTATTAGTAGAAGAGTAGGGGAGATGTGGCTCGTATTAGCAATACTCTCCGCCCTCTTTGCGGCATTGACTTCTATCTTTGCCAAGATAGGCATCGAGGGGGTCAATAGCACCTTAGCGACTGCCATACGCACGGTAGTGGTGCTGGTGCTCTCGTGGGCTATGGTCTTCCTCACCCAAACCCAAGGCGGCGTGGTGGCAATCAGCAAGCGCAGTTGGCTCTTCCTCATTCTCTCGGGCTTGGCAACGGGCATCTCGTGGCTGTGCTACTACAAGGCGATACAGCTCGGAGAGGTGTCGAAGGTGGTCTCCATAGATAAGCTCAGCGTGGTGCTCACCTTTGTGCTGGCACTCGTATTCCTCCACGAGACTTTTAGTGTAAAGACGCTCATCGGGGTGGTGCTCATCACTGTGGGGGCACTGGTGATGGTGTGGTGAGAGGGAGGTGTGGGGTATGAGGTATGAGGAATAAGAGACAGACTTACTATCTGCTAAATAATTAATCTAAAATGAAGAATAACGATATACCTATTGAAATATTGAATCGCAAAGGCGCACAAAAGGCAATAGACATACCTGAGCAAGTGCTTTTGCTGCTTAATAGCGGGCTTATTGAGAGTGTAAATCTCACGGAATGGCTCGCTGTAGACCATTTGGAGCTTGTTAAGCAACTATTTGTAGACACAGAAGACATTGAGAAGCAGATAAAAGCACTTAAAAAGCCTCCTACAATGCAAATCATACGTGTTATAGGGGAATATCTTTATACGCATCATCAGAAGGATACGCAGCTGTATAAGCGCGTTGCTGAACACATCTCTGATAGTATCCGCTGTTACGCGCCTTTTTGGATAGCGAAAGAGACAGACCTAAGCATTGAGGAAAAGCTTGATAAGTGTCGCCCCTTTATTGGAGATCATCATTTTGGAGTACGTGAAGTGGTATGGATGGCACTGCGTCCTGAAATGAGTCTTCACTTAGAGAGGGTTATTCCACTGCTTACCAAGTGGGCAACTGATCCAGAAGCTAATATACGCCGCTTCTGCACTGAGAGCCTACGGCCGCGAGGAGTGTGGTGTGCTCATATTGAGATACTTAAAGAGCAACCCGAGAAGCTATTGCCTATATTAGAACTTCTTAAATCTGACCCTTCCAGATACGTGCAGGATAGCGTTGGCAATTGGCTCAATGATGCGAGCAAGACCCGCCCCGACTTTGTTCGCGACCTCTGCACCCGTTGGAGTGCTGAAAGCCCTACTAAAGCCACAGCTTATATTGTAAAGAAGGCGATGAGGAGTATCGAATAAGAGGATAAAACACAATTAAATTCACATTTATTAAGTAATGAACCACTTTCTAAACCTATTCACCTCAGAGTGCCGCAAGTTCTTCACAGAGCCCAAGCGGCTGTTCTATGTGCTGGTGCTGCCCTTCTTGCTCTTTGTCTTCTTCGCCTCGCTATTTAGCGCAGGGGTAGCCCGCAAGATGCCTATGGGCTATATCGACCGCGATCAGTCGCAGACCTCACAAAGTCTTGTGCGTATGCTCGGCAGCACCCCCTCTATGGACTTGTGCTACAGCCTCCGCGATGAGGAAGAAGCCAAACGCCTCATACAGCAGCAGAAGATAATGGGCTTCGTGAGCATTCCGCAGGGCTTCCAACGAGGGCTCTACAAAGGCGACCCCCAGCAGGTTATCTGCTACCTCAATAGCCAGTTTATGCTCCCCTCAGGCATTATCTAGAAGGACTTCCAAACGACCGTAGGGATGTTCGGCGCAGGCTCTGCGATGAAAAAGCAATTGCAAAAAGGCGTACAGACCGCCCGTGTGCGAGCAGAGGCACAGCCCGTATTAGTCGATGAGCACGCCCTCTTCAATCCCTACTCTAACTACGCCTATTACCTGCTCACGGCACTCTTCCCGATGCTGTTGCAGATGGTGGTAGTGATGAGTACCGTCTACGCCTTGGGTATCGACCTGCGCAATCGGCAGGGCAAGCAGTGGCTCGAGGCAGCAGGTGGCAACCCCTTTATCGCGCTGATGGGGCGTACCTTGCCCTATACCCTCTGCCTCTTCTTTGTAGGCTGGTGGATGAATCACCTCCTCTTTGGGCTTATCGGCACCCCGCTGCACATCCCGATGGGCAATGCCGTGCTGCTTACCTTTGCCTTCATCCTTATTTATCAGATAATGGCGATTGCCTTTGTGAGCTTTGCGCCCGACTTCCGTGCCGCGCTCACCATAGGCAGCGGCTTCACTGCCTTGGCATTCTCCTTCGCTGCCTACACCTATCCCATTGAGGGCTTGCCCTTTATGATGCGCATCGTGGCACAACTCTTTCCCTTTACGCACTTCGTGGAGTACTTCGTCAATCGTGCCGTCAAGGGCGTACCCTTTGCAATGGCGTGGGAAGGCCTCTTCTCGCTACTGCTCTTCGCACTCCTCTTTGCGTTGGCTTACCCCCGATTCGTTAAACACTTAAAAGCAGGTGGTTATGAAAAGAATTAGCAGTTACATCTATCGCTCCTCAGCCGCTTTCACCAAAGCAATGCGCTGGGAACTCAAATTTATCTTCCGCGACAAGTCCGTGTTCTTCTCCTTTGTCGTCTCCGCTATCTTAGTAGCGTTTGCCTACACCTACCTCTATTCCAGCGAGGTACTTGAGGATTTGCCCATTGGCGTCATCGATGAGGACAACACCGCCACCAGCCGACAGCTGCTGCGGATGATCGATGCCACCTCGCAAGCACAGATACGCGCCTCCTACACCACCACAGAGGAAGCAGGCGAGGCATTCCAACGCGGAGACGTGCGTGGGGTGGTCATCATCCCTCGCGACTTTGGGCGCAACCTCCAGCGCGGTGAGCAGCCCACCCTCTCCGTCTATGCCGATGGCTCTTATATGCTCTATTACAAGCAAGTAGTAACCGCCGTAAAGCTCTCCGCCACCTATATGAGTGCAGGGGTACGCATCAAGAAAATCAGTGCGCAGGGCAAGCTCCCCACCCAAGCCCGCAGCGAGGTATCGCCCGTGAGCGCGAAGGTCGTCAATCTTTACAACCCTTCGGGGGGGTATGCAACCGCACTAATCCCTGTGGTGCTCATCATCGTTTTCCAGACCACGATGCTCACCGCCGTGGGTATGCTTGGGGGCACAATGCGCGAGGAGAAAAAGCTCCACCGCATCTATCCCGACTCCGATAGCTTCTTCGGGGCAATGCCTATCGTGATGGGCAAAGCCACCGCCTATCTGCTCTTAGCAATGGTGATCCTCATCATCTTCTTAGGTATCGTGATGCCGCTTTATGGTATCCCGTTGCGCTCCGCAGTGTTGCCTGTGGTAGTCTTTATGATACCCTTCTTGCTGGCAGTCGTCTTCTTTGGGCTTACGCTACTCACCTTCTTCCGCCGCCGTGAAGATGCCATAATGGTAGTGATGTACACCTCTCTGCCCGCAATGATGATAACAGGCTTCTCGTGGCCGTCCAACCTCTTCCCTCAGTGGATCACCGCCCTGAGCTATGTGCTGCCCAGCACTTGGGGGGCTAAGGGCTTCGTCTCCCTCACCCAAATGGGAGCAGAGCTAAGCACCATCAAAGAGTTCTGGATAGCGATCTGGGTACTCTGCGGGGTGTATCTTATCACCGCGAGCTTTACGATGAGGAGGATATTGAGAAAAGCTAACGATAACTGAGAATAGAGAGATTTGATAAACTTCCTATAATAACAGCAAATCCCGAGAGTAGAAATACTCTCAGGATTTGCTGTTTCTTTAATTTCTTATCTATTATGAAAATACTCCCACACTTTCTTAGCCTTATGGTTACCCACAGTGGCAGTAATCTCCTCAAGAGACGCTTCTTTGATGCGCTTGACCGACTTAAAGTGCCTTAGCAATGTCTCTTGGGTCTTTTCGCCAATACCTTCAACAGCACTTAGTTCTGATACAATAGCTGCCTTACTGCGCTTCTGTCGATGGAAGGTGATGCCAAAGCGGTGTGCTTCATCGCGGAGCTGCTGAATGACGCGTAGGGTCTCTGAACGCTTATCCAAGTAAAGCGGGATAGGATCCTCAGGGAAGTAGATTTCTTCCAAACGCTTGGCAATACCTACGATGGCTATCTTACCGCGAAGCTCCAAAGCCTCTAATGCCTTTAAAGCTGACGAAAGTTGCCCTTTTCCACCATCAATGATGATGAGTTGAGGCAAAGGTTGCTCTTCATCCAAAAGACGACGATAACGCCTAAAAACAGCCTCTTCCATAGATGCAAAGTCATTAGGTCCCTCTACGGTCTTTACGTTAAAATGCCGATAGTCCTTTTTGCTGGGCTTGGCATTCTTAAACACCACACAAGCCGACACAGGGTTAGTGCCCTGTATATTCGAGTTGTCAAAGCACTCAATATGCGCTGGGGGTACCGAGAGGTGCAGGTCGCGCTGCATTTGGGTGAGAATGCGGTTGGTATGCCGCTCAGGGTCTACTATTTTCTCCTGCTTAAAGCGTTCAGCGCGGTACTGCTTGGCGTTGCGCAGTGAGAGTTCGAGTAGCTTTGCTTTCTCTCCACTCTTAGGCACTGTAAGGGTTAAGCCTTCGGGCAAGGTAATGACAAAAGGCACAACTACCTCCTTAGAAGTAGCAAACTCACGCTCACGTAAATCTAAAAGCGCATACTCCAAAAGCTCGGCGTCGGTTTCCTCTAAGCGTTTTTTGATTTCAATGGTATGAGCGCGTACCACAGCCCCATACACCACCTGCAAGAAGTTCACATAAGCATACTCCTCATCGGAGACGATGCTCAGTACATCTACGTTGGTAACCCTTGCACTGACGATGGTAGAGCGCGCCTGATAGTTCTCAAGCACTTCCACCTTGTGCTTTACCCGCTGTGCCTCCTCAAAGCGCAGCTCGCCAGCCAATGCCATCATCTCGCTCTTAAAGTGCGCTAAGGCTTCTTTGTAATTCCCTTTGAGTATCTGTACAATCTCTTCAATATTCGCATTGTAATCAGCTTCGGTTTGCAGCCCCTCACAAGGACCCTTGCAGTTCTTTAAGTGATACTCCAAACACACCTTAAACTTGCCAGCACGGATATTCTCCTCAGAAAGGTCATAGGTGCAAGTGCGCAGCGGATAGAGCTCGCGAATGAGGTCAAGCAGCGCACGTACTGCCTTTACGTTGGTATACGGACCAAAGTAAAGCGACCCGTCTTTGACCATACGTCGCGTGTAGAACACCCGTGGAAATCGTTCTTTCTTGACGCATATCCAAGGGTAACTCTTGTCGTCCTTTAGCAGGATGTTGTAGCGCGGCTGATATTGCTTGATGAGGTTATTCTCTAAGAGCAGCGCATCGGTTTCGCTCTTTACGACTATGTGCTCAATACGGGCTATTTTCTGTACCAGCATTCGCGTCTTTACGCTGCTGTGGTTCTTAGCAAAGTAGGACGACACCCGCTTTTTGAGGCTAACTGCCTTGCCTACGTAGATAAGCGTATCCGCCTTGTCGTAGAACTGGTAGACGCCAGGCTCCAACGGCAAGGTTTGCAGTTGTAATTCTATGGGAGTAAGTTCCGTCATTAACTTCTTTTCAGGCTGCAAAGATAGTGATTAATAGATAATGAACAATAGATAAATTTTTACTGTAAAATAAAAAACCACCCCGCAAGAGGTGGTTCTTCTTTACTTTATTTTACAACCGCAGGATTTATTTCTTCACAAACCCTAAAACATCATCTTCACTCATAAGCTTAATAGAAAGTTTATCCTTCTCTAAAATCACTACCTGATATCTTGCTGTTTTTTGTGCCGACTCAGTTACTATAATTCTATTGCCCTTTTCTATTACAAAAGTGCCTTTTACCACTTTCTCTTTTCCATCCTCGTAAGTAGTCAGAGTGAAGTTATCATCTGCAATCACCAAGTTTGATTTCTTCATCTGTTCATCGGTAACAGATGTGCCATTATAAGTATTCAGATTCCAAGTGCCTTGCAGTGATTTCTGAGTTGCGTGTACTTCTTCATAAGCAATCTTTGTTCTGCGATATACATCTATCCCTCTTTTTGTTTTTAACACCATCTCTGAACTTGTAAGGCTTACAATTTCAGTTCTACCCTCTACCATTTTACTACTGATAAGGATTAATGTATTCCCCTCAATGCGGAATGTACCTTCTTCGGATTCTTCTACTATTTTATCTTGTTCATTCTTGTAAACGCTTGTAATAGTCACTTTGTTATTTGCGAAAACTATTTTTGGCGACAAATCATTATCTACAGGAGCTCCACCATTAGAGGTTAAGAACCAAGTCCCCTGTATAAGATCTTCTTTACTCTCCTCTTTGTCTTTGCTGCAGCTTGCTGCGAAAAACAAAATACTTACTGCCATTAAGGCACTTTTTAAAAACGCTACATTTTTCATTGTTAAATTCTTTTATAATGTTTAATGCCGCAAAATTACAAAATATATTTTACCCCCGTTTTAACAAAACTTTAACACTGACTTTAACACTTATAATGTTGCAAATCCCTCAGAAAACAAAAAATCTGTTTAAACTTTTTCCTCTGTGCCATTCACAGCTCGCTTTTACGATCTGCGTTGGCCTTGGAGGCGTGGCTGAGAAAGGCAAAGACACGAGCGTGGAAAATCCCTACTGTTTGAGCGACAGCGAGTTTAGGGATTTTCAGCGAGGGGCTTCTGCCTTTCTCGCCTAAGCATCCAAAGCCTTGATTTTTTGCTTCTTTTGTATCAAGACAAAAGAAGTTAAATTGAAGAAAATCAACTAATTTTGGATATATCAACTACTAAAGATTAAAAGTCTAAAAATCCTACTCTTATCCTTATATTACCGCCACTTTCCCCTTGCCCTAACCCCTTTTTTAGCCAAACATAGCTCTGCACTCCTAATAAAAATTATGCACTATACATTATCCATTATTCACTAAAAACCTCTACCTTTGTAAAAAAATCTCCCAGTTATGAAGACCTTTAAAAAAATACTCCTTGCATTATTGCTTATTATCGCCCTTACCATTGGGCTTACTTATGCCTTGGGCTATGCTATGTGCTAAAGGCTGTACGTATTGTCTACGGCACTGGGCACACCACTACCTTTCTCGACGACTACACCTATTTCGACAACCGCACCATCGAGAAAAGTACTGCGCCCACCCCTTGGCCAGTGCACCCCGATTACAACAAAGTGCCTGCCACCCCCGCCCTAAAAGCGCTGCACAAACGCTATGGCACCACAGCTTTCTTGATTATCAAAGGCGACAGCCTCTGGCACGAACAGTATTTCGAGGGCTATACCACCACAACCAAAAGCAATTCCTTCTCAATGGCAAAGTCATACGTCTGCGCCCTGCTGGGCAAAGCCATCGCCGAGGGTTATATCAAAGGCTTAGACCAAAAAGTAGGCGACTTCCTGCCTGAGTTCCGCACAGGCTTAGCCCAAAGCCTCACCGTGGGCGATCTCGCCTCAATGGCTTCAGGCTCCAACTGGGATGAGGCGTATTACAACCCCTTTTCGATCACCACCCGCGCTTATTTCGATACCGACTTCCGTAAAGCGATGCTCGGTGTAAAGATCGTCACACCCCCAGGCAGAGAGTTCGTCTATCAAAGCGGCAATACCCTCCTATTGGGGATGGTCATAGAGAAAGCTACCAAACGGAGCCTGAGCGGATACCTAACGGAGCGACTATGGCAACCGGTGGGTTGCGAAAGCGACGCACTATGGCAGCTCGATAGCAAAGAAGATGGACTGGAGAAAGCCTATTGCTGCATCGCCTCTAATGCACGCGACTTCGCCCGTTTAGGGAAACTCTATCGCGATAAAGGGCGATGGAATGGCACTCAGCTCTTGGACAGCACTTTCGTCGAAACCTCACTGCGCCCGCGCTTTGCCGATGCCCCTGAGTATGGCTATGGAATGTGGTTACTCGACTATAAAGGCAAGCACTTCTTTATGATGCGCGGTCACTTGGGGCAATACGTGATAGTAGCCCCCACCGATGGCGTCATCATTGTGCGCTTAGGCAGAGAAAAGTCAATCAAAGCAGGCGAGAACAACCTCTTCAGTCGCGATATTTACGGCTATATTAATGAGGCTTATACAATGCTTCAACAGCCTTTATAGTGCTGCCCTCTCTTTAAAACTGATAAGTTACCGTTGCGTTGATATGGCGTGGTGCCCCAGGAAAGTTGCGCAGGTTGTCATATCCACTTATCCAATACGTGCGGTTGAGCACATTATTGACGTTGAGCTGCAACTGCACATCGCTCACGCGGTAGTAGAGCACAGCGTTCACCAAGGTGTAATCGGGGTAAGTGGTGGCAGTAGCGCGACGCCCTACTTGCCCGAGACGCTCACTGACGTAGTTCACCCCGACGCCTACACCTAAATCCTTCAATGCCCCCTTAGGAATGATGTATTTCGTCCAGAAATTCGCAGCGTGGAAAGGTGTAGAAGGGCGTTGTATATTTACGTCGCGCAGGTCGCCAGGCTCTTTTAGCTTGGTGATGCGGGCATCCGTGTAAGCGTAGTTAGCAATGATGCTCCAATGAGGGAAGATGCGCCCCGCCACATCGATCTCTACACCCTCTGAGCGCATATCCACAGGGATACGCCAATCAGGCAGGTTCGGACGCGCACTTGCCTCTAAAGAATTTTCTTGTAGTATCCTATACACAGAAATGGTAGCTGAGAGGCGGCGACGGAACCACTCCGTCTTCAAGCCTATTTCGTAAAGTTCGCTTTTTTCATAGTCAAAAGGACCCCCATAGCGGTCGGGTTCTGCCTGTATATTCGAACTCTGGGGCTGGAAGCCTTTTACCCAAGTGGAATAGAGGTTGATGTTGTCTGAGGCAGCAATCACTAAGCCTATGCGCGGAATGAAGGCTTTGGTTTCTGCTTTTGCCTCTTTGTTTTTGCCTGTGGTTACTCCCTTATTGAGTATTTCAGTGTAGTACTCTTGTCGCACACCAATAAGCAGCTTGAAGATATCGTACTCCAATTGGTCTTGTGCGTAGATGGCGTGAGAGTACTCCTCATAAGGTGCTAAGGCATTAGCCTTAAAGATGTACTTACTGATGTTCTTATAAGCATTGCCCTCTGCAGGGTTGAGCATATCAAAAACAGGCACATTTGTAGTAGGGGTTTGCACGCTACCTGCCAGCACATTGGCAGTGGTGGTGTAAGTGCCTGAGGTGCTGGTGCCATTCTTATTCACATAGCCCTGTGCGGTGATGTTAGAGCCGTGCTTGTACTCAGAGTTGAAGTAATCATAGCCCACCAATAGTTTGTGCTTTATCCCACCCGTATTGAAGTTGAAATTCATATAAGCGTTGATGCTGTTATTAACGTAGTAACGTTTGCGCAAGGTCGCGTTCATCAGCACTTTGTTAGGATCGGCATAACGGAAGTCGTTACCTATCTGTTTGTAATAAGCATTGGCTTGTAGGTGCTCTTGCAGATCCTCATCATAAGAAGAGTTGAGGTAAGTAGCGTTCAGTGAGATGTTATCTGTGAAATGATGCGTAAAGCCAATGGTTGTGTTGAGTTGTTTTTCTTTTAGGAAATCATTGGCAGCACTCATTGACATTGAGATCGGGGTGTCATAGAGACTGCCTCCGTAAGGGAAGGGCTGCCCACGGTCTACTTTCCCATTGAAATACTGATAGACAAAATCAACATTCAGGCTTGTTTTCTCATTGGGGATATAGGAGAATGAAGGTGCAACGATGTAGTTGTCATACCCTTGAAGATCGCGGAAAGTATCGGTTTTCTCATAGCCAAGGTTGAGACGGTAAAGCATTGTCTTTTTCTCATTCAGCGGGCCGGTGAAGTCACCATAAGTCTTTAGCGCGTTCCAACTGCCTGCACTTATTGATACACTATTGCGGCGTTCCAAGAGTGGCTTCTTAGTAACGCGGTTGATGATACCCCCAGGAGCTGCATTACCATAGAGGGCTGAAGCAGGACCTTTGATGACCTCCACACGCTCAATATTTGCCAATGAAGATTGCCGCCATAGGCTACTTTGAGAGCGCATACCATTTACTAAGTTACCCGACCCACGATTGCCCGTAGCGCGAAAGCCGCGAATGGAGAAGTCGTTGTAAGTGGTGTATTGGTTCACCCCGCTGATGTTCTTCACCACTTCATTAACGGTAGTTGCCCCTTGGTCGAGGATCAGCTCTTTGGTAACGTAGCCTATGGATTGCGGCACATCTTTAAGAGCAGAAGCCGTCTTCGTCCCTACGAAGGAATTGGTGTTCTTATAAGTGCGTTCCTTACGCCCTATGACTTCTACTTCTTGCAGGGCAGTGGTCTCGGCTTCTAATTGAGCATTGATAACAATGGGAGCTTTAGAGGGTTCGGCTTCTACCTCTATGATGTAATCCTTAAAGCCAATACAGCTAAAAACAAAAGTTTGCTTCCCTACAGGCACGTTCCGCAGGTGATAACCGCCTTTTTCGTTGGTAGCTGTTCCTACGTTAGTACCTTTGACTACTATCGCTACACCACCTATGGGTTGGTGCTTTGCATCAGTTACGCGCCCTTCTACGGCAATGGTTTCTTGTGCTAAGGCACTGCTTATGCAAGCCCAAGCTATTGCGAGTGTGCTAATGATATATCTCATTGGTTATTTAATTTAAAATTATTCTAAGTTTGTTCAGGCTGCAAAAATAGAATGTTTTATTGATATGTCAAGTATATTAACACACTTTAACAGATATAGATAATCAGAGAGCAGGGGTCAGCAATCAGAATTACCTATATGGCTCACTCTGATTACTGACCCCTGCTCTCTGTCTATTAGCCTCTAATTTATTTGAATATGGCTCGGTAGAGGTCGTTACCGTTGGCGTAAAGCAATATTGCTATGAGGATTACAAAGCCAACCATCTGAGCTACTTCCAGAACCTTTTCGCTTGGTTTGCGCCCTGTAACAATTTCGTATAGTAGGAATACCACGTGCCCACCATCGAGGGCTGGGATAGGCAGTATGTTCATAAATGCTAAGATGATGGAAATAAAAGCTGTGGCATGCCAGAAAGAGAGCCAGTCCCATTGAGCAGGAAAGAGCTTGCCTATGGTGCCAAAGCCACCTACTTGGGTGGCACCTTTTTTGGTGAATACAAACTTAAACTGTGACACATAATCGCGCAACACATCATAGCCGTAAGAAATTCCGTTAGCAAAGGCAGCTCCGAGGCTGTATTTCTTCTCTGTAATTTTTATATTTGACGCAGCGGTAGCAGTATAGATCCCGATTATCTTTCGACCATCTTTTACCTCAGGCACTATGGCAAGGGCTATGCGCTCTTCTCCTCGTTTTACCATCATAGGTAGTGTGTCACCAGCTTTGGTTTGTTGGATAGTAGTGACGAATTCATCGTAGAAGTCAGTAGGAGTATCGCCTGCACTGAGTATCTTATCACCCTTTTGCAAACCTGCCTTAGCCGCAGCACTACCATTGATTACTGAGTCAATGACTGCGGGGAAGCGTGGAGAGAGGGCTGTCATCTCGCCTGCGTGGAAGAGCTGCATCCCTATAGAATCAGGTAAAGAAATGCTACGAGTACTGCCATCGGCATTCTGCACCGTGAGATTACTTACATCGTGTAGAAGTAAGTACTTATTGATGTCTAATATATTTTCTAAGGGTTTACCGTTTACTTTGGTGACGATGTCTCCATTCTTAAAGCCATAGCTCTGCATAATAGGACTTGGAGAGAAGCCGTCAGGTAGTCCGTCAGCTTTTACTTGTCTTTCGCCCCAAACAAAGAGTATCATTGCATAGATAAAGAAACCGAGTAGGAGGTTTACCGTTACCCCGCCAACCATAATGATCAGGCGTTGCCAAGCGGGTTTGGAGCGGAATTCCCAAGGCTGAGGGGGTTGTGCCATCTGCTCTTTATCCATACTCTCATCGATCATCCCTGCGATTTTGACATAGCCTCCTAAGGGTAGCCAGCCAATGCCGTAGACAGTCTCACCGATCTTTTTCTTAAAGAGGGCGAACTTCACATCGAAGAAGAGAAAGAACTTCTCTACGCGTGTTTTAAAGATTTTGGCTGGGATGAAGTGCCCCAGCTCGTGTAATACGACTAAGATAGATAAGCTCAAGATTAGCTGAGCAGCTTTTATTAGAAATGTTTCCATTAAAATAAGTTAGTTATTTGAAAATTTTATGATATGAGTAAGACCTTGTGGATCTCTGCGATTGTCACGGAAAGAGATTACAAAGATAGCATCATTTTCTATTTGATAGAAAAGACTAAAATTCTCTTGCACAACAGCTCTATGTACTTTTATTCCTGTGAGCATATTGTCACCTACAATAGGGAATGACTCTGGGAAGTCTAATATTATTTGTTCAATACGTCGGACCTCGTCTCTTAGTTTTTTAGAGTAGGATGTCGAAAGGTGGTAATTATTCCAAAAATACGAATTGCTGTAAATTCATTGTCAGCCTCTGTTGTCCAATTTATTGTCTTTGCTCCCATTGTTCAAACTCAGCGTCAATCTTTTTATGCATTTCTTCACTAGTGATATATCGTCCAGCTTTTACATCTTCAATTCCACGCAAGATAGAAAGTACCTGTGATTTTGGCACTTTTACCGTGGTTTCTTGCTCTTCTTTGATGTCTTTAACACCAAATGAACGGATGGTTTCCTTTAAGCGGGTTACTTCCTCTGCTGGCATATCCACTTCGAATGATAAAGTTGTTACACTCATATTACTTTTCATTATTTGATAATATTTTGCAAAAGTACAAATACTTTGCCAAACTCAGTACAGGGGAGTTAAATATTTCTTGTAAATATAGTGCAGTGGCTGAGATGATAAGATTTATCAATGGTTAAAGGTTCGCTTTGAACTGCTCTAAGAAGCGCACATCGTTTTCGTAGAACATACGGATATCGCCTATTTGGTAGAGGAGCATTGCAATGCGCTCTACGCCCATACCGAAGGCAAAACCACTGTATACCTCAGGGTCGATATTGCAGTTCTTGAGCACGTTGGGGTCGGTCATTCCGCAGCCCATAATTTCAAGCCAGCCTGTGCCTTTGGTGATACGGTAGTCCACCTCGTTGTTTAAGCCCCAGTAGATATCCACTTCGGCACTCGGCTCGGTGAAAGGGAAGTAGGAGGGGCGTAGGCGTATTTTTGACTTCCCAAACATTTGCTTAGTGAAGTACAAGATCGTCTGTTTGAGGTCGGCAAAGGAGACGTCCTTGTCAATATACAGCCCTTCTACTTGATGGAACAGGCAGTGTGAGCGCGCTGAGATCGCCTCATTGCGGAACACGCGCCCTGGGGAGATGGTGCGTATCGGTGGTTGATGGTCTTCCATATAGCGCACTTGCACCGAACTGGTGTGGGTGCGTAGGAGGATGTCGGGTGAGGTTTGGATGAAGAAGGTGTCCTGCATATCGCGGGCGGGGTGGTATTCGGGTAGGTTCAGTGCGGTGAAGTTATGCCAATCATCTTCAATCTCGGGGCCTTCGGATACGTTAAAGCCTATGTTAGAGAAGATCTTCACGATCTCGTTTTTCACTATTGAGATGGGATGGCGTGCCCCAATAGGGAAGGGGGTAGCGGGGCGGGTGAGGTCGCCATAGGAGCCTGTGCTTTCTTGGGTGTTTTCTAAGAGGTCGCGCAGTTGTTGCACTTTGGCTTCTGCTTTGCTTTTTAGTTCGTTGACTACCTGCCCAAAGGTTTTCTTTTCTTCATTAGGCACGGACTTAAAGGCAGTGAAGAAGTCGTTTAGGACGCCTTTTTTACCAAGATATTGGATGCGAAACTGCTCGAGTTCGTCTTTTGTTTTGGCAGTAAAAGCCTCAATTTTAGCGATGTGCTCTTTTATTGTATCAATCATCGTGATGCGATAGTTAGTTCTTTTCAGAGGGCAAAGGTACGAAATATTGTTTAATGTGCAATGAATATTGAATAAATTTTTCAGTTAATGGGTAGGGTTGCTCTCTACTGACTGCTGTCGCTTCGTTCTTTGTCCGTTCTTTCTTCGTTGTGGGTTGTGGGGAATATTTCTCGTTGTAGGGGGAAGTTTTTCGCATTTATTAAAAAATGTTTGTGGGAGGTGTGGTTTTTTAATTTATTTTATTAATTTTGCGTTTTGGATTTAAATGTGAATGTAATATGAGTTTAAAGTTTTTGGAAGAAGTGAAAATGGGCGTTAAGAGCGCATCGCTTAAGAAAGACATTATTGGGTATCATATTAATAATGGTGATTGCACTTTGGCGGATTTGGGGCGGGAGCTGAACTTGAGCATCCCGACGGTGACTAAGCTGGTGGTGGAGCTGCTGGAGGACGGCATCGTGATGGATTTTGGTAAGCAGGAGACCCTTGGTGGGCGGCGACCGAATGTGTATGGGCTGAATGAGAACTCGGGTTACTTTGTGGGTGTGGATGTGAAGCGCTTTGGGGTGAATGTGGGTTTGATTAACTTTAAGGGCGATTTGATCGATGCGCAGATGGATGTTCCTTTTGAGATGAGCCATTCGTTGGAGCACTTTGAGGCGCTATGTGCTATTGTGGAGGATTTTATTGCGCATACGGTGGTGCCGAAGGAGAAGATATTGAGTATAGGGGTGAATATTTCGGGGCGTGTGAACTCGCAGTCGGGGCATAGTTATAGTTTTTTTTATTTTGATGAGCGCCCTTTGACGGAGGTTTTTGAGGAGCGTTTTGGGATTAATGTGACGATTGACAACGACTCGCGTGCGATGGCGTATGGCGAGTATATGAAGGGGTGTGTGAAGGGGGAGAAGCATATCTTGTTCGTGAATGTGGATTGGGGTTTGGGCTTGGGTGTGATTATGAACGGGCAGTTGTACTACGGCAAGTCGGGGTTCTCGGGTGAGTTTGGACATCTTCCTGCCTTTGACAATGAGATGTTGTGCCATTGTGGGAAGAAGGGTTGCTTAGAGACGCAGGCTTCAGGCTCATATTTGCACCGTAAGTTTATTGAGAAGCTCATAGGGGGTTATTCTTCGCAGCTTACGCAGCAGGCGGGCAAGAATGATTATGCGAATATCAGTTTGGAAGATATTATCAATGCGGCGAATGAGGAGGATATGCTTGCCATTGAGCTAATTGAGGAGATTGGCAACACTTTGGGAAAGCATATAGCGGGCTTGATCAACTTGTACAACCCTGAATTAGTGGTGATTGGCGGTGCTATGGCGGCTGCGGGTGATTATTTGTTGTTGCCTTTGCGCAGTGCGATAAAGAAGTATTCGCTGAACTTGGTGAGCAAGGATTCGACTATCCGTGTGAGCAGATTGGGCGAACGATTGGGGGTTTTGGGGGCGAGTATGCTTGCCCGTAGTAAGTTTCTGGGACTCAATTAGTGTAAAAGAAGCCTTAAAATTTGATTTTCAAAATCCTTAAAGTTTCTTAAAAAAGGCGGCGAAATGGGGGTGATGGTAATAAAGTTTTGTTAAAGTCAGAAAAATACTTGCTATGTTACAAATTCGTCGTACCTTTGCATCGCAATGAGGGTGGTAGCTCATTGTAAAACTTCAAATAATAGTTTTCATAATTTAAAGTTTTGGTTGGTTAATGGAAAAGTCCGATATGTTAAGTATCGGACTTTTTTTATTTTCTTGTGATTTTATTTGGCGGTTTGTATTTTTCTTTTTATTTTTGCCGTGTAAAATATAGCGAGTAATCACGAAGGGATATTTTTCAAAGAGTATTTTAATCAGTTTGTAGCTACTGCGATTACGATTGTGGTTTTTGTGGTGCTGAGGTATCTTATCAATAAGGTGATTAACAAGGTGGCTCAGCAGGCGAATATAGGTAATAGTAGGAAGGGCTTGGTGAGGAAGTACATTGATTATTTGGCGTTTGCTTTGTCGCTAATCATTATTGTATCGATTTGGGGGATTAAGCCTGAGCAGTTGTTTTTGTTTATATCGTCGGTATTGACGGTTATTGGGGTGGCTTTTTTTGCGCAGTGGTCGATACTGAGTAATGTGACGGCGGGGATTATTTTGTTTTTCTCGTTTCCGTTTAAGATAGGGGATAAGATAAGGTTGCTTGATAAGGATTTCCCGATAGAGGCGCGGATTGTAGAGATACAGTCGTTTTACACTTTGCTCAGGACTGAGCAGGGGGAGGAGATTTCTATTCCTAACAATTTGTTGTTGCAAAAAGGGGTAGAGATACTCTCTAAGGGGTAGCTTGCCCTAAATATTGTTGTGTACCTAAATATAAAATGATAAGATTATGATGACGAATTTGTTTAAGAAGCCTGCAATTATAGGGCTGGCTTTGGCAATTGGAGTTTTACTTTATTTGTTTTTGCCTTATGAGGAGCAGACGAATAAGGGCTTGGCGTTGTTGGTTTTTATAGCTATTTTGTGGCTTACGGAGGCGCTGCATATTACCGTTACGGCGCTGTCGGTGCCTGTGCTGGCAATCCTCTTGGGGCTGGAGCATACGAAGCCCGCTTTGCAGGCGTTTGCTAACCCTACGATATTTTTGTTTTTTGGTGGTTTTGCCATTGCCACTGCGCTGAGCGTTCAGAACTTGGACAAGTACATAGCGCATAAGGTTATTGGGTTGGCTAAGGGCAATTTTATGATCGCCGTGTTTTTGCTACTGATGGTTACGGCGGTGCTTTCGATGGGGATCAGCAATACGGCTACGGCGGCTATGATTATTCCGTTGGCGATAGGGATGCTGAAGAATGTAGATTATAAGGAACATAAAGGGACTTACGCTTTTGTGATTTTAGGGATTGCATACAGTGCCAGCATTGGTGGAATGGGCACCTTAGTGGGGAGTCCACCGAATGCGATTGTGGCTTCGCAGCTCAATATTAGTTTTTCGGAATGGCTTCGCTATGGGATGCCTACGGTACTGGGCTTGATGCCTATAATGCTTGGGGTGATGTACGTGGTGTTTCGTCCGAAGCTCAATATTAAGATAGCGCAAGAAGAATGGCACGAGAAGCTCAATGCGAAGCAGTATATCACTATTGCTATCTTTGTGGCGACGGCGTTGTGCTGGATATTCGGGGATAAGCTCAATGAGCTGATGTCGCAAATATTGCATATTGACAGGATTACTGATTTCGATGCGGTGGTAGCTATGATTGCAGCCATCTTGATATGTGTGACGGGAGTGGCTGAGTGGAAACAAATACAGGAACAAACGGACTGGGGCGTGCTAATGCTCTTTGGTGGGGGGCTCTCGCTGAGTGCTATCCTTATCAGTTCGGGGGCGAGTAAGGCACTGGTGGATTCAGTGCAGTTCTTGGTGGATGGTAAGAGCTATTTTGTGATAGGGCTTTTGGTGGCTACGTTTATTATTTTCTTGACGGAGTTTACCTCGAATACGGCAAGTGCAGCGCTGCTGGTGCCTATCTTTATTTCGGTAGCTGAGAGTATGGGTATGAACCCTCTGGGGCTGTCGCTGATCATAGGGCTGGGGGCATCGTGTGCCTTTATGTTGCCTGTGGCAACGCCTCCGAATGCAATTGCCTACGGCACGGGGATGGTAAGCCAACGCGATATGATAAAAGCGGGCTTTGTACTGAATATTCTCTCTGTTATTTTTATTTCCGTGATGGCTTATTCTTTCTGGTTTGAGTAAAAAGATGTGTTTTTATTTGGAGTGTATTTGTTTTTGCTGTACTTTTGTCGCTCTAAATGAAAAGATAGATAGAATACCTTTCCTTTGATGGGGTCAATGGTGAATTTTAACAGTGTAAAAATAATAATTACAATGAAAGAAGAATTACAACGCGAGCTTATCGCTTTAGCCGAAGACATTATTGCTTCAGCAGGACAGTATGATTTTTCGCAACTTACTAAGCAAGCAGGTAGGCTCAGTGAGAAGATTACGATACTGAGTTTTGTAGAGAAATACTACGACACCCTTGGTGTTGCCGAACAGCGTAGGGATCGCACTATGCAAAAGGTGGCTGAATTTATCGAAGAGAACCGTGAGGAGGATATCTTTGATATAGGTGTGAAAGCGGTGGAAGAGGTGAAGCCCCTTAAAAGCATTCAGAAAGAGAAGGGAGATAAGTCTGCTTTTGTAGCGATGGAACCTGAGGTATCGCCAGTGTCGCCTAAACGGAGAACAGTGGCAGATGCTGAGGCGATAGATATCCCTATACAAACCTCTGGAAAGAAGGTGAGTACGCCTATTATGAAGGAGGTGACTGATGAGCCTGAGTTCGTAATCCCCAAAGCACAACGTGAGGAACCACGACCAGTAGAGCAGGTAGATGCACAGCAGTTTATTCAGCAGTTGGACAGCAGCCCTCAACGTGAAATCTTGAAGCAAACGCCCTCGCTTGAGGAGTTTATCTCGCAATCGCAAAATACGGTGTTTGACAAGCGAGACACTTCAATAGATATTAAGCCCGTAAAATCAGTCAATGACAAATTTGGCAAGGAAGTACAGATTGGGCTTAACGATCGGTTGGCTTTTATCCAGAAACTTTTCTTCGGCAGTGAGAGCGAATACAACAAGGTTGTAAAGCGTGTGAGCGAGGCCGAAAGTATGCAGGAGGCTGCGGTATTCATCGAGCAGGAGATCAAGCCTACGTATAATTATTGGAAAGGTAAGGAAGAGTTTGAGGAACGCTTTTTGAGTCTTCTTTTGAAGCGTTTTGAGGTGTAATGAGTAAGTTGTTCCTTATCCCCACCCCTATTGGAAATTTAGAGGACATCACTCTACGCGCACTACGTATGCTCAAAGAAGTTGATGTGATTCTGGCTGAGGATACGCGTACCAGTAGTAAGCTATTGAAGCACTACGACATCCATACGCCAATGCAAAGCTATCACCAACACAATGAGCACAAGGTGGTAGAGGGCTGGGTAGAGCGTATCAAGAGTGGCACTACGGTGGGGCTTATCACTGATGCAGGTACGCCTGCGATCTCCGACCCAGGGTTTTTGTTGGTACGCGAGTGTTTAGCTGCTGGAGTAGCTGTAGAGTGCTTACCAGGGGCTACTGCTTTTGTGCCTGCGCTGGTGGATAGTGGCTTGCCGAATGATAGGTTCGTTTTCGAAGGGTTCTTGCCTGATAAGAAAGGGCGGCAGACGCGCTTGCAGCAACTTGCAGAGGAGAAAAAGACGATGATTTTCTACGTATCGCCTCATAAACTACTCAAAACACTGGGGGACTTCATCGCGGTCTTTGGTGGGGATAGGAAGGCGAGCATTTCGCGCGAGATTACCAAGATACACGAAGAGACGCAGCGGGGTACGCTTTCTGAATTGCTCGCTTATTACGAAGGGAAGGCTATCAAGGGAGAAATAGTGATGGTGGTTTCTGCATAAAGAAGGATTAGACAATGACAATATTATATATAGAAACTTCGGGGGTGAACTGCTCAGTGGCGGTGTCGCGTGGTGAGGAGTTGCTAGCGGAGCAGTCGGAGAACACAGGTAAGTTCACACACTCGGAGCATTTGCACACGTTTATTGAGGAGGTACTTCCGCAGGCGGGTGTTTCTTTGGGCGATTTGGATGCGATTGCCGTCAGTGGAGGAGCGGGTTCGTACACGGGTTTGCGCATAGGCGTGGCTACGGCAAAGGGCTTGTGTTTTGCCTTAGGGAAGCCTCTGATAGCCATCCCCACGTTGCAGATATTAGCCTCGCAGGTGCAAGGAAGGTGTATCATCCCGATGATAGATGCGCGCCGTATGGAGGTGTATTCAGCAGTGCTGAATGATCGTTACGAGTTTGTATCGCCTTCAGAGGCTAAAATACTCGATGCGGATAGCTATTCGGAGTACCTCAATGAAGGAAAGGTGATCTTTCTGGGTGATGGAGCTAAGAAGTTTTCGGCGATATGCACTCACCCCAATGCGGTATTTGTAGAGAATGCTTTCCCGCAGGCAAGAGATATGGTGCGTTTTGCTACCGAGCGTTATCAGAGAGGTGATTTTGCCGATGTGGCTTACTTTGAGCCTCAGTATTTGAAATAGAAATCAATTAGTAAACATTATAAAAAGCGATGGATATTAAAGGTGCTCAACTTGAAGTTGACAGATGGATTAAAGAACACGGGGTTCGTTACTTTAACGAGCTAACTAATATGGCACAACTCACTGAGGAAGTGGGTGAGGTGGCGCGTATCATTGCACGACGCTATGGTGAGCAGTCGGAGAAGGAGAGTGATAAGAATAAGGACTTGGGGGAAGAGCTTGCTGATGTGGTGTTCGTAGTGCTTTGCTTGGCTAACCAAACAGGGATTGACCTACAAGAGGCTTTTGACAAAAAGATGCAGAAGAAGACACAACGCGATCACGATAGGCATCATAACAACGCAAAATTGAAGTAGGCGTTTGAGCCAGTAGTTTCATAAACTAAGGGGCTATCTGAAAAACTCAGGTAGCCCCTTTATTTATGAAGGTTCCTCTTTAATAAGAGATGTCTTCTATTTTGCTGTTGATAACACGTTCTAATAAGATGGGTTTCTTATTGTTATGGAAAGGTTTATAGGCTTTATTTTTGATGACTTTGTTGTTTTTGAATACAAGTCCGTCGACGGATTTGGCATAGAGTATGGGCTCGTCGAAGGTTTCAAAGGTGTTGTCTTCAATGGTGATGCCTGAGTGAAAGTAGCCTTTCTGATGTACTAAGTCAGGGATTTCGGGGTAAATAGAGATAATGGCATTGGTGAATTGGTAGTTAGCTGTTAGGGCATTGATAAAGCGGTTGCCTCTTATGGTTACATTGCGACAAGCCCCCGTTTCGTACCAGCCATTGCAATCGCCACAGAGGAGGATTGCCGCCCCGTGGGTATGGTCAAAGACATTATTCTTACAGAGCACTTTTCGCGGGGTGCTAAAGAGCGCCCCCCGTGCACGGTTGTTGCGCACTATGTTGTTTCTGAAGATGACTTGAGGTGTCCAAGTGAGGTTTTCCAGTCCGTAGCTTTCGCCTTCTTCAAAAGTAGGAAGCGGTCTATCTACCTGTATTTCAAACTCCTTTGTTCCAAAATCAGAGGGGGCGTCTACTGCTTTTATAGCTGTGATTTTGTAGCCTGTGTCTACAATGTCCATTGTTTTGGAGCGTATGATTTGGAGTGTATCACCTACTTCTCCCCACTTAAAGCCGTAAGTTTGTGGATGCATATAACGCGCGCGTACTGTATGATTATCTATGCGCTCAGTGAGGCGTAAGTAAGTGCCGTGTACATTGATAGCATCATCAGCCATTCCCTCATAGAGTCCATTTTCAGAGAGGATCAATCCCTTACAACCAGAGAAATGCGTTGCGTCTCCCTGAGTGGTAAAAAAACGCTTTTGTGCGGGGTCAGTTGTTGAGGCAATACCTATTGTAACACTGTCAAGAGTAATATTTTCCGACATCTGAGCAAGCACCCCCATACCCCACGCATAGCGGATTGTAATATGTTCTAAACGTATATCCTTACAGCCATCGATGAAAATAGCAGGGGTGGGGCGCTGGTAATTGCGCAGTGCAAAACGCTCCCCGATACGTGTAAAGGGAATTTGACTCCAGCCTTCTATCTTGAGCAAGCCTTTTTCAACCTCAGAGATGCGTTGCACGGAGAAATCCACATTGGGGCGGCGATAGGCTAAGTGTCCATCAGGCGAGAAAGCCATCGCCACTTCAGGCACGTAATCATAATTGCCTCCTGCCACTGCTGCATCGCCAAAGAGATGCAGTTTACCCTCACGAATAGCGTAATAATCTGGGTTTGTAATACGCGCCAAGCAATAGCCTTTGCGTTTGTTTACCTTCACGATAGTGAGCTGGCGAAGGTGTGGCAGGTCAAAGTCTATAGTGAGATTGCGCAAGGTGATGCGCTGGCAGTTTTGAAAGACAAAAGGCAGGGTAGTACCTTTACAGTTGAGTGTTTTACCCTTAAAATCGATAATCGTATCGTGTTTGTTTTCAAAGAACTCAGCGATTTTCTTAGGATTGTCTTGGTCGTGATTCGAGATAAAGAGCGTTTTGGTAACGTCTTTTTGAGCTACGCAAGTAAAGGCTGTCAGAGCTCCAAGTAAGGTAAAAAGTGTTTTCATTTTTGTGGTGATATATGCAAAAATCTATTTTTCTTCGTTTATTGGAGATAAAAGTATAAAATAATTTTTAATTAACAATAAAGCAGTTTTTAAATTTTGATTCTTAGCAATTGATATATTCAAAATTAGTTGGTTTTCTTTAATTTAACTTCTTTTGTCTTGATACAAAAATCAAGGCTGTGGAGGTATGGCTGTTGTAGGCAGGGGAGAGTAGAAAGGGAGGGTGTGAAAGACATACAGTACAAGGATTTAAGCAAAATTCTAATTAATTTTGGATTTGTTTGGTAGTTTGGCAAGAATATTGTACTTTTGCCGAGTAATTAAAAAGATTTTGTACAATGAAAAAATTAATGATTAGTATGGTAGTACTGGCTATGACGCTCACTTCGTGTGGCAATAGTAAGAATGCGGTGAGCTATGCTTACGCAGAGAATTATTTTGTGAACAACACTTATCAGAACAGCGAAGTGGAAACCTTAAAGATTGACAATCAAGAGGAATTTGACAAGGTGTTTGGTGGGGCAACTACGATGACTTCTCGCCCTACAGCGATTGATTTTAGCAAAAAAACAGTGCTGGCAATTGTAGCGCCTGCCAGTGAGAAAGAAGTAAAAATTACTATAAGAGCAATGGAGCGCACTTACAACGGAGGTATATTTCTGAAATACGCTGTTAGTGAGGGTAAGGATTTGGGTTACAGTGCCCAAAGTGCTCAGATATTGATTGTTGACAAGACTGATAAAGAGGTAGAGTTTAGGCAAGTACCTTAGGTTAGCGAATAGTGATTAGTTTATAATTTATAGAGAGCAGGCTATCTCATTGAGGGGTAGCCTGCTTTGTTGTTGTGTCTTTGGGTAAAGCAAGGGTAAAAGTAGGATTTTGAGCGGGGCAAAGCTGTAAAAAGTGTTAAAGTTTTGTTAAAACGGGGGGGTAAAATATATTTTGTACCTTTGCAGCATTAAACATTATAAAAGAATTTAACAATGAAAAAGATGTTTTTAATTTTAGCAAGTGTGGTTATTGGTTTAGCCGCTTGCAGTAAAGACAGTGGAGGCGATGACACTCCAAAAGTAAGTGTAACATTTAAACCATTAGTTACAGAGACAAAGAAGCTAGAGAACGTAAAGCTTGGAGAACATATTGAACTTGAATTTACCATTACTGATTTAGAAGATAATACAGGTAAGGAAGTTGAGTATATAAAACCTCAGACAATAGAATCTTCTGCATATTATAACAACCCAGTTAAAGATTATGAAATGTTAGCATATGTAGGAGAAGGACAAAAAGCTCCAAAAGTAGACATCCTTACTTATGCAATCACCTATTACAAGGCAGATACTTATAAGGTCTATATCATTCCTAAGAAAGCTGGTTCTTATGAAATTCCTTTTAGCTTTTATAAGAGAGTTGATGGTAATAAGGATAAGGAGAAAGACATCACTGTGCTTCCTTACGAATTCCGTTTCGATGTAGCAAAAGTAAAGGCTTGGACGAAAGTAGAACAACAAGGCAATAGATTTAGAAATGTTTTTTATTTTAGATTTGAGGACGGAGGTGCTCCTAATATGAATTTCCTAAGTTCTTCTAAATGGCATAAGCAAGAATATTTCTTACATTTCAACGGGCAAAATTTATCAGGTGAATTTGACCAAGGGAAAGATATCCAATTCTTTGCTTCTGAATGGAAAAATGGTTCTGCTCCTGAAATTCTGTATAGAAAAATTGATAGAATACATATCACACAAGAAAATGGACCACATCCTTACAACAGTATTGATTATTACGATATAGAATTTTAAAAATATTTCATTTGGTAAATTAAACCATCTCGGAAGAGGTGGTTTTCTTTTTTTTACAAATATTTTTCACTTTTTGCATTTTATATTTCGAAAAAAGATGTATCTTTGCCCCCGATAAATACATTCAACTATGAAACGACTAAGCCTTTGTTTGGTAATGCTCTTGGCGCTCTTTGCGTGCAAGAAAGACGTAAATTTCAACAGTAATCCGCTGGCTTTTAAGGATTACATTTCAGGTTTTAGCAGTGGGCTCATATCGGCTCACGCACCTATTAGGGTGGTGCTCAATAAGCCTATCCCTAAGGATAAGATCGCACAAGTGCCCAATCTCGACCTCTTTGAGGTTTCGCCCAGCGTAAAAGGGAAAGTGGTGTGCAACAACCCTTCAGAGGTGAGTTTTGTACCCGAAAAACCACTGTCGCAGGACACAGAGTATAAGGTGTCGTTCAACGTGAAGAAGCTCTACGGAAAGGTGAGCAAAGATGAGTTAGCAGTGTTCAACTTCACCGTGAAAACCTTAGAGGAAGGCTATCGCATCACCGAGGGCGAATTGCAGAGTTATAACAAAACGCTCTACTTCCTCAGTGGCGAACTGCTCTCCAACGATTTGATTAGCCCTGAGAAAGCCAAAAGCCTCATCACAGCCACCGTTGGCGGCAAGAAGGTAGCCGTAAAGGTGCAGGGCAATGGGCTGAGCAATCGCTTTAACATCATTTTTGACAGTATTCCCCGTGGCGATAAACAGCAGCGTTTGGAAGTGAAGTGGAACGCCAAGGATGTTAAAGAGGAGAAGCTCGTGCCTTTTGGGTTTAACATCCCACAGAAGGGCGTTTTTAAGGTGGTAAGCGTGCGTCCTGAGCGCGGCACTAACAATCAGTTCTTGGTAAACTTCTCCGACCCTTTGGAGAAAGATCAAGATTTCACAGGCTTGGTAACCCTCAGCGACACCAATACGGCATTGAAGTACAGCGTAAATGGCAATGTGCTGAAAGTATACCGCGAAGAGAGCAAGGAGGGTGAGTATACTGCCTATATCTTTGCAGGTGTGCGTAATATCTATGGCAATCGCATAGGCAAAGACGTGTCGTTTAAGCTCACTTTCAGTCAGCAGAAGCCTGAACTGCGCTTTGTGAAAAGCGGTACCATCCTGCCGAGCTCGCAGAACTTAAAGATCAACTTCCAAGCCATCAACCTGCGTGCAGTGAACGTTACGGTGTACCGCATTTATGAGAATAACATCTTCCAATTCCTTCAAGATAACAACTACGATGGCGGTTTCCGCATACGCCGTGTGGGTCGCCCTATTGCACGCAAAGTGTTGCAGCTCACCGATAGCGCACTCTTCCCACTGCGCGAGTGGAATACCTATTCGCTCGACCTCTCCTCGGTGATTACCCCCGAGCCTGGGGCTATCTATCGCGTAGAACTCAGTATGCAGAAGAACTATTCGCTCTACGGTTGTGGCAGCGAGAAAGAGCCTTTAGACCTATCGTTTGAAAGTCTACCTCTTGATTCCGACGACGACAAGGACGGCAACTCCTCCTACGATGATTACGAAGAGGATTATTATTGGGATAGAAGCGATAACCCTTGCGAAGAGTCGTATTACTACGGTAGGGAAATTGCTACTAACATCTTGGCAAGCGATCTGGGAGTGATCGTAAAGAAGGGGCAGACCAACAATTACACCGTGGTGGTCAATAACATCCTCACCACTGAGCCTGTGAGCGGTGCCCTTGTGGAGGTCTACGACTATCAACAGCAGAAAGTGCAAGAGGCAAAAACGGATAAAGAGGGGATTGCTACCTTTGCCCTATCGCGCCGTGCGTATTTTGCAAAGGTGAAGAAGGACAAGTTTACCACTTACGTAAAGATGGACGACGGCGCACCACAATCGGTGAGCAAGTACGATGTCGATGGGCTCAAGCTCCAAAAGGGCTTAAATGGGTTTATCTACACCGAGCGCGGAGTGTGGCGCCCTGGCGACAGCATCTATGTGGGCTTTATCCTCAATGATTTTGCCCAGAAAACACCCGAAAAGCTACCTGTCAAATTGCGCTTTACCGATCCTTACGGAAAGGTATTTGCAGAGCGTATGCAAACCAGCAACCCTACCAATCAGTACGTCTTCGGGCTAAAAACCTCACCCGATGCACCTACGGGGGCGTGGACGGTAGCCATCACAGTAGGAGCTGCGAAGTTCCATAAGAATATAAAGATTGAAACCATCAAGCCTAACCGCCTAAAAATTGAGAACAGCTTAGCGGGAAAACTCATTCCTGCCAGCGGTAGCAACGCACACCTGAAAGTGCTATGGCTACACGGCGCACCTGCGGGAAGCACGGGGGTAAATGTAAAAGCGAAGTTCTACCCTATGGAAACGGCATTTAAAGGCTACGAAAAATATGTGTTTAGCAATAAAGCCTTTCAGTTTGAGAGTGAAGAAGTGCCCGTATTCGAAGGCAGAACCGATGGAGCTGGCAATGTGAACTTCTACTTCAAAGGTGGTGAACTGCAAGCCCCTGGGATGCTCAAAGTAAACTTCCTCACTCAGGCTAATGAAAGTGGAGGCGACTTCAGCACCGATGTGTGTTCGGCAAAGTTCTCTCCTTTTGATGAATATGTAGGTCTACGCTTGCCCGAAGAGGATAAGTACGGCTACTACAACACAAATAAAAAGCATATTTTTGATGCCGTAGCCCTCACCGACGAAGGACGCCCATTGCGCAATAAAACCATCAATGTTACTATCTACAAAGTAGGCTGGAACTGGTGGTGGGACGCCTCTAACCAAAATATCTCTACTTACAATAGCAGCAGTAGCAACGCTATTTATCTCACAAAGCAGATCGTTACCGATGGCAGTGGTAAGGCACGTTTTGACTTGAACATTCCTGATAGCGATTGGGGGCGTTACTTTATAATGCTCACCGACACTGATAGTGGGCACAAGTGCGGCACCACGGCTTACTTCGATTGGGGCGACTGGTCGGGCAAGTCGCGCAACACTTCAAACGACGATGCGGTGATGCTCTCACTGGGTACTAACAAGAAAGAGTACTCAGTAGGCGAGAAGGCTAAGATCTCTTTCCCTTCGGATAAAGGAGGGCGCGCGTTGATTTCTGTAGAGAACGGCAACGATGTGCTCTCTACTTATTGGGTGGAAACTCGTGAGAAGGAAACCACTTACGAGGTGCCTATTACCGCAAAAATGGCACCTAATGTCTATCTCTATGTAACGCTCTTGCAGCCTCACGCGCGCACCGTGAACGATGCCCCTATACGCCTTTACGGGGTAACGCCTATTACGGTGGTGGATAAGAGCACACAGCTTACCCCTGTGATCAATATGCCCGATAAGCTCCTCCCTCAGAAAAAAGCAACCATTAAAATCAGTGAGAAGAACGGCAAACCAATGACCTACACCCTTGCTATTGTGGAAGACGGACTGCTAAACCTCACCCGCTTTAAGACACCTAACCCTTGGAACACATTCTTCACTAAGACGGCTTTGGGTGTGAAGACGTGGGATGTGTACAACGACATCATCGGGGCGTATGGAGGCACCATCAATCAGGCGTTTAGTATTGGTGGTGATGAGGACTTAGGCGGTGCTGATGCTCAGAAAGCCAATCGCTTTAAGCCTTTTGTGATCTTCAAAGGTCCGTTTGAGCTTAAGAAAGGGGGTGCGAATGCCCATACGATCGAGGTGCCAAACTATATGGGTTCGGCACGCGTGATGGTAGTAGCTTCGGATGTGAGAAACAACGCCTATGGTAGTGCTGAGAAGAAGGATATCCCTGTGATAAGTCCGCTGTCGATACTCGGTTCACTGCCTCGTAAGGCAACACCAAGTGAGAAGATAGTGCTGCCCGTAACCGTATTTGCCAATGAACGCAAGATTAAGGACGTAACCGTGTCGGTAGAAACCAACGACAAGTTTAAAGTGGTCGGTGGCAAATCGCAAGGACTGCATTTCAGTAGCATTGGCGAGCAGATGGCTTACTTTGAAATAGAAACCGTAGGTCAGGGCTTGGGCAAAGTGAAGATTACCGCTACTTCCGCAGGCGAACGCGCTACTTATGAGGTGGAAATGGACGTGTACAACCCTAACCCTATCACTTATTACACCCAAAATGCGGTGCTCAGTGCTGGTAAATCAGCGCAGTTAGAGACTTCGGTATTCGGCAATAAGGCTAAGACCGTGCTCGAAATCTCGTCCTTCCCTGGGGTAAATTTAGAGAGCCGCTTGGGCTATCTCATCGCCTACCCTCACGGCTGTGGCGAGCAGCTTACCTCTGGGGCATTTCCACAGCTGTTCTTGGGCGATTTTGTAAACCTCTCACAGCAGCGCAAGGACGAGGTAAGTCGCAATGTGATGGCAGCCATTAGCAAGCTCCACGAAAACCAGCTCAGCAATGGTGGTTTCACCTATTGGAAAGGTGGTAAATACGCCGATGCGTGGGTAACTTCGTACATCGGTCAGTTCTTTGTCGAAGCCGAGAAAAAAGGCTATGTGTTGCCATCGGATAGCAAGCAGCAATGGCTCAACTATCAAAACAACGAGGCGCGCAGCTGGATGCACAACGCACGCTATCAAAATGATTTTGAACAAGCCTACCGCCTTTACACTTTGGCTTTGGCAGGCAATCCTAATGTAGGGGCAATGAACCGTTTACGCGAAATCGACGACCTCTCGGATAACGGCAAGCGTATGCTCGCTGCGGCCTATGCCCTCGCTGGACAAAAACAAACCGCACAAAAGCTCTTCAATACGCTCAATTTAGAGGAAGATAGCGGCTATTACTACGGTTCGGTGGTGCGCAATAAGGCAATGGCTTTGGAGACTGCACTGCTGATCGGTAAGCGTGAGGACGCAGGGCGTTGGGCTCTTGAGATTGCCGATAAGCTCTCTTCCAACGACTGGATGAGCACCCAAACCACCGCTTACGCCCTCTACGCTATGGCTAAATACGCTGCCATCAACAAAAGCGGGAAGACGTTCAACGCCTCGTATACCTTTGGCGGTAAGACGGAACAGATCACTTCGAAAACGCCTATGACGAGCATAGTGCTGCCTACCAAGGGCGATAAACAACCGCTGAGCGTGAAGAACAACGCACAACAGACACTCTATGTACGCCTTATTTCCAGCGGACAGCTGCCTGTGGGTAAGGAATTGGTGATGCAGAACGGGCTTTCGATAAGGACGAGCTTCCGCAGTGCTAAGGGCGAAAGCCTCGATGTAGGGCACCTGCGACAGAGCACGGAGTTTGTCGCCGTGATTGAGGTAAGCAACCTCACGGGCGAACGGGTAGAGAATATTGCCCTAACGCAGCTCATCCCTTCGGGCTGGGAAATCGTCAATACGCGCTTTACCGATTACGACGAAGGCAGTGAAAACACTCTTATTGATTACGCCGACTTCCGTGACGATAGAGCCAGCTATTACCTATCACTTGGGGCGCAACAAACCAAGCGCATACAGCTCAAGCTCAACGCTTCGTATGCAGGGCGTTATTACCTGCCAGGCACTTATGGCGAGGCAATGTACAATGCCCGCTACAACACCCGCACCGAAGGTCGCTGGGTTGAAGTGGTGAGATAAGGCAAGAACTGAGATATAAGCAGCGAGAAGCAAGTAGTGAGCTAAATGCTACTTGCTTCTCGCTTTTTTTCTACTTTTCTTATTTCTAATTCTCTAAAAAAGTTGTACCTTTGTAGCCTCAAAACAATTCATAGAATGCATCAAGATTATATATTGCCCGATCCGTGGTGTATCATCGAAGAGGGCTTTGACCCTAAGCGGGTTACACGCAGTGAGAGTATCTTCTCGCTGGGCAACGGTACGCACGGTGGGCGCGCGACTTTTGAGGAGCTATACAGTGGTGAGAGTTTCCAAGGCAGCTATATCGGTGGGGTGTATTACCCTGATAAAACCAAAGTAGGCTGGTGGAAAAACGGTTATCCTGAGTATTTTGCCAAGGTGCTCAACGCTCCTTCGTGGATCGGTATCAATGTGTATATCAATGGAGAACCCTTAGACCTGAATACTTGTGCCACAGTGCGCTATTTCCGCCGTGAACTCAATATGAAAGAGGGCGTCTATCGGCGGACTTTTGTAGTGGTATTGCACAATGGGGTAGAAGTAGCGGTAAAGGTAACGCGCTTTTTGAGTCTGTCCCACGATGATTTGGGGGCGATTCGCTATGAAGTTACGCCCCTTATAGCTCCCAAAGGCGAGGCGGTAGCCATTCGCTTTGAACCCTATTTGGATAGTGGCATTACTAACCACGATAGCAATTGGGAAGAACACTTTTGGGAGACTGATGAAACAAAACTAACGGGGCAAAGGGCGTTTATCACCACACATACAAAGAAGACTGACTTTAAGGTGGTTACCTTTCAGCGGACGGAAGTGTGGAGTGGAGAAGAAACCATTATAAAGCCCCATCATACAGATACCTACATATCGTTGAACTACCTCACCCAAGTGTCTGTGGGGGATACGGTCTATCTTGAAAAGTTCGGAGGTTATGTGTCGTCCTTTAAATACGGCGATACAGACCTACTCACCATAGCCAAGGAGCGCGTACAAGCGGTTGTAAACTTGGGCTTTGATGGCTTGCTCGCTCAGCAACAGCACGATTGGGCAGCAATATGGGAGCGGGCTGACATTACCATCGAGGGCGATGTGAAGGCACAACAGGCAATACGCTTTAATATCTTTCAGCTCAATCAAACCTACCTCGGCGGTAAGGGACTGAATATAGGTCCCAAGGGCTTTACGGGCGAGAAGTACGGTGGTAGCACCTATTGGGATACGGAGGCTTATTGTATGCCTTTCTACACTGCAACTAAGAATGAGGTGGTGGCGCGGCAGCTGCTGGAATATCGGTACAATCAGTTGCCACAGGCGATTGCCAATGCTGAGAAGTTAGGTTTTACGGGGGGTGCGGCTCTTTATCCTATGGTAACGATGAATGGAGAGGAGTGCCATAATGAATGGGAAATCACCTTTGAGGAGATACACCGCAATGGGGCAATCGCTTATGCCATAGACCGCTATGTGCGTTACACAGGTGATAGGGATTATCTACGAGAGAAGGGCATTGATGTGCTGGTGGGCATTGCACGCTTTTGGGCACAGCGGGTAAACTTCTCTGAAGAGAAGCAGCGGTATGTTATTTTGGGGGTTACGGGGCCTAATGAGTATGAGAATAACGTCAATAACAACTTTTACACAAACTATATTGCGGCGTGGTGCTTGCGCTACGCGAGCTTTGAGCTACGAGCTTTGAGCTTTGAGGAGTCAGAGGTCAGAGAGCGGTTGGGGGTTACTGAAAAGGAGGTGCAGGGCTGGCTACGGATTGCTGAGGAGATGTATTATCCTTATTCTGAAAAGTATGGCGTTTATTTGCAACAAGAGGGTTTCTTAGATAAGGAACTGAAGCCTACAAGTGTGATCCCTACAGAGCAAAGACCTATCAATCAGCATTGGTCGTGGGATAGGATATTGCGATCACCTTACATCAAGCAGGCGGATACGTTGCAGGGTTTTTACTTCTTTGAGGATGATTTCAGCGAGGAGGCACTCAGGCGGCATTATGAGTTTTACGAGCCTTTTACGGTGCACGAGTCGTCGCTCTCGCCTTGTGTACACAGCATTCTTGCAGCGCGCTTGGGTAAAGAAGATGATGCTTATTGGCTATACCTACGCACGGCACGCCTTGACCTCGACGACTATAACCACGAAGTGCACGAAGGGCTACACATCACCTCAATGGCGGGCACTTGGATGAGCGTTGTTGAGGGCTTTGGAGGTATGCGTGTAAAAGATGGTAAACTGCACTTTGCACCTATCCTGCCCAAGGAATGGCAAGGCTATTCTTTCAAAATAAACTTTAGAAATCAAATACTTAAGATAGAGATCAGAGGTCAGAGATCAGAAGGCAGAGAGCAGAGATCAGAGACCAGAGGACAGAGACCAGAGGTGTCTTTTGAAGTTGATAAAGGAACGTTGGAGGTTGTGTTGTATGGGGAGGTAGTAAAGGTGGAAGCTAAATCAAATTGATTTTTACCATATTCTTATCAAAATCGACTTGTAATTGAATAATATGTAATTCATAATAATACTAAAATACTTCCTTTTTAGTTAGGAGGAAAGTCCGTGTTGCATCCGTACTGGTACCGTATTGCAACCGTAGTTGCTCTTACCTTCCTCTTACCTTGCTCTTAGGTTCCTCCTATGGAGAGGGGTTAGGGATGAGTGTTTAGTGGTTAGAATGTTGAGGGATGATGTTGTGTTGTGGTATTGTTAAAAAGATGCTGCAAAAGTATAAAATAATTCATTATCTGCAAAAATTTTGTGATGGTATTTTTGCCAACCTATGATGAGCGTGTAATGGGTGTTGTTGTATCTGATTGATCGTTAGTGATATGAGGAGGTTTGTGCGTGTTGCATTTGATGTGTTTACCTTTGGAATAGAGATGGCTTAATTTGCACAATAACTAAAAAATTAGTACTTTTGCGCGCTCATTAAAAGAATATTATGCAGGCATATCACGATTTATTAAAGTATATTTTAACAAAAGGCTATTCAAAGGACGACCGTACGGGCACAGGCACCACCAGCGTCTTCGGCTATCAAATGCGCTTTGACCTCAACCAAGGCTTCCCTTTGCTAACCACTAAGAAGATTCACCTCAAATCGGTGATATACGAGTTGTTGTGGTTCCTCAAAGGCGATACCAACATCAACTATCTCACCGAGCACGGTGTGCGTATATGGAACGAGTGGGCGGATGCACAGGGCGATTTAGGACCCGTGTACGGACACCAATGGCGCAATTGGAACAGCGAAGGCATTGACCAACTCAGTGAGGTGGTGCACACCCTCAAGGCGAACCCCGACAGCCGCCGCATTATCGTTACGGCGTGGAACCCCTCGGTGTTGCCCGACACCTCAAAGAGCTTTGCCGAGAATGTCGCCAATGGCAAAGCAGCACTGCCGCCCTGCCACGCGCTATTTCAGTTCTACGTAGCCGAAGGACGCCTTTCGTGCCAGCTCTATCAACGCAGTGCCGACGCCTTCCTCGGGGTGCCCTTTAATATCGCCTCGTATGCCCTGCTGACAATGATGCTCGCCCAAGTGTGCGGATTGCAGTTAGGCGATTTTGTCCACACTTTTGGCGATGTGCATATCTACAACAACCACCGCACGCAGGTCGACCTATTGCTCAGCCGCACGCCACGCAAGTTGCCCACGATGCACCTCAACCCAGCAAAGACCGATATTTTCAGCTTCGATTACGCCGATTTCACCCTCGAGGGCTACGATCCTTACCCTACGATTAAGGCAGCGGTAGCCGTCTGAGAAATGTTAAATATTCTTAAAAAAACATACTACGTAAATTATTCTTACTACTTTTGTAGCTTTCTAACAAAAAAATAATACCACTGATGAAGAAATTAATAACACTATTCATCCTTTTGGTGATGGGGCAAAATGCCTTTTCACAGATTACTACCGAGACCTTCTCTTCGGGTAGACTTAACCGCAAGCAGAAGATCGCTATTTACAAACCCGAAAAATACTCCGACAAGGACACCTATCCACTGTTGGTAGTGCTCGGGGCAGAAACGCTGATGGAGCCTGTGGTGTCGGCAGTGCGCTACTACGAGGGCTATGGCGATATGCCTAAGTGCATCGTCGTTGGGGTGATTGATGCCAACCCTGAGGATGTAACCATCATCGATGAGGTAGCCCACCCTATGAACGAGTCGGCGCGCTTCTTTGAATTTGTGTCGGCAGAGTTAGTGCCTTACATCCAAGGGAAGTTCCCCATAGCGAGCCTCAAAGGGATTATCGCTACTGACGAGGCAGGCTTTTTGGCAAATTACTATCTCTTGCAGCAAAAGCCTACTTTTAACTTCTTCGTGAGCCTCAATCCGATAGGCACACCACGCATTGGCGAGGAAATAGCACAGGCTTTGGCAGCAGGCTCAAACCACCGCATTGTTTACTATATGGCGACTACCGATGTTGAAAATAAAAAGAACTACGAGCGCGTGGTGCAGCTCGAGAAAAGTATCCGCACTATGCCCGTGCACGCTACCGTCAATTACTATTTTGAAGAGTTTAAAAACCTTTCCATCAATGCAGTAAACCTCAACGGTATTGCTCGCGCGCTCGATTATTGCTTTGACATCTATAAGCCTATCGGTGGCAAGGAGTTCAAAACCAAGATAGAGCCGCTTGAAACGGGCATCTTTGATTACTTAGAAAAGAAATACCAAACCATTTACGACTACCTCGGGGTAAAGAAGAAACCTACGCTCAACGATGTGATGGCTACCTACACTGCCATTACGCGCTCACAGGATTGGGAGTCGCTGCAAAAGCTGGCTAAATACGTCGGCGATAACGGCTACTTCAAAACCGCTATGCCCGATTTCTTCTTAGCTGAATACTACGAGAAGACGGGCGACAACAAGAAGGCACTTAAAACCTATCAGAAATCGTATACACAGCCCAGCATCGACTTTATTACGGGCGACTTAATCTCTGAGAGAATCACCCGAATGAAGGGCACCAGAACGCCTAAGAAGAGCAAAAAAGAAGTAGTACCTGAGGTGCAGGAAGAAGTGCAACCTACCGAAGAGGTGAAACCCGATGAGGTAAAAGAAGAAGTAAAGCAAGAATAGATGAATGTGATTAAAACCGCCTTAGAAGGTGTAGTGATTATTGAGCCACGGGTGTTTGCCGATGCGCGTGGCTATTTCTTTGAGTCGTTTTCGCAGCAGCGTTTCGCCGAGCAGGTGTGCGATGTGCGTTTTGTGCAGGACAACGAGTCGAAATCGAGCTATGGGGTGCTACGCGGGCTCCACTTTCAGAAACCACCCCACACCCAAGCCAAGCTCGTGCGCGTGGTGAAAGGTGCTGTGCTTGACGTAGCCGTTGATTTGCGAAAAGCCTCGCCCACCTTTGGCAAGTACGCCGCCGTAGAGCTCACCGAGGATAACAAACGCCAATTCTTCATTCCTCACGGCTTTGCTCACGGCTTTGTGGTGCTCAGTCCAGAGGCAATATTCCAATACAAATGCGATGCCTATTACGCCTCCACAAGCGAAGGAAGCCTGCGCTGGGACGACCCCACTATCGCCATTGATTGGCATATTCCCCACAGCGATATCATCCTATCTGAGAAAGATAAAGACGCACCTTTGCTCAAAGACCTTGATTTTTATTTTTAATGCGGATTACTTGTTTATCATCAGTGTAAAGTACAAGAGCACAGAGGAGAATTTATCTCCTTTGTGCTCTTATTTTTGTGAGCTATTTGAAAGAAAGTAACTTATTTATAAGTATGAAAATCAGCTATTTGTAAAAAATATAATGAAAACTTATCTTTCTATAAGTTAATTCAATCAAATAACACTTTCCTCCTAAAGAAAACGCCCTACTTTTGCACCCGAAAACAAGATCAAAAAACACAAGAATATATGTCATTTGTAGGAAAGAAATTCCCCAATATCGAAGTAAACGCGATGAATGATTTGGGCGAAACATTTAAAATCAATGTATTTGCAGAAGCAGTAAACAATAAAAAGAAAGTTTTACTGTTCTGGTATCCAAAGGATTTCACTTTTGTATGTCCGACAGAGCTACACGCTTTTCAAGCAGCTCTTGCTGAGTTTGAAAAGCGCAATGTAAAGGTGATCGGTGCCTCTTGCGACACTGCCGAAGTGCACTTCGCTTGGCTTAATACCCCTAAGAAACAGGGAGGTATTGAAGGGGTAACTTATCCGCTACTGGCTGATACTAACCGCAATCTGGCACGCACACTTGGTATTCTCGACGCAGAAGAGATATATGACGAGGCTGCTAATGCATATTTCTATGAAGGCGACGACGTTACCTACCGTGCTACTTACCTCATTGATGAGGATGGGAAGGTGTTCCACGAAAGTATCAACGATATGCCATTAGGGCGCAATGTAAGTGAGTACCTTCGTTTGGTAGACGCTTACGCTCACGTACAGCAATATGGCGAGGTGTGCCCAGCCAACTGGCAAGAAGGTAAGGAGGCTATGCACGCTGACCGTAAAGGTGTTGCCGACTACCTATCATCACATTAAAATCATCACTAATACATACACTTTTAGTCTCCCCAAACACCCAAATAGGGGAGGCTGTTCTATAACTTTATTATTAAATTATTAATGACACACAGTGTATATCACTACACTAAAAAACTCAACACTAAAAAGTAAATTATTATTTCTTTCACTAACTAAAAAACAAAAAAGGCAGCCCACTAAGAGCTGTCTTTTTTGGTATAGTGAGGAAGAAATGACCTTATAACCCCTCGTTTTGTGCTTTTATAGGGCAAACTTCTATAAGTAAAAAATTTTATTAATTTTATTTTGTCAGTAAATAAAATAGCCGTACCTTTGCCAAATAATTCAAAAAGAAAACGCATATTAATGAATACAAAGATTACTATCCCTGCTCTTGTATGGCTCACATTAATAGCCTGCAAAAGCAACAATAATGAAGAAATCACCGTTGACGCTGATGCTGCAGCCAATACTGAGATAGCTGAAGCACAACGCGATAAGAGCGCTGAACCCAAGGAGCTTTTGCGTCAAGTAACACCTTCACAACGGCAGGTGCAGGCGCCTCAAACTACCGTAATGCTCAATCCTCCTCACGGGCAGCCAGGGCACCGTTGCGACATCGCTGTGGGGGCACCGCTGCCTAATGATAGCAATGTGATCGCACAAGCCTCCTCACAAGCGCGCCCTGTGGGGCAAGGCGAAGCAATGCCTGCGGTTTCAGATGGCACTCAGGTGCAATACGTGCAGGTAGCACAGTCGCAGCCCACCTACGTGGGCAAGAAAGGTGAAAAACTCAATCCACCTCACGGACAGCCAGGGCACCGCTGTGATATTCCTGTAGGCGCGCCACTGAGTAGTAAGCCCGTAGCACAAGCAGCTTCACAAGGGGCACAACCCACAGTAACACAACAACAAGTGGTTATTCCACCTGACCCCAACGGACGCAAAGTGGGGGTTACAGAAGAAGGTTTCTCAGGCAAACCCAATCCACCACACGGGCAACCAGGACATAGATGTGATATTGCCGTAGGAGAAACGCTGCCTTAGTTGGCTGCTTTTAGTCCTAAAAACTGATATTATCAATCATTAAACATTTATAAAATTGGAAATCATTAAAATACGCGACAAAGCCTTTGAGCCTTACGTTACTGCTGACGAACTGCAAGAGATTGCCGAGCGTTTGGCAAGCGAAGTGCGCACCGACTTAGATGGGCGCGTGCCGCTCTTTGTGGTAGTGCTTAATGGGGCTTTTATGTTTGCTGCCGACTTTATCCGCCACTACAATGCCGACTGCGAAATTAGCTTTGTGAAAATGTCTTCCTATCAAGGTATGCATTCTACGGGTAAGGTAAAGCAACTCATCGGATTAGATGTAGATGTAGAAGGGCGTGATGTGGTGATTCTCGAAGACATTATCGATACGGGGAACACCTTGGAGGAACTCTACCGCATCTTTGAAGATAAGAAGGTAGCCTCACTGCGCATCGCTACGCTCTTCTTTAAGCCTGATGCTTATAAAAAAACACTTAAAATAGACTATGTGGGCAAACCTATCCCTAACCGCTTTATTCTCGGCTACGGGCTCGATTTCGATGGGCTGGCACGAAATCTTCCGCAAGTATATCAATTAAACACATCAATGACAAATATCGTACTCTTTGGCAAACCTGGGGCTGGCAAAGGCACCCAAGCAGCCTTCCTGAAAGACAAATACAACTTAGTGCATATCTCCACAGGAGATCTCTTCCGCTATAACATCAGTAACGCCACTAAGCTCGGCAAGCTGGCACAATCGTATATCGATCGCGGGGATTTAGTGCCTGATGAAGTAACCATACAAATGCTGCAAGAGGAAGTGGAAAAGAACCCTGAGGCAGAAGGCTTCCTCTTTGATGGTTTCCCACGCACCATAGCACAGGCAGAGGCTTTAGACGCTTTCTTAGAAGGCAAAGGAATGAGTATCCGCGCTACCGTAGCCTTAGAGGCTGACGATGAAGTACTCGTAAAGCGCATCGTAGAACGCGGAAAGGTAAGCGGCCGTGCTGACGATCAGGATGAAACCAAAATACGCAACCGCTTTGTGGAATACAACGAGAAGACTGCCCCTCTGATGGATTACTACAAAAAGCAGGGTAAATATCACTCCGTAGATGGTATTGGCACCATTGAAGAGATCACCAAGCGCCTATCCGACACTATCGACACCATTAAAGGCTAATGACCGAAGGCAATTTCACCGACTACGTAAAGGTTTACGCCGCCTCTGGCAACGGGGGCAAGGGGTCTATGCACCTACATCGCGAAAAATTTATTGCTAAGGGAGGCCCTGATGGGGGCGATGGCGGCAGAGGGGGGCATATCATCATACGCGGCAATAAAAACCTATGGACACTCATTCACTTCAAGTTCCAAAAGCATTTCCAAGCGGGGCACGGCGAGAGTGGTGGAGCTAACCGTAGCACAGGTGCCGATGGTGAAGATGTATACTTGGAGGTACCACTGGGTACCATCGTAAAAGACGCTGAGACTGAGGAAATACTGCTTGAGATCACCGAAGATGGGCAAGAGCTCATCGCCTTGCGTGGTGGCAAAGGTGGCTTAGGCAATTGGCACTTTCGCACGGCTACCAATCAAACGCCGCGCTATGCACAGCCAGGGCTTGCTGGTGAAGAGCGCGAGCTGCTCTTAGAGCTTAAAGTGCTTGCTGATGTGGGCTTTGTAGGCTTTCCTAATGCTGGGAAATCAACCCTGCTCTCAGTGATTACCTCTGCTAAACCCAAAATTGGTGATTACCCTTTCACCACGCTGAAGCCTAACTTAGGCATCGTGGAATACAGAGACTATAAGTCGTTTGTGGTGGCTGATATCCCTGGTATTATCGAAGGGGCTGCAGAAGGCAAAGGTTTGGGGCATTACTTCCTCCGCCATATAGAACGTAATTCGGTGCTATTGTTCCTCATTCCTGCTGATAGTAAGGACATCGTAGAGGAGTACCACGTATTGCTCAATGAACTATCGGAGTACAACCCTGAGTTGTTGGACAAAGAGCGGCTGATAGCTATCTCCAAGAGCGATATGCTCGATGAAGAGCTTACAGAGGCAATAAAAGCAGATATTAAAGACAAGTTAGAAGGTACACCTTTCCTATTTATCTCATCAGTATCAGGGAAAGGCATCGCACAGTTAAAAGACAAACTCTGGGCGATGATACAGTAAAACACATATATAAAGATAAGGCTGGTAAAAGTGTTTTTAAAAACCACTCTTACCAGCCTTTTCTATATCTTCTAAAAACTATTTAGCTGATTGGTAAAGTTCAGCTACTTTGTTCCAATCAATGACGTTGAAGAAGTTCGCAATATAGTCACCGCGCTTATTCTGATATTTCAAGTAATAAGCGTGCTCCCACACATCCATTGCAAGGATAGGCGTCCCTGATACCTCCAAATTAGGCATCAATGGACAATCTTGGTTGGCAGTACTTACCACTTGCAGCTTGCCATCTTTCACCACAAGCCAAGCCCAGCCCGATCCAAAGCGTTTCGCACCCGCATCTGAAAAAGCCTTCTTAAAATTCTCAAAACTGCCAAAATCACGCTTAATAGCCTCTGCTAATGCCCCAGTAGGTTCTCCACCCCCTTTAGGCGAAATAAGCCCAAAATAAAGCGTATGGTTGTAATATCCACCTGCGTTATTTCGTAGGGCAGCATTGCTCATATCCATTGTTTTAAGCACTTCTTCGATAGATTGCTTCGCTTGTGGCTTGCCTTCCACAGCCTTGTTGAGATTGTTCAGATAGCCCACGTAGTGCTTTGAAAAGTGGATGAACATTGTTTCGGCATCGATATAAGTGTCGACAGCATCGTAAGCGTAAGGTAGCGTTACGAGCTTAAAAGCTCCTGCTTCGGCTTTTACGTCCGAAGGATTGCCGTAAGGGTTTGCCTTCTTAGCAGAAGTCATAGCCTTAGGGCTCTGGTTCTTTACTTGTTTCTTCTGAGCGTAAAGCTCACCAGTGGTGCATACCGTAGCCAAGGCTAAGGCACACACAGCGATTGTGTTTTTTAATTTCATTAGTGATAAATTTTTTGCAAAAGTATATAAAAGTTTTGAATAAACACTTCTCTATAAGAAGATTTGTCTATCTCATAGCGTTAGTATTTCTAATAAAATTGTATCTTTGCCGAAATTTAGCAACTGAATATATGAGAATAGCAGTGATAGGCACAGGATATGTAGGCTTAGTATCAGGCACTTGCTTTGCTGAAATGGGCAATAGTGTTACCTGTGTAGATGTCGATAAGCACAAAATACAACGCCTCCGCGAGGGGATTGTCCCCATTTACGAACCAGGTTTAGAGGCAATGGTGCAACGCAATGTAGCCAGTAAGAACCTCTTTTTCACCACAGAGCTTGGCGAAGCGCTCCACAATGCTGAAATAGCTTTTATCGCCGTAGGCACCCCTATGGGCGATGATGGCTCAGCCGACTTGCAATATGTGTTGTCAGTGGCAAAGCAAATTGGAGAGGTGATGCAGGGAGAGCTCATCGTCGTTGATAAATCAACGGTGCCCGTGGGTACTGCCGATAAGGTACGAGTCACCATTGCTGCTGCCCTTAAGAAGCGTGGTGTAGACATCCCTTTTGAGGTAGTCTCTAACCCTGAGTTTCTTAAAGAAGGCAAGGCTGTCCCTGATTTTATGAAGCCCGATAGGGTGGTTATAGGCGCTGAGAGTGAAGCTGCTTTTAAGAAGATGCGTACCCTCTATGCGCCTTTCTTTATGCAGCACGACGGCTTTATTGCGATGGATATCCGTTCGGCAGAGATGACCAAGTACGCTTCCAATGCGATGCTCGCTACAAAAATCTCTTTTATGAACGAAATAGCTAACATCTGCGAGCGCGTTGGTGCCGATGTCAATAAGGTACGCATTGGAATTGGCTCGGATACACGCATTGGCTATAGCTTTATCTATCCAGGATGCGGATACGGAGGCTCTTGCTTTCCAAAAGATGTGTTAGCATTGAAGAAGTTAGCCGAAGAAGTACATTACGAGGCAGAGCTCATTTCCGCTGTTGACAATGTGAATAATCGTCAGAAATACGTCATAGCTCAGAAGGTAATCGCACGCTTTGGTGAAGACCTCCGCGAGCGCACTTTTGCCGTCTGGGGGCTCTCTTTTAAGCCTGAAACTGATGATATGCGTGAGGCACCTGCTATCTACGTTATCAAGGAATTAGCCAAGCGAGGAGCGCACATTCGCGCTTACGACCCCAAGGCAGTGTACGAGGCAAAGGCTTGCTACCTCAAAGACGTCCCTGTGGATTATGTCGAAAGTAAATATGATGCACTTAAAGAAGCCGATGCAATGATTCTACTCACTGAGTGGAAAGAGTTCCGCTCACCCGACTTTGATGAAGTTGCTAAGCTCCTCAAAGAAAAAGTAATCTTCGACGGACGAAATCAGTATAACTCTTTCAACCTTCCTCAAAAAGGTTTTGAGTATATCCAAATAGGTTACGGAAGAAAATAATAAGTTTTTTATATATCAACAAGCACTTAGAGAGGATCATTACCGCTTTAAGTGCTTATTTTTTGCCGCTCAATTCAATAATCTCTAAGTTTTTTACTTCGCCCTTATTGAGCTCAAAGCGCAGCATTGTGCGCACCGTTTGCCACCCGTGAAGCCCCGCGGCACCAGGGTTGAGGTGCAGTAGTTGGTATTTCTTGTCGTACATCACCTTTAAGATGTGCGAGTGCCCTGAAATAAATAGCTTAGGGTGCTCTTTCTCAATGTATTGCTTAGCTAAGGGCGTGTATTTATTAGGATAACCACCAATGTGCACCATCAGCACTTTTACACCTTCCACCGTGAAGCAGTTTACCTCAGGGAATGCGCTGCGGATAGTAGCATCGTCAATATTGCCATAAACGCCCCTGAGCGGCTTGACTGCCTCAATAGCTTCAATCACTTGCAGCGAACCAAAGTCACCACAGTGCCACACCTCATCTGCCTGAGCGATGTAGTGCAGCATTCGCTCATCAATGTAAGCGTGTGTGTCCGATAAAAGTACTATTTTCATTTCACATCTATTTTGCGATACTTACCTTCAATCTTGTAACACAGCCGTTTAGCGGCAAGCTCTTCTGCCTTCTTCTTTGAGGTAGCCCGTGCTTTGCTAATGCCTAACCCATTGACTTCCACCTTTGCCTTAAAGTATTTTGAGCCTGAGCAGTCTTCGTTATCTTCCTCAGCTTCTATCGAGAAGTCTTTTTTGTGCTTTTGGCACCATTCGATAAGCAGACTCTTATGGCTGATTACTTTTCCCTCTAAGCTCTTAATGTTGATGTTAGGTATAATTAGTTTACGCTCAATAAACTCAAAACACGCTTTGTAACCCCTGTCCAAGTAAATAGCCCCTACCAATGCCTCAAAGAGGTTTCCATTGATATGATTGCCGAGTTGCCTTGGTGAGAGTTTCGTACGCAAAAAGCCCAAGAGATTGAGCTCTTCCCCCAATTGATCGAGGTTGCGTCGCTCTACGATCTTTGAGCGCATTTTAGTGAGATAGCCCTCATCCTCTTGAGGGGCATTAGTGAAGATATAATCAGCAATTACCGCCCCCAGTATGGCATCCCCTAAGAATTCTAAACGTTCGTAGCTCTTGCGTCCTTCCTTCTGATACTGATATGAGGGGTGCGTAAAAGCCTCACTATAAAGCGATAAACGCTTAGGCTCAAAGCCCAAAAGCGTTTTAATCTTCAAATAAAAAACCCCGTCTTTCTTCCTTGAAGTAAGACGGGAGATATTAAATATTTTCTTAAAGTTTATCACAACTCCTTACACTGTCTTTTTAAATAGCAAACAAGCGTTATGACCTCCAAAGCCAAAAGTATTGCTCATCGCAACCTTCACATCGCGTTTCTGAGCCTTATTAAAGGTAAAATTAAGGCGTTGGTCGATCTTCTCATCAGGGTGTTCAAAGTTGATAGTAGGCGGCACTATACCGTGCTTAATCGCCAAGATAGAGGCTACGGCTTCGATAGCACCCGCAGCACCCAATAAATGCCCAGTCATTGACTTGGTAGAGTTGATGTTAATATCATATGCGTGCTCCCCAAACACCTCCAATACCGCTTTTGTCTCAGCGAGGTCGCCCAGTGGGGTAGAGGTGCCGTGCATATTGATCGCATCTACCTCGTCTATGCCTACACCTGCATCCTTAATGCAGTTGAGCATCACATTCTTAGCTCCTAAGCCCTCAGGGTGAGGCGCCGTCATATGGTAAGCATCGGCGGAGAGTCCACCCCCTGCCAATTCGCAGTAGATAGTAGCCCCACGTGCCACCGCATGCTCATATTCTTCAAGTATAATCGCTCCTGCACCCTCACCGAGCACAAACCCATCACGGGCAGCATCGAAAGGGCGTGAAGCCTTTGATGGATCTTCATTAAAAGTAGAAAGTGCGTGCAGCGCATTGAATCCGCCAATACCCGCAATGGTTACCGCAGCTTCCGAGCCTCCCGTTACGATCATATCCGCATAGCCAAAGCGAATGTAATTGAGCGAGTCAATCATCGCATTGGCAGCCGAAGCACACGCCGATACAGTCGTGAAGTTCGGACCTCTAAAGCCATACTTCATCGAGATAAGTCCCGAGGCAATATCAGCGATCATCTTAGGGATAAAGAACGGATTAAACCTCGGTGTGCCATCACCCCTTTCAAAGGCGATCACCTCATTCTGGAAAGTCTCCAAACCACCAATACCCGATCCCCAGATAACTCCCACACGGTCGTGATCCACCTTCTCAAGGTCAATCTTCGCATCGCGCACCGCCTCATCGGCAGTTACCATCGCATACTGAGTGAACTTATCCATCTTGCGCGCTTCCTTCTTGTCGATAAAATCCTCAACATTAAAGCCCTTTACTTCACAAGCAAACTGAGTCTTAAACTTTGAAGCGTCAAAGTGGGTAATAGGCGCAGCACCACTTTTGCCAGCCACCAAGCCTTCCCAATACGCCGAGGCAGTATTCCCAATCGGGGTAAGTGCCCCTATTCCTGTAACTACTACACGTCTTCTTTCCATATACGTTTTCAGTTTAGCATTTAGGTTCTTGCTTCTAAAAATCAAAAAGGTACTAAGCTATAAGCCAATCTCTTAGCTTATAGCCTACTACCTTTTAGCCAATTATTGCTTAGCGTCTTCGATGTATTTGATTGCCTGACCCACAGTCGCAATATTCTCTGCTTGGTCATCTGGGATTTGAATATCAAACTCTTTTTCAAACTCCATAATCAATTCAACGGTGTCTAATGAATCAGCTCCTAAATCGTTTGTGAAGCTTGCTTCAGCTGTTACTTCATTTTCATCTACGCCTAACTTATCTACGATAATGGCTTTAACTCTTGATGCAATGTCTGACATAATTTTCTTTATTTATAATTATAATTACTGAGCGCAAAAGTAGAAAAAAAAAATGAATCCCCAACCTTTTTTGTATGAATATCACAAAAAAATTCTTCATAATTCACTTAATTCTATTGACTTTCAGTAACTTAAAAAATCGAACCCAAAGCGTTTTTTCTCTAAATCCCCCTCGAATTTCTCTAAAAAACACAAAAATCACCTTCTATATAGGTGTCAAATCTCCCGAAAAATCATCCTGAAAAATACATCCTCCTCTATCGAAGCCCAAACGGATCGATAACGGATCAGTAACGGAACCACCCCCGATCGCTCCCGCTTCAATTCTCTTCTAAAATCAGATTCCCCGTCTGAAAGCCCTACATACCACCAGCATAAATACACCCGTGATAGTCAATAGAGCTGAAAACTCTGCCATACCAAACCCCCAATAACTGCCCACCGTCGCAGGGTAAACCATCAAGTAAAAGTCCAGAAAATGAGCCACTAAGATGACCGCCGCCATAGCAGCAACCCATCCTCGGCGAGCCTTCGCCCTACTGGAGATGAGTCCCACCAGAGGCACTGCGAACCCCAGCACAATCGTCGCTATGAGTAGTCCCTTATAGCCACCTAACAATCGTGGCACAAAATAAATAGCCTCCTCAGGAATATTTGCATACCATATCAATAAGAACTGTGAAAACCACAAATACGCCCAGAAAATCGAGAAAGCAAACAGATATTTCGCTAAGTCGTGCAAGTGGGTAGTACCTACCTCAGGCAGGTAGCTGCTCTTTTTTAAGAGAATAACTATTATAGTGAGCAACGCAATCCCTGATACAAAGAAACTACTCAGTACATACCACGCCCAAAGGGTGCTGTACCATTGGGGCTCTAGACTCATAAGCCAATCCCAGCTACTGAGCGATTCTGTGATGAAAAAAAACACTAAAAACCCTGCCGACAGCTTAAATAGTCGCTGTTCATACTTCACATTGAGAGTATGGGCGTAGGTGAGCGACGTCCTGCGGATATAATACCTAAAAGCGCTCCAGAGAAGAAGATACACCCCTGAACGCACCATAAAACCCGTTGGATTGAGAAAAGCCCGCTTACTTTTTAATACATCTGCGGTGGGGGAGGAGACTGCCTCCATCCAAGGGAATAACTTCGCATAGCCTAAGCAAGCTAAAACCAAAATAAGCCCTACCACAGCGCCGCCCCAAAAAATATAAGCACTAATGCCTTCCATTACACCGTTGAGAGGCTTGCTCCACTGGGATTTTGTAACTCGGTTGATACAATAAAACACCAGCACCCCTAATGCCATCAGCAAATAGAATAATGCCACAGTATACAAAGCTACCCACGGGCGATTTTGCAGCTCTTCAGCGTATGCCTGTGTGTTTCCCATTGCCTTGCCAAAGGAAAAGAAAAATCCAAGTAGACCTATTGCTATCATTAGCAAGGAAAGGTAGTTGAGCTTTTTATGAAAGATATACTTTTGCATAGACGGTCATTGTTAAGGATACATTTTAGGGTTTTAAAGCATCGTTGCGTAGTTTTTCTACATATAACACTACTTCCCAGCGCTCTTTTTCGCTGAGCTGATAAGAGAAAGCCCCCATTGTGCCACGTCCGTAATACATTACGTGATAGATGCTTCCCTGTGTGATGGGGCGCATCTTGTAGGCTGGCACACCGCTTATCTTCTCTGTTGTTACCAAATTGCCCTGCCCATCGCCTTTTACCCCGTGACAGAGGGCGCAATAAATATCGTACAATGCCTTTCCTTCGGTGAGAAGCTCAGGTTTTTGTGCTACTTCCTTTGCCAAAGGATTGATAAGCGAATCTCTGGCGGCATTATAGCCTTCCGCTGTATTGGGATACGGATATGGTAGCGCCCCGCGGCTTACCGTGTGCTCGGGAGGCAGTTGCGCTTCGGTATTGTTAGGCACTACGCCCTTGGGGATGGGTTCATAGGTGGAATACGCCGCACTTTCCGCCATATCAGGAGTGTACTGCCCTTTGGGTTGCTCCCTATTGGTGCAAGCGCCTAAAGCGAGTGCAAACACTCCGTAAATCACTATGTGAAAACGTTTATTCATCGGTATTTTCTTCTATGATGGCAATGTGAAGCGGATGAGTTTCCGCAAAGAGGCTTTCTACTTGTATGAGTGCCGTTGTGGGGACTTCAATTTCCAGTAAAAACTGGTCGGAAGTGGTTCTCGGGTTGGGATTGTCTGCCTTTTTGAAGGGGAAGAGCTTACTTCTCCATAGAAAAGTGAGTACCAACAGATGGGCGGCGAAAAAAATAGTAAACTCAAAGAGTGTAGGCACAAAGGAAGGTGAGTTCAGCCAAAAAGTAGCATTCGGCTTGCCACCGAAGTTCTGTGGCCAATCGACAATCATCGTATAATAAGTAAGCCACGCCGCTACGAGCAAACCAAGGCTTCCATACACAAAGGCAGCAATACTCAGACGTGACTTTTTGAGCCCCAAGGCTTGGTCGAGCCCGTGCACAGGGAAAGGGCTGTATACCTCGCCAATGATAAACCCTTGTGCGCGCGCTTTTTCAACCCCTTTGAGAAGAAAGGCGTCGTCGGTGTAAACTATATGTATCGTTTTAGTGTTCATCGGTTGTGCTATTTTGAGAGTCGGCTACTGCGAAACTTTCAGCCGAAGTTTTCAACACAGTTTTAAGTTCTGCTTGTGCGATAAGCGGAAACGTTCTGGCATAGAGCAGGAACAATGCAAAGAAAAAGCCAATGGTTCCTAAGAAAATACCTATATCGACATAAGTAGGCGAAAACATCGTCCACGACGAGGGTAAATTGTCACGATGCAGCGATGTTACGATTATTACGAAGCGTTCAAACCACATTCCTACGTTGATAAAAATACTTATAATGAACGTCGCCCATAGATTGTATCTTATTTTTTTACTCCACAACACCTGCGGAAGGATAACGTTACAGCTGATCATTATCCAATAGCCCCACGCATAAGGACCCGCAATGCGATTTAAAAAAGCATATTGCTCTGCTGGGTTGCCCGAATACCAAGCCATAAAGAGCTCGCTTAAGTAGGCGACGCCAATAATGCAACTGGTCACGAGCATTACCAAGTTCATTTTATCGAAATGATAAGGCGTAATGTAGCTCTCCAATCGGCAGGCTTTGCGTGTGAGAATCAAAAGTACGTTCACCATTGCAAATCCTGAGAAAATTGCCCCAGCAACAAAGTACGGAGGGAAAATAGTGGTGTGCCAACCTGGCACTACGGACGTCGCAAAGTCAAACGAGACAATTGTATGCACCGATACTACTAACGCCGTAGCTAAACCAGCTAGTGTGAGCGACACTTCCTCGAACCGCTGCCAGTTCTTAGCTGTTCCCACCCAACCAAAGCTCATTAGCGCATAGAGCTTCTGTTTGTATTTCGACTTTACCTTATCCCTTAGCATTGCAAAGTCAGGCAGAAGCCCAATCCACCAAAAAACTAAGGAGACAGATAGATAGGTACTGATAGCAAGCACATCCCACAATAGGGGAGAGTTAAAATTCACCCACAGCGATCCCATTGTGTTAGGATAAGGAATGTTCCAAAACACTTTCCACGGTCGTCCCATATGTATAATAGGAAAAATGCTCGCTTGCAGCACCGCAAAGATGGTCATCGCCTCTGCACTTCGATTGATGGCTAACCGCCACTTTTGTCGGAAAAGTAAAAGTACCGCAGAAATCAACGTTCCAGCGTGGCCTATACCTACCCACCACACAAAGTTCGTAATATCCCAAGCCCAGCCGACTGTCTTATTCAAGCCCCAAACCCCTATGCCTTCTGTCAGTGTGAGATACATACAGTAGCCGCCCCACGCGAGGAAAGCCAATGCCGCACCCATACAAAGCCACCAAGTGCGACTTGTTTTCGCCTCGACGATCGCACTAATGTCATCGCTTACACTGAGGTAGCTTTTAGCCCCTTGCAATAGGATATCTTCGGTATGTGGAGGGTTGTTTTGGCTCATAATTATTCATCTAAAGGTAGGTTATCACTTTTTCGCACATTTCTCACTTTCGCCTGATAGAACACATTCGGACGCGTGCCTATCTCCTCCAATAAGGCATAGGAACGCTTATTTTCTATTTTTTCTCGCAATCCGCTGGAAGGATCATTAATATCATCAAACATCATCGCCTCACTATTGCAAGCAGCGGCGCAAGCACACGCATTTTTGAATTCCCCCTCAGCCACAGGGCGGTTTTCCTTTTTCGCTTTGAGAATAATCGCTTGGGTTTGCTGAATGCAGAACGAACATTTCTCCATCACCCCACGCGAACGCACTGTTACATCTGGGTTAAGCACCATCCGCCCGATATCATCGTTCATATAGAAGTCAAAAGCGTCGTTCTCACTGTACTCAAACCAGTTGAAGCGCCGCACTTTGTACGGACAGTTGTTAGCGCAGTAGCGTGTGCCTACACAACGGTTATACACCATTTGGTTTTGCCCTTGCGCTCCGTGAGAAGTGGCTGCAACGGGGCAGACAGTCTCACACGGGGCATTATTACAGTGCTGACACATTACGGGCTGAAAATTCACCTGTGGATTGCCTGACGCCTGCTCTAAGCGATGCAGTACGCCGATAGTTTCCAATCCCTCTGCTTGGTCGAGCAGTTTTGCATCATTGATAAAGCTATCGGTCGAGGAGTAATACCTATCGATGCGCAACCAATGCATATCGCGCGAACGTCGCACTTCCTCCTTGCCTACTACGGGCACATTATTCTCAGCGTGACAGGCGATAACGCAAGCCCCGCATCCTGTGCAAGCGTTGAGATCAATCGAAAGTTTAAACAAATGTCCTGCGGTAGGTGCCTCACTTTCCCAAAGAGAAACCGCCTCTTTTTCCTTTGGTGGATCGCTATGTAAAAAATCTTCGAGAGTCGTCTCCTTGATAATCGAACCGCGCCCCATCAAAGTGTTATGTAGCTGAATGCAAGCAAATTCATGTTCGCCCTCCGCCTTTTCCACGCGGATGTTTTGCACTTTGGCAAACTCACTGTACAGCACATACGCATTTACGCCCACTTGCATTTCCTTCTTCAAGCCCTCTTTTTGTCCGTAGCCCAATGACAAACCGATAGTTCCGCCTGCCTGCCCTGGTTGGATGAGTGCGGGCAACATAATCTTCTTTTCGCCTGCGATGAGCGTAATTTTGTGCCCATTCAAGGCGCCGTCCGAGGTGTGCCAATTGCGAATACCGAGCAACTTTGCATCTATTACGGATAGTGTGGCGTAGTTATCCCAAGTAGCGCGCGTAATGGGGTCGGGCAGCTCTTGTAACCACGGATTATTCGCCTGCCTACCGTCGCCAAGGGCAATTGTAGGATACAAAATGAGTTGAAATCCGTCGGTGGGCCTTTGTATAAACGTGTATTGGCACGCCTTGCCCAAAGGAACCAAAAGTGCAGGTTTTTTATGGTTTTCTTCTCCTTGGACGATGAAATACCCGTCTTGAAGCGCCTTTTCCCACGAGCTTCCTTTGAGAATGTGCCTCTTCCAATGGCTTTTTAAGTAGTCATAATAGGTTTTTTCAAATCCAAACCACTCCATTAATGCATCTTGAAGCTGTTTTGTGTCAAAAAGTGGACGAATTACGGGTTGTTGCAGCGTGTAATGCGATTTTTTGAAGCACACATCGCCCCATTGCTCTAAATAATGATGCAAAGGCGCTACATACGAGCTGCAAATGGCTGTTTCATCCAAATGTTGGGTAAAATCGACGATGAAATCCACATTTTTGAGGTATTTTTTAAATCCATTACCGAAGGAAAGCGTATATACAGGATTTAAATTGTGTATCAACAGCACTCCTACTTTTTTATTTTCGAGTTGATCGAGCAAGTGCGCTATTTTTCCGTAATCTCCCTTGCGAATGAGCAACGGCTCGTGAGAGAGGTAGGCTTCACAATGCAAATGCTCGTTGAGCTCCATTGCTGCCTGTTGCAAATCGCGATCGTCAAAATCACTGACAATCAAAGGGTTTTTGGCTTGCTTTACTTCCTCACATAGCTGTTGAACGATCTTTTGCAATCGCCCTTCGAGTGCCTCTTCCTGTGGATTGCCAAAAAGTGCGTTGTAAAAGGCTTTCATCACCTGTGCGCACTCGTAAGGCGTGAGCATTATGCGCCAATCCGCATTAGCGCCCGAAAGTGAGAGATTACTTTCCAATTGAATGTGGCGCGACATCCCCTTTTCGCTTGGCACTCTGCCTTTCGCATACGTATCCTCGTAGGATTTGCCATTCCAATCACCTAAAAAGTCCGCAGCAAAGGAAATTATTAAATCACTTTTTGAGAAATCGTAGTCGGGAAGCGCTCTCTGTCCGTACAAGCGTTCGTAAGCTGCGAGGGTAGGCTCGTACGAAATCGCATCGTATTCCACGACGGAGAAGAGAGGCACTTTGCGCTGAATATCTTCGATGAGCGCATATGTAGAAGGACTGGCTAGGGTTTGCGTGAGGAGTACAATCTCCTTGTGCTCGGAAATAGCTTTTGAGATGGCTTTTTGTGCTTCTTGTGAAAGAAAATCCCACGATACAGTCTCTTTTTTGGCGTTGGTAGGCTTTTTTACCCGCGAATTATCATACAAACCCAGCACTGAAGCAATAATGCGCGCATTAGTACAGCTAAAAGTACCTGCTTCTTTATTTCTTTCGATAAAAATAGGTTGCCCTTCTCGCGTTTTTACTAAAATAGAAGCAAAATCATAGCCATCGTTGATAGAAGTAGCATAATAATTGGGAATACCTGCCCGCAGCTGCTCGGGTGCCACTAAATAAGGAATACTTTTCCGTACTGGTCCCTCGCACGAAGCCATTGCGGCTGCCATAGTGCTAAACCCAACGAATTTTAAGAAATCTCGGCGTGAGGAATGGGTATTTTTAAGCATAGAAGTCTCGCCGATAAATTCCTCTATCGGTATCTCCTCAGCAAACTCTTTAAGTTGATCGTCAGAGAGTTGATATTCTGGGCTGAGTTCCTCTATATTTTTCCAATACTGCTTTTCCTCTGCCATTATTTTGAAAAATATTGCGGATTAATAGTGACATTTGCTACATTCGGTACCACCCAGCTGTGCGACGGTCAACCGCTTCACACCGAGCTTTTTTGCTAGCCGCGCGTGCTCCTCTTTGTAATTTTGATAGTATTTTCCGTTAAGATTTTGCACTTCCATCGTGCGGTGACACTCGATGCACCAACCCATTGTGAGCGGTGCTGCCTGTCGAACAGTTTCCATTTTAGAAACTTCCCCGTGACAGACTTGACAATCGAGTTTGCCCAAAACTACGTGCTGCGAATGGTTAAAATGCACGTGGTCGGGCAAATTATTAACCCTTACCCATTGGATAGGCTTTTTCTGCCCCGTATACTGGAATGTTTGCCCGTTGAAACCCACATACTTATACAGTTTTTTGATTTCGTTGTCGTAGAGAGGCTTATTCCTATTAGCTTTTTTGCTGCCATCTCCGAAGTATTCATTAATCTCCGTGTGGCACGTCATACAAACGCTTAGTGGTGGAATATCGGCTATACCACTGCTTCTCACCCCCGAATGGCAGAACTGGCAATCGATCTTATTGTCGTCAGCGTGCACTTTGTGCGAAAAATGAATAGGCTGCACGGGCTCATACTCTTGGTTAGTGGTTTGCTGCATTAAAAAGTAGTACACCACATAGGTAATCGCCAGGAAGAGCAACACGCCCACTACCCAAACTAAGTACCTGAGTTTGTAGTGTTTTTTTCTTTTTCGTGCTATGTGAATACCGCTGTTCATCTTATGGGTGAAATACGCTGCAAAGTTATAAAATAATTTTGGAATAGACAAGTATTTTTTTCAGTAAAAAAGAAAACGACCTTATGACAGGACAAGGTCGTTGATGAAATTTAATGTGAAATGAAGTATTAACATAAAAAAGAATAGGATGCAAGTAAAATGGAACTGCACACGCACCCTATTCGGATAGCTCAATCATATAATTTTTGTACATATATGGTCTTGCCAAATTACTATGATTAAAAAAAATAAAGTATCTCAAAAAAAGAGATGTAGAGGGAGGGTACCCTCCACACCTCATATCGTCAATATATATAGCGAACAACGAAAAATATTTATTCCATTTTTTTAAAAAACTCCTATGGCAAAGAAGCAAAATCTCGATTTTTAAAAAAAGAAGGCGCAGCTAGAAAAAACTATTATGACAATAAGCAATTTCAAACCCCAACGCTGCGCCTTCCGTACAATGTTTATATTACTATGGAAAGCAAATCATAAAAAATCTAATCACGCACTTTTACAACTATTTCCGCTAATATACTGACTAATTTCTCAAAAGAAACAATACTGCAATATATTTCTTTACTATCTTTTCAATGAACTTATGAAGTAACTTTTACTTCTATCTTTTTTTAAAAGAAAGGTGTAGATTAGTAATTAATAATAATAAGTTTTTTAAAAGTTTTAAAATGAGCTTAAGCCTACACCTTTCAATGTATCAATAACTTTAGTTTTTTCCAACAGTCTTAATGAATTTGAGTAGTAATTATTAATTTGTAATCAAATCATTTTTAAAATCAAAAGGTGCATTAAAAAACTGTAAAAAAAAGCTTTACTATAAAATAACTTACCAAATGAAAGAATAATGCGCCTTTCGATTTTTCATAACTAATTCTTTTTCTTTCTCACTTTCTTTCCACTCCTTAGTTTGATCGCTGCATTCGTGTCAGTGATGATCTGCACAATGGTGTCGTAAAAGTGTTTGTACTTTTTCTCATCTACCATCTTCATAGTATTTGCATAAGGCACTAACTTTACATTAATGCGATCTAAAAGCGTTTTTTTCAGTGCAGTTGCATTCTCCGTCTGTGCCTGCTTGGCTACGGCTTTCTCGTAGGTTACGCGCATTGTGTGGAACTTTGTTTGACTATCCTTCAAGTCGTCTACGCACTCTTTAACCCCAGTGAGGTTTGCAGTGAGGGCTACTGGCTCCTCTCCAGCAAAAGCCTGCAACAAAGATTCAATCATCGACGATTTGTCGGCGTAATTTTTTCTTAATATCTTTACACAGTACTTATTATAGAGCTTGTGTAGCTTTTCGGCAGGCTCTTTTAGGGTAGGTATAGGCATAGCGCTATAGCCTAAAAGGGCGCGGTTGAGGTTGCTTAGCGATTTGTTGCGCACTCTATCTGCCTTTAGCAATTCCGAGACACCTGTGTCGCGCTTAATGGCTTCGGTGATTTGGTCAGAGAGTTTTTGGATCTCAGCAAATAAAGAAGTCAGGAAGGCATCTTTACTCAATCCTGATTCACTCTTATATAAGGTGATCAATCGGTCGGAAGTATCATCTACTTCTGTTACTTTCGCACGTTCTAATAATTTTAGTGTTGCCATAACCTTTTTATAAGTAACTTTTGTTTTACGCGGCAAAGATATGGTGACTTTTTGAAACGTGCAAATTTTTTCGGCAAAAAGTTTTGTAAAGTTATCAACAAAGTTATTAACAATTTCAATAATACAATGATTTACAATGATTTATAAGTAAAAAATTTTTGTTATTTTATATCTTTTATCCGTAGTTTTTATGCTTAATATATAAAATATTTCTCCTTTAATAGGTGCATCACCCGATGACACATTTTTATAAACCTATATGAAACGTTATCAAAAATAAAAACACAAAAAGCAACAATGTAGCAGTCGTATTACTTTTTTGTGTTTTATTCTTATAAAATGTTGCAGTTTGTAGTCATTTTTATTTTTTATCTTATTAAACTACGCAATGGTTGAAGGAAATAAAATTTTATATCATCCCTAAAAATGTTTTTTAAGAAATAATAAGGTTATAATTTATAAAAATGGAGTGTGTTGTAGGTATAATTAGTGTTTATTTTTATCGTTTTATAGACGATTTTTGTAAAATAAAGTTGTATTTTGCTTTTCTTTTATAAAAATAGGTATATTATTGATTTATAAAGAAAGCTATCGGAATAGGACAAAAAAAATACTGCATCACTATCTCAGCGATGCAGTATTAACAATAAACTTAATTAACAATCAATACAATTTACATAACAATATTTATAATTTTGTTAGGAACAACAATAACTTTCTTTGGTGAGGCGCCAGCGAGCTGTGCAACGGTTTGCGCATCGGCAAGGATGGCTTTTTCAATTTCAGAAGGCGCCATATCGGCTGGGAAATCTCTTTTGAAGCGCACTTTCCCATTGAAGGACACGGGGTACTCCTTAGTGCTCTCCACCAAGTACTTATCCTCGTGAAGGGGGTAAGGAGTGTATTCCACACTCTGGTTGTGCCCCAGTAGGTGCCACAGTTCTTCAGCGATATGCGGCGCAAAGGGCGATAGTAGCACTACCAGTGGCTCCAACACTGCCCTACTGCGACACTTTTGGGCGCTGAGCTCATTGACGCATATCATAAATTGGCTTATAGAGGTGTTAAACGAAAACGACTCTATATCTTCATTCACCTTTTTAATAGTCTTGTGAAGTGATTTTAGCATTCCTTCGGTAGGTGTCTCATCATTCACTTGAAGTCCGTTTTCCCCTGCGTAGAGGCGCCATAGTTTGCGCAAAAAGTTGTATACCCCTGAGATGCCAGCCGTATTCCAAGGTTTAGCTTGATCTATCGGTCCGAGGAACATCTCGTACAGGCGCAATGTATCGGCACCATACTGCATACAGATATCGTCAGGATTGACAACGTTGTACTTCGATTTGGACATCTTTTCTACTTCGCGTCCACAGAGGTACCTGCCGTCTTCCAACTCGAATTCGGCGTTAGCATAGTCGGCACGCCAGCTTTTGAATTTATCAATATCCAACTCGTCGGTAACATCCTTCAGTAGGGAAATATCGACGTGCAAAGGTTGTACTTTTCTGCCATTGATGCGGTTTTTGCTCACGAAGGTGTTGGTTCCTTCCAGACGATAAGCAAAGGCGCTCATTCCTAAGATCATCCCTTGGTTGATGAGCTTTGTAAAGGGTTCCTCAACGCTTACCCTACCGATGTCTTTGAGGAATTTATTCCAAAAACGGCTGTACAGCAAGTGCCCAGTGGCGTGCTCACTACCCCCGACGTATAAATCTACGTCGCGCCAGTAATTCACTTCGGCACTTTCGGGGAAACCTTCGCGGTGGGCGGCATCGCGCATATACGAAAGCCAGTACCACGAGGAGCCAGCCCACCCAGGCATCGTATTGAGCTCCATCGGGAAGACGGTAGTGTTGTTCACTTTTGCATTTTCGACTACCGCGCCGCTTTCAGTGTCCCACGCCCACACAGAAGCGTTCCCCAACGGTGGTTCGCCCGTTTCCGTTGGTAAATATTTCTCTACCTCTGGCAGGAGGATGGGGTAATATTTTTCGTCGATCAGTTGTGGCAAATTATTGACGTAATACACGGGGAAAGGTTCTCCCCAATAGCGTTGTCGAGAAAAAACAGCATCTCTCAAGCGATAATTCACCTTGCGGGCACCTGATTTCGCAGCGATTAAGGTTTCTATGGCTTTGGTGAAGGCTTCTTTGTAGTCCAAACCGTTCAACACGTCGGAGTTTTGCAACTTGAAGCCGCCTTTTTCGGTGTACGCCCCCTCAGAAATGTCTTTATCAAAGATGTTTTTGATAGCTGGCATCCCTGTTTTTCCTTTAAAAAATTGTGCAAAGGCGAAATCACGGTCGTCGCCTGCGGGTACTGCCATCACAGCGCCCGTCCCATAATTGGAAAGCACGTAGTCGCCCACCCAAATGGGTATCGGCTGGTGGGTAAGCGGGTGTAGGGCGTAGGCACCCGTAAACACCCCCGAGATGGTTTTAGTATCCGCCATACGATCGCGTTCCGACCGCTTGGAAGCCTCCTCTTTGTATTGCAAAACGGCTTGCTGCTGGGCTGTCGAAGTGATTTGCTCCACCAGTGGATGTTCAGGCGCAAGGGTGAGGTAAGTTACGCCGTAAATAGTGTCGGGGCGCGTGGTGAAGACCTCGATTACAGGGTCATTTTCATTACTATTTTGAAGGTGAAAAGTAATACTGGCGCCGACGGATTTACCTATCCAATTGCGCTGGCTTTCCTTGATGGATTCGCTCCAATCGATGGATTGTAAGCCAGTGAGTAGGCGCTCAGCGTACGCCGTAATGCGCATACTCCATTGTGTCATTTTCTTACGGATCACAGGGTGGCCGCCACGCTCTGAGCGACCGTTAATCACCTCGTCATTCGCAAGGACGGTGCCCAGCGCAGGACACCAGTTTACTTCCGTCTCGGCGAGGTAGGTAAGTCGGTATTTCAAAAGGATTTCCTGCTGGCGTTCAGGCGGAAAAGCGTTCCACTCTTCGGCACTAAAGGTAGGTGTGTCGTCGTCGCAAGCGGCATTGACCTTTCCGTTGCCTTGGGAGGTGAAAATGTCGATGAGGGCGCTTATCGGCTGGGCTTTATCGGCGTTTTTGTCGTACCAAGCCTCGAACAGCTGAGCGAAGATCCATTGTGTGTTCTTGTAGTAATTAGGGTCGGAGGTTTTAACCTCTCTGCTCCAATCAAATGAGAAGCCCATCTTGTCGAGCTGCTCTCTATAGCGGGCAATGTTCTGCGCCGTGGTGATGGCAGGGTGTTGCCCAGTGGCAATGGCATATTGTTCGGCAGGAAGCCCAAAGCTGTCGTAGCCTTGTGGGTGTAATACGTTGAAACCCTTATGGCGCTTGTATCTCGCTACGATATCACTGGCAATATAGCCGAGTGGGTGCCCGACGTGCAGCCCAGCCCCCGATGGATAAGGGAACATATCCAGCACATAGTATTTCGGCTTGTCGGTAGCGTTGTTTGCCTTGAAAGTCTGGTGCTCCGCCCAATAGGCTTGCCAGAAGGCTTCTATCTTTTTATGATCGTAATTCATTGTCCTAAAATATTCTTATATACTACATTACCATTGTTAAAAGCACATAATATTGCATTTAAATACATTATCGTTTGAGTGGATTTTAACATTCATAAGTTATTCAATGCGTTCGTAGCGTAGAATATATTTAACAACGCTTGCTTTGAATCGCGTTTCAGATACGTGTTTATCTCTTGGTGCAAGCTCAAAGGCGTCGTCTGTGATGCTATCTATTTTTAGTTTCTCTCCTTCCCCAGGATGTCCAGGATATTCTGTGAGAATTGTTCTTCCTGACACACGATATGTAAAATCTGTTGTTAGTGAAGGGGAAGCCTTCTTATAATCGGTTGGACATTCTCTGTAAAGAAATACTTGCCCTGACTTTTGAACATTTATGAGTAAATGCTGACACTCATAAGGTGGTGATGCATAGGGGATACGTTCTACTTCTTTATTATTGCCGTTCAAGCCAATGGCAATCATTTTCCATCTGCCTACAAGCATTTTTTCGATAGTAGCATCATTAGGCATTTTGTCATCGTCTTTACTTCCACACGAAGAAAGGAAAGCAAACATCATTACGGATAAAAAAATAAATCTTTTCATTGTTAAATAAATTAAAATTCTTTTCACCGTGCAAAGATACGTTTTTTATTTTACACACGGTTATTCTACACGAATTTTTACAAGATTTTTCTAATATTGCGCCTATCTATTCTTTGGCAGCCTTGTTTGCCAATTGCCCACAAGCGGCATCAATGTCTTTCCCTCGTGAGCGGCGCACCGTAACGGTAATCCCTGCGTCTTCAAGCATTGTTTGATACATTGTGAGGCTTTCGGCAGCGGCTTGCTGGAAGTTGCCATCGTCAATAGGGTTGTATTCTATTAGGTTCACCTTTGAAGGGGCAAACTTGCAGAATTTTATCAGTGCGTCGACGTCTTTCTTCTGGTCATTGATGCCTTTCCACACCACGTATTCGTAAGTAATCCTGTTTTTTGTCTTCTGGTACCAGTGGGAAAGGGCTTCTCGAAGTTCAGAAAGCGGAAACTGCGTGTTGAAAGGCATAATGCTGGTACGCACCTCATCGATCGCTGAGTGGAGAGAGACTGCCAACTTAAACTTCACGCCATCATCCGCCATTTTCTTAATGAGTTTCGGCACTCCCGAAGTCGACACTGTGATGCGCTTGGCTGACATCCCCAAACCCTCCTCCGAGGTGATTTTATCAATAGCTTTAAGCACATTGTTGTAGTTCATCAGCGGTTCACCCATTCCCATAAACACAATGTTTGATAAAGGCCGACCGAAAAACATTTTGCTCTGGTCATCAATCACTTTCACTTGGTCGAAAATCTCATCAGGAAGCAAATTGCGCATACGTTTCAAACGCGCTGTAGCACAAAACGAACAATTCAAGCTACACCCCACTTGGCTTGACACACAGGCAGTAGTTCTGTTCTCCGTCGGGATGAGCACCGATTCCACCAGCAACCCATCGTGTAGCCGCACGGCATTCTTGATAGTACCATCATCGCTGCGCTGCATCACATCCACCTTGATGTGGTTAATGGCAAAATGCGCCTCAAGCATCTCGCGGGTTGCCTTCGGAAGGTTCGTCATATCCTCAAAACGATGCAACCCCTTATTCCAAAGCCACTCATACACCTGATTCCCCCTGAAAGCCTTATCTCCATTAGCCTCAAAGAAGCTCCTGAGTTCCTCCTTGGTCAAGGCGCGTATGTCTCTTTTTGTATCCTCCATAGCGGGTGCAAAGATACAAAAAAGTAGCGAACTGCTAAAATTTCAATAAAAAATCCTATCTTTGCCCTTTCAATAAAGTAAGAACTTGTTTAAACTTTTCCCTTTGCGCTATTCACGGATCGCTTTCACGATCTGGGCTGGCCTTGGAGGCGTGGCTGAGTAAATCAGCGGCACGAGCGTGGAAAATCTTTTCTGTTCGAGCGATAGCGAGTTAAAAGATTTTCAGCGAGGGACGTTGATTTACTCGCCTAAGCATCCACAGCCTTGAATTTTTGGTTCTTTTGTTTCAAGACAAAAGAACAAAGAAATAGGAAAGGATGATTAACATTGGATATATCAACAACAGGTTTAAAAGTTTAAACAGAAATCAAATCAATATGTTACAAATCCAACAAACACAGTTAGTCGTATTAGACATTCAAGGAAAGCTCTCCCAGATCGTTTATAAGTCCGACGAGATGCTTGCCAATAGCCGTATTATGGTGCAAGGAGCCCAAGCACTCGGCATTCCTATCCTTTGGGTAGAGCAAACCCCCGACAAGCTCGGAGCTACCCATCCCTCGCTTGTTGCCCTTCGGACAGACAACGGAGCGATAACGAAGAAAACCTTCTCCGCCTATGGCAACCCTGAGTTCGTCGAGAGGCTGCAAACTCATTACCGTCCGCAGGTGCTCCTCATTGGGATAGAAACCCATATATGTATCTACCAAACGGCGCTCGATATGCTCGAGGCAGGCTTTGAGGTTTATGTCGTAGCCGATGCCGTTTCCTCGCGCACCGCCGATAATAAAGCCACAGCCCTTGCAATGCTACAAAGTGAGGGTGTAAAGCTCACCACCACCGAGTCAGCGCTCTTTGCCCTATTGCGCACCTCAGAACACCCTCAGTTCCGCACAGTGGCAAAGCTCATAAAGTAAACGAAAATCCCCTATGCGCTCTGTATGGCACATAGGGGACTTCTATGAAAAAGCAAATTTAATTATTCTTCTCCGCTTGATTTACTTCTTAAGGGGCGTACCAACAGCAAATTGTAAAGGTATAACGACACCACTGCGAAGATGCCTACCCCGCAGATCACCAGCCATAGCTTATTGGGGTGATAAGTGTCCCATAGCTGTTGTGTTAGCTCCCAAGGCTGCATCTGCAACTGGTTGGCAGCCTCGTTGAAGAACACTTTCTTTGAAGGCAAAGGCAAGGCACTAATGTCGATAGCGTGTTGCTCGGCATAGAGGCGCACCTGTTGCACCACAGCGCTCCAATCCACGTTCTCTTGCCCTATCTGGAAAGTACTGCGGAATTGCTCAGTATTCATACTCAATGCCTGCGACGCCTGCTGAGTATACACATCACTGCTTACCACCTCAGGGATGTTCATTCCCTTAGCACCCATATATTTCTGCAAAAGTGTAAACTTATCCGACCACGCTTGGTACAAGTCCCCAGCGATAAAGCCCGTAAAGAAGTTGCCTGCCGCCACAGGTAAGAAATACGTCCCTTGGTAGAGCGCTTCTTTCCCTTTTGGGGTAATCATTGCAATAAATGAAGATAGGGTAGGGCTTGAAGCCATTTCGCCAATAGCAAAAATCATCGTACCGAGCACAGTAAACACCCAATTATGAGTGAAGAACGTCAGGCTCACCCCAATAGTGGCGATGATAGCCCCACGGATCATCGCGTGTATGTGCTTCATCTTAGTGACGAAGTACGATACCATCACCTGCAAGAGGATGATCATCAGTGAGTCGATGTTAGTGAACCACTCGGGCTTCACTTGTCCATCTTGGGTAAGTAGCTGCCCTAAGAAAGGCAGGTGCTGGTTGATCCAATTGCTCAAGGCTGATGAGTTTACCCAGTCCTCAATGAAGTTAGGCAGGGTATAGAAAAGCTGGTTGAACATCGTCCAGAAAGCCATCATCAGTATAAGGAGGATGGTAAGGCGCTTGTCCTTGAGTGCATCGACGATATTCATTACAGAGTTCTTGATCTCAGTGAGGATGGGTTGTTTTTCTTTGTGGGCTACTACGGGCTCTTTAAAGAAGAACAACACTGTCAGTAGGTTGATGGCGATAACCACCGTAGCTTGAATAAAGATGATCTTCCAGCCAAACTGGGTGCGCAAATACGACGACATAGCAGGACCCACAAAGCCCCCAATGTTTACCATCATATAGAAGATGCCGAAGCCCAGCGTGCCCGTGGTCTCGTCGGTGGAGCGTGCTATTAGTCCTGAGGCTACAGGCTTAAAGAAGGCAGCGCCAAGGGCTACCATCAGGAAGACCATATACATTGCCCAGTAGGAGTGTACGGTGCCCATCAAGAAGTAGCCTACCACCATTATTGTGAAGGCAATCACCAGTGAGAGTTTGTAGCCTATGCGGTCGGCAATTACTCCGAAGAAGAGCGGTAGTAAGTACAAAATGGCGGTTACATTGCTCATTATATTTCCCTTCTGGATATGGTCGAAGCCTAAGCCTCCTTCATCAGTGGAACCTACTAAGTACAGCCCTAATAGGGTGAAGATACCGTACCACGCCCAGCGCTCCATCAATTCTAAAAAACTCGCGAGCCAAAAGGTAGGGCTCATCGATCGGATCGTTTCCTTAAACGATTTCTTATTCTCTGCCATTGTAAATGAATAGTGTTTTTAATTTCAGGGGTGCAAGTTACGCACATTTTCCGAACTGAGAAAATAATTTCCTAAAAAATGTGTATTTTTAACAAACAGCACACCCTTTGTTAGCCTTTTAACAAAACCTATTTACCCCTTTTAAGAAAGTTAAACTTTTTAACTTCTTTTGTCTTGATACAAAAGAAGCAAAAAATCAAGGCTCTGGATGCTTAGGCGAGTAAATCAACGGCTCTCGCTGAAAATCTCTAAACTCGCTCCCTGCGGTCGCTCAGACAGTAGAGATTTTCAACGCTCGTGCCTATGATTTACTCAGCCACGCCTCCAAGGCCAACGCAGATCGTGAAAGCGAGCCGTGAATGACACAAGGGGAAAAAGTTTAAACAAGTTTTAGTACAAAGTTATGACCGTGCAAAGTGTGTAAAAGGGGTGTTTTTGATACCTTTGTAACTCGTTGATTGTTCGGTGGTTTTTTGCTAAACCTAATACTAACCTAATACTAACTTAATACTATGGTAATACTATTGTTCGGCGTTCCTTCGGGATTCCTTCGGCGTTCCTTCGTGATGTGTCCGTAATGTATCCGTAGTGTGTCCGTAATGTGTTCGAGATCCTTGCGAGATCGGTGGTGCTTTGGCAGAGGAATCGTTGAGGGTGGTACATAGATTTCGTGCTATTGACTACGCAAACGCATCAAAGTTTTGCTATTCTCAAATAAATGTGTACTTTTGCCTCTTCATAACCAATAGCGATGAAGATAGGCATTGATGCCAAAAGGGCATTCCATAACAACCGAGGGTTGGGCAATTACAGTCGCGACCTCATACGTCTCTTGCAAGAGCACCGCGTAGGGCAACTCTATTTGTTCAACCCCAAGGAGCGTACTCGTAGCGACCTTACCCTTGATGGAGACACTGTTGTCATTACTCCTGAGTCCTTTCTGGGGAAGTGTTTTAAGGGGCTTTGGCGCAGTTTTGGCATTGGCAAGCTCGCCGCTCCGCTTGGGCTCGATATTTATCACGGGCTTTCGGGTGAAATCCCTGCGGGGATCTACACTCATACGCGTACGGTGGTCACTATTCACGACCTTATCTTTATGCGCTATCCTGAGCTTTACACTTTCTTCGACAGGAAGATACATTATTACAAGTTTCTTTATGCGGCGCTGAAATCGCACCATATCATTGCTATCAGTGAGCAGACTAAGGAGGATATCGTTAAATATCTGGGGGTTTCGTCTGATAAAGTGTCGGTGGTTTACCAAGGTTGTCATAAGGCTTTTAAGCAATCTTACACTGAGGAAGAGAGGGTGCGTGTACGCCAGAAGTACAACCTCCCCGAGCGCTTTGTGCTGAGTGTGGGGGCTATTGAGCCGCGCAAGAATGCCTTAGAGATTGTAAAAGCGATTAAAGACCTTGACCTTCATCTGGTGCTGGTGGGGCAGAAGACGGCTTATTATCATCAGATCGAAGGGTATTGCGAGGTGTATCACCTCAAAGAGCGTGTGCATCACTTGCAAGGTATCTCGATGGAGGAACTGGCGGTGGTCTACCAATTGGCAGAAGTGTTTTGCTACCCCTCTCTATTTGAGGGTTTTGGCATTCCGATTATCGAGGCGCTCTTCTCACGTACCCCAGTGATTACCAGCGAGGGCAGTTGCTTTGCTGAGGCAGGGGGCGCCCACTCGGTATACGTTCACCTCAATAACGCCGCCGAGGAAATTAAACGGGCTATTATTAATATCACTGAGAACCCACAGTTGCGCCACACGATGGTAGAGGAGGGCTATGCCTATGCCCAGCGCTTTACTGATGAGGCGGTATATAATGCGCTTATGGGGGTGTATCAGAAAGTGCTTAATCTATAACGAATTAAAGAATGAAAAAATATGAACACTGACAAACGTGTAGAGGGCTTTTCAAAGCTCACCAAAGAAGAGAAAATACAATGGCTGTGTAGGACGTATTTCTCTGAGGAGACATACGCAGCGACGTATTTCAACCGCTATAATAATGCCGATGCAGCTTTGCAAAAACGCCACGATGAGTTTATCGAGAACGCTGTGGCAAATTACTACTTGCCCTTTGCGGTAGCACCTAACTTTTCTATCAATGGCAAGGTGTATACGGTGCCGATGGTTATTGAGGAGAGTTCGGTGGTAGCGGCTTGCAGTAGGGCGGCGAAGTTTTGGCAGAGTAAAGGAGGCTTTCAGGCAGAGGTGCTCTCTACTGAGAAAAGCGGGCAGGTACATTTCTTCTTCTATGGTGAGAAGGAACATCTGCAAGCCTTTCTCAGTGCTATTAAGACGAAGATGCTCGACAATTGCAAGCCTATCACTGCCAATATGGAAAAGCGCGGTGGGGGTATTACCTCTATCACCTTGCTCGACAAGACCGATGAACTGCCACATTATTACCAGCTTTTCGCCACTTTCGAGACCTTGGATGCAATGGGGGCGAACTTTATCAACTCTTGCTTGGAGAGTTTTTCGAATACTTTTAGGGCAGAGGCAGCACACGACCCAAATATTGATGGCAACTACGAGATCGTGATGTCAATCCTCTCTAACTATGTGCCTAAGTGTTTGGCAAAGGCGAGTGTAAGTTGCCCTGTGGAGCTGCTTACAGTAGGCGATATGAGTGGCGAGGAGTTTGCCCAGAAGTTCGTGCGAGCGCTGGCAGTTGCCAATGCCGATGTATACCGTGCGACGACTCATAACAAAGGGATTATGAATGGTATCGACTCGGTGATTTTAGCTACAGGCAACGACTTTCGCGCCATAGAGGCAGGTGCGCACGCCTACGCAGCACGCTCGGGTAAGTACCAAAGTTTGACAAGAGCTTTGGTGGAGAATGGTATTTTTAGTTTTGAAATAGAAATCCCTTTAGCCTTAGGAACTGTCGGTGGGCTGACCACCTTGCACCCCTTGGCTAAGACTGCTTTGCAGATACTCGAAAACCCCAATGCCGAGACCTTAATGCAGATCGTTGCTTGTGTAGGTTTGGCGCAGAACTTCTCCGCAGTGAGCTCGCTTATCACCCTTGGTATTCAGAAAGGGCATATGAAAATGCACCTGATGAATATCCTTACGCAGTTAGGTGCTACCGAGACAGAGAAGCAATATGTGGTAGATTATTTCAAGAATAAAACTATTTCCCATAGCGAAGTGGAGAAGCTCCTTGCCGATTTGCGTAAAGATAAATAAGAAAAAGAACTTCTTTTATTTGTTTAATACATAAAATAGAACTACCTTTGTCGCCTTAAATTGCAAGAAGTGTATTGTAGGCTTCTTTGCTACTAAACTCGTACAAAAGATGAAAAAGTTATTTTTATTACTGCTAATCAGTGTATTACCAGAGGCTTTGCAAGCGCAATACACTGAGATTATCAACTCTAACCTACCAGGGACCTCGCAGAGTGCTTATGCTGTGGGGGGGCGTGTGCTGCAATTTGAGGGTGGTGTATGGTTTGAAAAGAACCAACATAAGTACACCGACACCCGTATGGACTTCACAGGGGTGAACTACGCCGTGCGCTATGGCTTTTGGCGTGAGCAGTTTGAAATGATGCTCAACGGTACCCTTGCTTACGACTACACTACCGCACCCGCAGGCAACAGTTCGCACTTCGGGTTCGTCAATAATACCGTTGGGGCAAAGTACCTCATCTTTAAACCTGAGTTTTTAGACGAAGAAAAGAGTATATACAGCTGGCGTGCTAACAACTCTTTCCGCTGGAAGAACCTCACCCCCTCAGTGGCGGGCTACCTCGGGCTGAACTTCCTGCCCAACAAGCGTTATTTCTACGAGACTATCCCCGTGCTCTCGCCCAAAGCAGCTGTGATATTGCAAGCAGAACCCATACCGCGCGTAGTGTTCGTGCTCAACGGCATTGCCGACCGCTTCTTGGAGAAGCACCCCGAGTACAGCTTTATTGCTACCGTTACCCACAACCTACGCGATGGGCGTTTTAGCATCTTCGTAGAGCAGCAGGGCGTAAGCAGTTATTACTACAAGGATGCCATCACTCGTATGGGAGGGGCTATGTTGCTCGGCGATTTAGAAAACGCCATACAACTCAACGCTGAAATGGGCTTCGGCTGGAAGGATACCCCCTCGCGCTATATGGGGCTCATAGGTGCCTCGTACCGCATCGACAATCACAACAGTTTTATAAAGAAAAAGCTAAAAGAACAAGTAGAGCCTACAAAGATTAAAGGAGCTAAAAAACCTAAAAAGAGAAAAAAGAATGATCTTGATTAAAGAAGTCGTTACCGAGAAAGAACTCACTGGGTTCGTCAAATTCCCAATGCAACTCTACAAAAACCACCCCTATTGGGTGCCACCACTCATCAGTGAGGAGCGCGCCGTCTTCGACAAAACCCAAAACCCCGCCTTCGACAATGCCCAAGCGTGGTTCTACCTCGCCTATAAGGACGGCAAACCCGTAGGGCGCGTGGCTGCCATCATCAATCAGTACGACCTCAAGGCAGGCGTGAAGAAACTGCGCTTCGGCTCGTTGGATATGGTAGACGACCTCGAGGTTACCCGCGCACTGATCGACAAGGTAAAGGAAAAAGCCCGTGAACACCACCTCGCCTATATCGAGGGACCTATGGGCTTCTCTAATATGGACAAGGTAGGCGTGCTCACCGATGGCTATGACCATATAGGAGCGATGGCAACTTGGTACAACTATCCTTACTACAAAGCCCATTTAGAAGCACTTGGGCTTACCAAGGAGAAGGGCTACATCGATATGTCGTTCTTGGTAGAAAATGCTAAGCCTGCAATCTTTAAGAAAACCGCCGAAGCCATCAAAAAGCGCTATGGCGTGCGTCTGCTCGATACACGCACCAAGGACGATGTGCTCAAGCACGTAGATGCCCTCTTCGACCTCTACAACGACACCTATTCAAGGCTTGCATCGTATGTGCCTGTAAGCGAGCGACAACGCGAGTACTTTAAGAAGAAATACGTACCCTTTATCAACCCTGAGTACATACGCTTTATAGTGGATAAAGAGGGCAAACTGATATGCTTTGCCATCGTATTGCCGTCCTTCTCTAAGGCACTACAAAAAGCCAAGGGCAGTCTTTTCCCTTTTGGCTTTTGGCATCTACTCAACGCCAAGAAAAAGCACGACACGGTGGAATTCTACCTCATAGGCGTAGCCCCTGAATACCAGAGCAAAGGCATTCCTGCCCTGCTCTTCGACTATTATTACGACGTATTTACCAAGAACGGCGTTACGCACTGCGTCATCACTCCCGAACTCGAGGACAATATCCCTATTCAACAACTCTGGAAGAGCTTCGACCCTATCATCCACGCTCGCCACGCAACCTACAAAACAATGATTAATGAGTAAAGAGTAGAGAGTAATGAAGAATAATATTACAAAAGAGAAGAGTTTTCTTTTTGCAATACGAATAGTAAACCTCTATAAGTACTTGACTGAAAGTAAACGAGAATTTGTGCTATCCAAACAAGTACTGCGAAGTGGTACAGCCGTAGGGGCAATGATTAGAGAGGCAGAGTATTCAGAGAGCAAAGAAGATTTTATTCATAAGTTAGCCATAGCACAAAAAGAAATGAATGAAACCCTCTATTGGTTAGAACTACTTTTCAGAACTAATTATATCAATACAGAAGAATTTGACAGCATAGCAAACGAAGGAGTAGAAATTATGAAATTACTTGTAAGTAGTACAAAAACAGCAAAAAACAACCTAAAAAAGAGAGAACAATGAGTAATGAGTAGAGAGTAAATTGCTAACGCGCCGAACTCATTACTCTCTACTCATTACTCTCTACTCATTTAAAAAGATGAATTATTTACTTCCTTTTCTCGCCGTAGTGTTAGGCTATGGCATTGTGATACTCTTTCAGCCTGAGCGACAGCGTTATATCAAACTGTTGTTGTCGTTCAGTGGGGCTTATTTGCTCGCGCTGACCGTCTTTGTGCTCCTGCCCGAAGTCTACCATACACACAATGAGGCATTAGGCAGTGGGGTAGGAGAGGGGCACGACACGCACTACATCGGGCTGTTCGTTACCGCGGGGGTACTCTTGCAGATCGTTTTAGAGTTCTTTTCCCACGGGGCTGAACACGGGCACCCCGACAATGAGGCGCACCCCACAGCAGCCTTTCCCCTTGCACTCTTCGTCAGCCTGAGCATTCACTCCCTCCTTGAAGGCTTCCCACTCTCGCACAGCCATAATGAGAGCTTGGTATATGGCATCTTCGTCCATAAGCTCCCCATAGCCATAGTGCTTACGACCTTCTTTGTGCACGCAGGTGTTAGCCATTGGAAGACGGCACTGTTTCTACTTTTATTTGCTTTGATGACCCCGTTGGGCACTTACCTGAGCAGCACTGTGCCTTCATTGGTACATTACCACACTGAGCTCTCAGCGGTGGTTATTGGTATTTTCTTGCATATCTCAGCAGTTATTTTGTTTGAAAATGCTGAGGGACATCGCTTTAATTTACTGAAATTTATTAGTATCCTTGCAGGTTTTGCGCTTGCGTATTTAACGTAGGTTTGTTGGGGGTTCGTTCGGGCTTCGTTTTTTCAAGTAAATTACAAAGGTTATTTCTTGTGTATTCCACTTTTAGTTGTACCTTTGCGCTCTGATATTCATTCTAAATAAAAAGAAGTCTTATGGAGCCTACAAATGTTAAGCCCTTTACTATTGCCGACCTCAGCAAGGGTGAACGCGGCGTTATCACTGCTATCGATGCCCAGCGGGTGCCGCTTAAGCTCATTGAGCTGGGCTGCTTTATAGGTAGTGAGGTGCAAATTCTTCAAAAAGCGGCTTTTGGCGACCCTATCTATATGAATATGAACAATTCATATCTCTCCATTCGCAAAGATATGGCGCAGATGATTGAAGTAGAGAAGTTAGATAACAGCAATTAGGAATCAATACCTGAAAAGAAAGCAGCAATCAGTGATGAAAAACAATATCAAAATAGCACTTATCGGCAATCCTAATGTAGGAAAGACCTCTATCTTCAACGCTTTGACCGGATTGAACCAAAAGGTGGGCAATTACCCTGGCATTACCGTGGAAAAGAAGATTGGTTCCTGCAACTTAACCCAGCAGCTCAAGGCTGAGATCATCGATTTGCCTGGTACTTACAGTCTTAACCCCAATTCGATGGACGAACAGATGGCAGTGAGCGTGCTAAGCGATCCGCAGGGAGAAGATTACCCCGATGTGGTGGCTGTGGTGTGCGAAGTGGAGAACTTAAAGCAGAATCTGTTGCTCTTCACCCAAGTAAAAGACCTCCATTTGCCCACCGTGCTGGTGATCAATATGGCCGACCAGATGCAGCGCAAGGGTATCAGCATTGACGTCGAAGCATTGGAGCAGGCACTCCATACAAAGGTGGTGCTGGTGAGCAGTCGCAAAGGTACAGGCATCGACACGCTCAAAAAGATGCTCGCCGACTACCAAAGTTTGCCCACCGATAGCTGTGCCGACCTCTCGCGCTTGGGTGAAGCCAATACTGCAAGTGAAGCGGAGGTGCGTCGCATCAAACAGCGCGAGACCATCCTCCGCTATGAGTGTATTAACGCCGCCTTGAAACAGGGCTACACCGTCGATAGAACAAAAGCTACCACCCTGCGCGCCCGTTTGGATAGGGTGCTCATTCACCCCGTGTTAGGGCAGGTGATTTTCGCGGCGCTATTGCTGCTGATCTTCAAATCGGTGTTTGATTGGGCGGAAGTGCCCAAGGGTTGGATTGAGGACGGTATGGCTAAGCTCATTGAATGGGCGGAAAGTGTGCTGCCTGCGGGGGCACTCACTGACCTTTTGTGCAAAGGTATCTTGGCGGGGATTACTGGGATCGTCTCCTTCGTGCCGCAGATCGCCATTTTGTTCTTTCTCATCTCCCTTTTGGAAGAAAGCGGCTATATGAGTCGCGTCGTATTCCTTATGGATAACCTAATGCGCCGTTTTGGGCTCAATGGAAAGAGCGTAGTGCCGCTTATCTCGGGTGTGGCGTGCGCAATCCCTGCGATTATGATCGCCCGCAACATCGAGAACTGGAAAGAGCGACTAATCACCATCCTCGTTACCCCCTTTATGACCTGCTCGGCGCGTTTGCCTGTATATTTGATTATCATAGAGCTGGTAATCCCTGATGGGGATTTCCTGTTTGTCAGCTATAAGGCTTGGGTGTTCTTTGCGATGTACGCTTTGGGTTTTGTGATGGCACTGCTCTCGGCAATGTTACTCAATGCGGTGCTCAAAATGCCTAAATTACAGAGTTTTTTCATCGCTGAGATGCCTGATTATAAGTTGCCAATGCTTAAGAATGTTGGTATTACAGTGTATGAGAAGACTAAGGGCTTTGTATTTGGTGCGGGTAAGTATATCTTGGCAATCTCAGTGATACTGTGGTTCTTGGGGTCGCACGGTGCGGGAGAGCGTTATAACAGTATAGAGACACGAACAGATAGCTTAGCTGAACAGCAAGGCTGGAGTGAGGATGAAAAGGCACATTATATTGAAGGTGAACAATTGGAATACTCCTTCCTCGGGTATTTGGGTAAAGGTATCGAGCCTGTGTTCCGCCCGCTGGGTTATGATTGGAAAATCAGCATCGGAGTGCTCGCATCCTTTGCCGCTCGGGAGACTTTTATCAGTACGCTCTCTACTGTATACAGCTTAGGCGGCGATTTGGACACCGAGGAGGACAGCGGGCGGCAAACTATCCTTGAGCGAATGCGCTCGGAGGTGCGCCCTGACGGCACGCCCGTCTTTTCACTTGCTACAGGCATCTCCCTTCTGCTCTATTACGCCTTTGCGATGCAATGTCTCAGCACGGTAGCCATCGTAAAGAAAGAAACCAACGGCTGGAAATGGGCTTTGCTGCAAATGCTCTTTATGTCGGGGGTTGCTTACATCGCAGCGATGATCGCCTACCAGCTTTTGAAGTGAATTAACAATAAATAAACCTTTGATATGAAGCAATTAGGATTAGTATTCTCGGGCGGGGGCATACGTGCGTTAGCTCACGCGGGACTGTTGAAAGCCTTAGAGGAAGAGGGCATCGCCCCAGCAGTAATTGCTGCTACCAGCGGCGGCGCATTGGTCGGTGGGCTCTACGCCTCGGGCATCAAAGCCGAAGCAATGTTCGATTTCTTCACCCAAACGCCGCTTTTCAAGTTCTCGCACTTCACTTTTAAGAAAGTAGGTTTGCTCGACAGTGCCAAATACCCCAAACTCTTCAAAAAATATATCCCTCAGCAGACCTTTGAGGAGCTTGAGACCCCCTTATGGGTCGCCACCACCAACCTACTCAGCGGCAAGGTACAGTATTTTGGCAAAGGCGAGCTCATACGCCCGTTGGTAGCTTCCGCAGCGCTGCCGCCCTACTTCTCGCCCGTGAAAATAGGCGACGGGCTCTACTGCGACGGCGGCGTGCTCGACAATTTCCCCATCGACGCCCTCAAAGGGCAGTGCGAGGTGGTCATCGGAAGCTTTATCAACCCCTTAAAGACCGTTACGGAAGCACACTTAGGCAGCACGCTCAAGTACTTACAGCGCATTTATGACATTATGCTCGATGGACACTACGCCCGCAAGTTCAAGAAGTGCGATTTGCTCTTCCTACATCAATTGGACAACATCGGGGTGCTTGACGTCAAAGAGTTAGAAGCCGCTTTCACCTACGGTTACCAGCAAACTAAGGCACGTATGGGCGAAATCATCGCGCTTTTGCAGGCGTAGAAAGAGTGAATTGAAAGAGGAATACTGTTTATTCTTCAAAAAAGTACTACCTTTGCCGAAATTTTCTGATAAAACAGCAATATGCTTGAAAAAACAGACCTTAGTTATGAGAAAGTGGTGCTGGTGGGAATCGTAAACCAGAGCCAAGATGAGCAAAAATCAAAGGAATACTTAGACGAGTTGGAGTTTCTGACTTTTACGGCTGGGGGTGAGGTGCTGGCGCGCTTCACCCAAAAGCTTGATGTGCCTAACCCCAAGACGTTCATCGGTACGGGAAAGCTGGAGGAAGTGGCTGCTTTTGTGGTGGAAAATGAGGTGGGTACGGTGGTCTTTGACGATGAACTGACACCTGCCCAACAGAAGAACATCGAACGTGAGCTTAAGGTGAAGATTCTCGACCGCACGGGGCTTATCTTAGACATCTTTGCACAGCGGGCACAGACGAGTTATGCCCGCACACAGGTTGAATTGGCGCAGTATGAGTATCTATTGCCGCGCCTTACGGGCTTGTGGACGCACCTCGAGCGGCAGCGTGGGGGTATTGGTATGCGTGGGCCTGGAGAGACGGAGATAGAGACTGACCGCCGTATCGTCCGCGATAGGATTGCGCTGCTGAAAAAGAAACTTACGGCTATCGATAAGCAAATGGCCACGCAACGTAGCAATCGTGGGGCATTGGTGCGGGTGGCACTCATTGGGTATACCAATGTTGGGAAATCAACCCTGATGAATGTCATTAGCAAGAGTGAGGTGTTTGCTGAGAATAAGCTCTTTGCCACATTAGACACGACGGTGCGCAAGGTGGTGATTGAGAACTTGCCGTTCCTTTTGAGTGATACGGTGGGGTTTATACGCAAGTTGCCTACGCAGCTGGTGGAGTCGTTTAAGAGTACGCTCGATGAGGTGCGTGAGGCGGATTTGCTGCTGCACGTGGTGGATATTTCGCACCCTAATTTTGAGGAGCATATCGCTTCGGTGAATCAGATACTGGGGGAGATTGGCTGTGCGGATAAGCCTGTGATTATGGTTTTCAACAAGATAGATGCGTACCGCCACGAGGTGATCGCCGCTGATGATTTGGCTACGGAGCGCACCTCTCGGCACTTTACATTGGAAGATTGGCGGGCGACGTGGATGCAGAAGATGGGTGCGGATGTGCTCTTTATTTCTGCCCTCAACAAGGAGAATTTAGAGGAGTTTCGGCAGGTGGTGTATGAGAAGGTAAAGGGGATACACATCACGCGGTTTCCGTATAATAATTTTTTGTATGAAAAAATAGAATAATATCTCTCAATGAAAAGAATATTTTTAATAATTGTACTACTTAGTTTTTCTTTGGGGTGGAGTGTAGAACTGCCACCACCTCCAAACCCGTCTCTGTCGCTTCCTTGTCCCCCTTTACTTGTCATTGATGGCGTTCCGTATGATACTTGTGAAGGAGAGTACAAAGGTAAAAATTTTGAGGAGATCCTTCTAATGTTGAATATAGAAAATGAGGATATTATTGGGCTTAATGTATATAATGGGAGTACAGCTATAGCACTTTATGGTAATGCTGCAGTAAATGGTGTTATAATACTCACTACTAAGCGTGCGAACCCTATCAATACCGATCGCCCTGACCAGAGTGAGGGTACGTATGTGATGCACAAAGGGAGTTTTCAGATAGAGAATGGGGTGCAGTTGGGCAAAGAGAGTGCTGAGAACGACTTGATGTTGCGCTATGGTTTGGGCAGTGGTACTGAGGTGCGCTTAGAGGGTGATTTTAACCTCAGAGAGCGTCCGCTGCTTGAGGAACTGACGCTCAGCGCAAAGAAGCGGCTCTTCAAGGGTAAGGGCCGGCTACCTGAAATAACCTTAGTGGGGTACGCGGAGTATGAGGAGGGCATGGGAGGAGCAGACAGGCAGTATATGCTCGATGCTTGTTTGGCCTTTGCTAATGACTTACCCGTGGGGTTTGGCTTGGCTTATAACATTGGCTCTGTGGACTATTTTAAGGCTCTTAAAGCAACCTTTGAGGTGAATTACAGTCCTATGTGGCGAGTGGCGTTCTTTGGGGAGTATTTTGGGCAATACACAAGTACTGACAAGCCAGCGCACGGGCTGGACTTTGGGGTGCAGTATCTCATCACCCGCAAGTGCCAAGTAGATGCAGTGTGGGGCAGAAATATATACAGCAATGAGGCTAACGGCTTTGTAGCGGTTGGCTTCTCATACAGATTTGGAGAATGGTAAAGATAAAAGATATAGAATTGGGTGAGTTTCCGCTATTGCTCGCCCCAATGGAAGATGTGAGCGACCCGCCTTTTCGCCGTTTGTGTAAACTACACGGAGCGGATATTCTCTACAGCGAGTTTATCTCCTCAGAAGGGCTCATACGCGATGCTATCAAGAGTAGGCAGAAGCTCGACATCTTCGACTATGAGCGGCCTGTGGGGATACAGATCTTTGGCGGCGATGAGGAGGCTATGGCACTCTCGGCGCGCATTGTAGAGACTGTAAGTCCTGACTTGGTAGACATCAACTTCGGTTGTCCTGTGAAGAAGGTGGTGAGCAAGGGCGCAGGGGCTGGAGTGCTGAAAGACATCGACCTTATGGTGCGCCTGACAGAAGCAGTGGTAAAGAGCACCTCATTGCCCGTAACGGTGAAGACACGCTTAGGGTGGGACGAGGCGCATATCAACATTGATGAGGTAGCCGAACGGTTGCAAGATGTGGGTATCGCTGCGCTCTCTATACACGCACGCACCCGCAGCCAGATGTACAAAGGGCACTCGGATTGGAGCCACATCGCACGGGTGAAGAACAACCCGCGCATTCACATCCCTATCTTTGGCAATGGCGATATCGATAGCCCCGAGAAGGCGTTGGAATACCGCAATAAGTACGGCGTAGACGGGATAATGATAGGTAGGGCTGCCATAGGCTATCCGTGGATATTTAAAGAGATAAAGCACTATTTTGCTACAGGTGAGCTATTGCCACCGCCCACTATTGCTGACCGCGTGGAGGCAGTGCGCTTGCATTTAGAAGGCTCTGTGGAGTGGAAAGGAGAGCGGCACGGCATCTTAGAGATGCGTCGCCACTATGCCAACTACTTCAAAGGAGTGCCTAACTTTAAGGAGTATCGCAAACAGCTGGTAACAATTGATAGTTATGAGGGGTTGCAAGAGCAACTCAATTTAATAATAGATAGTTTTTAGGACGACCTTATATCAATCGTAGTAAGTGATGGAGCGGATATAGATACGCTGAGGGATGTCATTTCGGTCGTAGGAGATGCATTCTGTCCAATTGCCGTGTGCATCGTACGATGGGTATTCATAGCGGCGATAATCATCCTCTGAGCCGTCTTCATTATACGAAGTAAATGTGCTTATATCTCCTTTGTTGTTGAAGGTGGTTTTTGATCTTATTTTATCACCTCGGTACCTTATCATCTCTCTTTTATTTCCTTTTGAGTCGTAAGTATAAGAGACAGCCTTTATATTTTGTGTTCGGGTAATATTCCAGATCTCAACGAGTCTTTCGTGTTTATCGTACTTATAACTTACACTCTCGCGAAATGTGTCATTAGGAAAGTATTGTGTACTCTCAGCGATTTTACCATTCTTGTTGTACGTATGGCGTACCCAGTCATCTTTTTTGCCCTCTCTATAATGATCCGTTTGGACGAGTTGCCCCTTTTCATTGTATTTAGAGTAGCCTACTGCCTGAAAAATATCATAAGCATACCTACACATCTCAAGCAATTGTCCTTTTTCATTGCGCATAAAAAGTGATTGTTTTAGTAAAGAGCCATCACTGCCGTAAGAGGACATCTCTGTGTTATCGCCCAAAGGGTTGTAGGTCTGTAGTTTTCTTCCGAGATAATCACCCTTGACGATACGCCCTTGCGCATCCTTTGTAGCCTCATAGCTTTGGGAGATGTATTGCTTTATTTTTCCGCACAAATTGTCTTCCTTTGCTGTGGGGACAAGTATATTTTGTGCATTAGCCCAACTGATATACAAGAGTAGTGATAGGACAAATACGGTCTTCTTCATTGTTTAGTAGTTTGTGAATATTAGAGGCTGCAAAGATAATCATTTTCCTTATAAAACCTATCGTGAGTAGAGACTTTTTTATGTTCTGCCTTGTTCTTCTTCATTACCAAAGCCGCGTTTTTGTACTTGCACTTTCTTATTGCCGAAGTTGTACTGTAAATTGAGTTTGAACTGGCGCATATCGCCTTCGTAGTGGAAACGCTGTTTCATACCATTGAGGTGTATGGTGGTGTAGTTAGGCTCAGCACTGAAATTAAAGATATCGTTGGCTGTGAGGCTTAGGATGAGCTTGCGGCCCAGTAGCAACGCCTTGAGCCCTGCATTCACATAGCTATAAAACCCTACGTGAGCGGTAAGCTCGTTATGAGGGGCTATTGTGAGGAAACTAACTTCTGCCATCAGGGTCTTTGTCGGGTTGAGCGTTAGGGTGTTTTCACTCTCGAAATCTACATTCCAGCCGTTGGGAGTAAACGCCCAGCCCATTGTCTCCTCTGTATAGCCGTTGATGGTGTAGCCGCCTTTGGTGTAGATGGTTAGCGCATTAGTTGATTCCCACCAAGGGGCAGGTTGTAGCACTAAGGTCTCAATAAGCCCACATTGCCACATATTAACGTAGTTAGCAGGCTTTAAGTACTGTTGTTGGGTACTGAAGTCAATATGCCCCACGTTGTCAGCCCCGTTGGTATCTAATAAGCCATATACTTCGGTGATGAGTTTCTCTTTGTAGCTGTGCTTGAACTCTATTGAGTTCTCATACTCGGGATCTAAGAAGGGGTTGCCTTCGCGGTACATATAGGCACTTTCGTAGATTCTGAAAGGGTTGAGCTGCCAGTACTGCGGGCGCTCAATGCGCCTATCAAGGCTTAGGTTGAAAGCGTGGTTATCATTAGGGGTATAGCTAAAATAGAGGGTAGGGAATAGCCCCGTCATATCACGCTCGTGTACCTCGCTTGTGGTGAGCTGTGTGCCTTTGGAGAGGGTACGCTCTAAGCGCAAGCCTGCTTGCACTTCCCAGTGCTCACCGAGCTGCTTCTGTGCGCTGAGGTAGAGTGCCTGCACCGTCTCGCGATAGTCGAAGGCGTTGCTTTGCAGGGTATTGAGCACAGGTGTTGAGGGTAGGAGGTCGTAGTTTTTCAGGTCGTTGCGCGTGCGGGTGTACGAGTATTTTGCTCCGTAAGAGAGGTTTGCCCATTTAAAGGGGTGCTCCATATCTATTTTGACACTGTAATTGTCAATCTGGCGATCGGTGAGGTCGCGGGTATGGAAGTTGTTGATCTTATTGCCTATGCGGAAGGAGCTAAAGCGGTTGTCACCCCCATCTTTCAGATGAAAGTAATCGCCTTCGAGGGTCAGTTTGCGCCCAAGAGTGTCGAGCCTCTGGATGTAGTGCACATTGGCGGCGTGGTTACGCTTGTAGGGGTTGTTCGCCCCCTCAGTCACGATTTGTCCAAGAGGGGAGCCTGCATTGCTAATGGTTGTCTTTCCCCAAGAAGTGTTGTCTCTCTCGCTGAAGAACCCCGAATAGATACCGCCGATGCTTGCCCGCTCTGTGAGGTCGTAGTCGATGCCGAGGCGTGCTGAGAGGTAGTCCTGATGTGTTTTGGTTTCTTGAGTGCCAAGCCACGTTTCGGTGGGGTAGTAATATTCGGAGCGGGTGAGTAGGTTGCTATAGCCTTTTTGGGCGTTTGCTGTTGCCGAGATATTCCATTTGTTTTTCTTGAAATTAAAGGTGTTGCTCACATTCGCAATAGGGTACACCGCTTGTGTATAGCCCAGTCGCACGCTGTTGTTCCACGAATCGCTCACCTTCTTTTTGAGTACAATATTTACCAAACCGCCCTTGCCCTCGGCATCGTATTTGGCAGGTGGGGTGGTGATTACCTCAATGCTCTTGATATCGCCTGCGGAGAGGGAAGCGAGGTATTGCTGCAATTCCTCACCGCTCATCTGTACGAGCCTGTCGTTGATAAGCACGCGCATTGATGCCTTGCCTATCACGCTGATTTTGTCGTTAGTAACCAGCAGCGAAGGGGTAGCTTTCAGCGCATCAATGGCGTTGCCACTGCTTGCCATCACGGAGTTTTCTACGTTGAAGATGAGGCGGTCAGTCTTCTGTTCGAGTACTTTTCTTTTGCCCGACACTATTACTTCGCTCAGGACTTGGGTGGCGTTTACCTCTAAATTGCCGAGTTTGAGATCGGTATTTAGTGCTATTACTTTGGTGAGAAGCACCTCGCCCAACTGCCTAACTTCCAAAGTGTAGTTGCCCTTCACTGCCAATAGGCTGAACTGCCCTGCCTCATCGGTGAGCACACTTTTGAGCGGCGTTCTATTTGGTAAATAGAGCACTACCTCTACTGAGGGTAGGGGCGAGGCTTGTTGTAGCACCTTTCCGCTGAGGGTAAGTTCCTGTGCAAAAGTGCTAAAGGCACAGAGAAAAGTGAATGCTAAGAGGATTCTTTTCATAACGTACTGTTTTAGTTTCGGGGCAAAGTTAGGGATGTATTTTATCAAAAGCAAGTTTTTAGTCAATTATTTTTTATATTTATTAATAGTCTAAACAATGAATTATTGTGATATTTACAGTGAAAATACTATATTTTTGATAATATTTCGGTGTTTTTGTTAAATTGTTGATGGGGGGGTAATTTGTGCTTATTGTTGAGAAATTTGGTAGTTGGCGTTGCTTGCTGGGTTTCGACGAGTGATTGTTTCTTGGAGCGTGTAGTATTTCTTCGTTGTCTGTCCGTTATTGCTTCGTTGTTGGTTCGAGGGGAATGTGGGGTAGGAGTGAAAGAGATGTGGGGTGGGTATAAAAAGAGAAGGCGCTCACATCGAGCGCCTTCTCAGCGTTATTAAAATCTAATAAGATGAAAAACTTGTTTTAAATCCAAGTGAGCCATTCTCGCCAAGGGATCATTGATAGGATGAGTACCCAAGCGAAGGTGTAAAACACCGCTATCTTGCCAAATTTGCGCTGTGCGGTCTGTTCCTTCTTGTGCTTGCTCCACCCTATGGTGATCAGGGTTACAGCGATGAGGATCGTCAATGGGTGCTCGACCAATAGCTTGCGGAATAAGGGGTCCTTCATCACGGAACGCATTCCCTCTTCAAATGCCAATAGCTTTGGGGTTACCAACCATAAGATGACGCCTAAGAGCAGTTGGATATGTGCCATTATGAGTGTGAAGAGGCTTATTCGCAGGTCTTTTTCGAGAAAGGATTTTTTTGCGAAGAAGCCTATCAGTGCATTGATAACTGCCACGGTAAGCATTGCTAATACTACGTAGGCGCAAAGTGAATGCACCTGATATACAATTGAATACATATTTCTATTTGTTTATTCGGGCGCAAAAGTACGTATTTTTTTGATATAAAAAGGCTTGCTGTGATTTATTTTTTGTACTTTTGCCCGCTATAATGATATTTTGAATTTATTCTATGAGGCAAGTGAAAAGATATTTATGGGTAGCGGCGGCGCTGCTCGGAGGGTTCTCGGCGGCAGGGCAGGCGCATCGGCTGACGGTTACAGATGCTGCTTATCAGGCTTTTGCTGACCCCAATAGCCCTAATGGGGTTCGCTTTCTTGAGCCCGAAAGTCTTCAAGACCTTCAATGGGTGGAGGGTACGGATCATTTTATTTACAATAAATTGGACTCGTATGTGGTGTGCAATGCGCAAGGCGAGCAATTGCGTGTGATAGGCGATGTGCTGCCTCAGCATTTTCCTTTTCTAAGGCAGGCGCCTGCCATTAAGTACGTCAGCGGTGAGGAGCTCGTCTTTAAGGATGGCGATACGTATTACCGCTATGACTTTATGGGTGATAAGGTGTTGCCAGCGATCCACTTCCCTAAGGATGCTGACCATTTGGAATACAACCCTTTGCGCAAGGTAGTGGCTTATACGCTGGGCAACAATCTGTATTTGGCAAGCCCTGAGGAGAAGCAGATTGCGGTTACTTCGTTTAAGGATAAGAATATCGTGGCTGGACAGGCGATCCACCGCAAGGAGTTTGGCATTACGAAGGGGACGTTCTTCTCGCCTAAGGGTAATTTTCTGGCTTTCTACCAGAAGGACGAGAGCCGCATAGCGGATTATGCTTTTGTGAATTACGACACTGTGCCTGCGCAACCTAAGGTGATTAAGTACGCTTTTGCAGGTGGCCCTAATGAGAAGGCTTCTATTGGGATTTACGATTTTGCTACTAAGAAAGTACATTATTTGCAGGTAGATAATAAAGACGATCACTACCTTACCAATCTGGCGTGGAGCCCCGATGAGAAGTATATTCTCTTGGCTGAGGTGGATAGAGATCAGTCGCATTTTGCATTGAACCGCTACGAAGTGGCTACGGGCAAGAAGGTGAATACGCTTTTTGAGGAACGCAATAGCAAATGGGTAGAACCCGAATCGGCTGCGGTGTTTCTGCCCAATAAGAACGATGAATTTCTGTGGCTGAGTGAACGCAGTGGTTTTACAAACGTGTACCACTACAACCTCAATGGGAAGCTCATTAAGCAGCTGACGAATTTCAAATGGGTAGTGCAATCGGTGGCGGGCTTTGACGCTAAGGGTGAGAATGTGTTCATCGTAGGCACCAGCCCCGATGCGCGTGAGAAGCACGTTTACAAGGTGAACATCAAGAGTCCGAAGAAGGTGGTGCAGCTCACTAAGGTGGCAGGCACACACGAGGCTTCGCTGAGTAGCGATGGTAAGTATCTTTTGGATGTGTATTCCAACGTTACTACACCTGAGGTCACTCAGGTGATCAGCACGGATAATGGAGTGGCGAAGGAAGTGCATAAGGCGGCTAATCCTTTTGAAGGCTTGGCTATCGGCACGACAGAGTTAGTGAGCCTGAAGGCAGACGATGGCACAGTGCTCTACGGGCGTCTCCATAAACCATCGCATTTGGAAGCTAACAAGAAGTACCCAGTGCTCATCTACGTTTACGGTGGTCCACACGCACAGGAGGTAACCAATAGCTGGCTTGGAGGGGCGCAACTGTGGATGCCTGTGTTTGCAGAGAGTGAAGATTATATTGTGTTCTCAGTGGATAACCGCGGTAGTGAGAATCGTGGGTTTGCCTTTGAGAGTGTGATACACCGCCATCTGGGAGATATTGAGATTAAAGACCAGCTCAAGGGGGTGGATTACTTAAAGTCGTTGCCTTACGTAGATGGCAATAGGATTGCTGTGTACGGTTGGAGCTTTGGGGGCTTTATGGCGTCGAGCCTTATCACGCGTGCCCCTGAGGTGTTTAAGGCAGCCGTAGCGGGTGGAGCTGTAACCGATTGGAGTCTTTATGAGGCGATGTACGGCGAGCGCTATATGGATATGCCTCAGGAGAACCTTGAAGGGTATGCCAATAGCCGTGTGATGAAGTATATCAATAAGTTGGAAGGTAAGCTGTTGCTCATCCACGGTAGTGTAGATGATACGGTGGTACCGCAACACTTTATAAACCTCGTACAAGCCTCGCTCAGGGCGAAGAAGTCGGTGGATATGTTTGTCTACCCTATGCAAGCGCACGGGGTTCGTGGCTTGGACTATGTGAACCTATTGCAGCGTATTACGGACTATATCAAGGCTAATAACAAGTAAGCAATAGGCAGGCGTTAGATGAGGAAATAAGATAAGCAGAAACATAGAGAAATAACAGAAGGGCTACTCACTGAGTAGCCCTTCTGTTATGATGCGCTCCAATGCCATACCGCGCGAGCCTTTGATGAGGATGAGGGTATCTGCGAAAGCATCCTTAGGGAAGCTCGCTGCGAATGCTTCAAAGGTCTTGTATTTAGGGTAGGAGGTATCGGTAGCGCTAAACTGTTCGCCTATAAGGTATACACCTGCCCAAGAGTGCTCACTTATCAAATCGACGATACGCTGGTGCTCAGCCGCTGCGTAGGAGCCGAGTTCGAACATATCGCCTAATATAAGAGCTTTTTTAGCAAAGCCTTCCATTGCCACTACGTTGCCAATAGCGGCTGTCATACTGCTGGGATTGGCGTTGTAGGCGTCCAGCACAACGGTATTGCTACCGCATTTCAGGAATTGATTGCGGTTGTTGTTAGGCACGTACTGCTCTATTCCGCGCTTGATAGCCGCAGGAGAAAGCTTGAAATAGCGCCCGATGGCGATCGCTGCTGCCACGTTGGTGAAGTTGTAATCGCCGCGCAGGTGTGCTGCGATGGTAGTATGGGGTTCGGTAAAGCCTTCGATATCCTCAGGGAGAAAGTCGATGGCGTGCGTAGCAGGCTCAGCAGTAAGGCTCTGGCTGCTATCGGTGAGCAAAGCCGTGACTGGCTGGGTGGCAAGGCACTGAATGTGCACATTTGCCATAGGAGTATCGCCAAAGGTGTAAACGTGCTCATAACTTGCTACAAGCCCAGCCTGCAGCGTGTCCTTTGCATTGAGGAAGATAGTTTTATGGTGGGCTTTTAAGTAGTCAAAAAGCTCGCCTTTGGTCTTTACAACCCCTTCAAAAGAGCCAAAGCCCTCTAAGTGTGCCTTGCCGATGCTGGTAATGTAGCCATAGTCAGGTTCGGCAATATTGCAAAGGAAGGCTATCTCCCCAGGGTGATTGGCACCCATTTCCACTACCGCAATGTCTGTTTCAGGCTTTATGGAGAGCAATGTTAGTGGTACGCCAATATGGTTATTGAGGTTGCCACGTGTGGAGACTACCTGCATACCTTGACCAAGCACAGAAGCGATCAGCTCCTTAGTAGTGGTTTTGCCGTTGCTGCCTGTAATGCCTATCACTAAGGTGCCGAGCGTGCGGCGGTGGTAATTCGCCAGCTGCTGTAAGGTGGAGAGCACGTCATCGACTACGAGCATTTGCTCAGATGCCTTCACAGCAGGCTCATCGATGATAGCATAGGCAGCCCCTTTAGCAAGGGCTTCTTCAGCAAATAGATTGCCATTGAAGTACTCCCCTTTTAGAGCAAAATAGAGGCAACCTTCGGTAATAGCACGGCTATCGGTGCATACGCCTGTGGAGGCGGTAAACTTTTCGTATAGAGATTTCATATCTGTTTTCTCAATTTTATAAATTATTCATTATCCTAATGCGCATCCAGCCAATTATCTCCTATCCCTATGTCTACTACCAGCGGCACAGCGAGGTTGTAGGCATTTTCCATCGCTTCTTTGATGAGGGGCTTTACTATTTCTATTTCACTGCGGGGCACGTCAAATACGAGTTCGTCGTGCACTTGTAGCAGCATCTTGGTCTGTAAGTGCTCACGTTGTAGCTGCTCGTAGATGCGTATCATCGCTATCTTGATGATGTCCGCCGCAGAGCCTTGTATGGGCGCATTTACGGCATTGCGCTCTGCCCCTCCGCGTACCACTTGGTTGTGCGAGTGTATGTCGGGCAGGTAACGCCTGCGCCCGAGCACCGTCTCCACATAGCCGTGTTCGCGGGCAAAAGCAATCTGTTTATCAATATATTCACGCAGGTGCGGATAGGTAGCGTAGTAGGTGTCAATCAGCTCCTTGCTCTCGGTGCGGCTCAGCTCGGTCTGACTGCTCAGCCCAAAGGCAGAAGCACCATAAATAATCCCGAAGTTCACTGTTTTGGCGTGGCTGCGCTGCTCGCGGGTTACCTCCTCAAGGGGCACCCCAAAGACTTTAGCAGCGGTAGAGCGGTGAATATCTTCCTTGCGCAGAAAAGCCTCAATCATATTGTGTTCCTCACTCAATGCAGCAATGATGCGTAGCTCTATCTGCGAGTAGTCGGCAGAGAGCAACACATAATCGGGGTTGCGAGCTACAAAAGCCTTGCGCACCTGCTGCCCACGTGGGGTACGGATCGGTATGTTTTGTAGGTTAGGCTCGTTGCTGCTGAGTCGGCCTGTGGCAGCTACGGTCTGCATATAGGTGGTGTGCACGCGCCCTGTGGTGTGGCTCACCTCCTCGGGCAGCGCATCTACGTAGGTGGATTTGAGCTTCTGCAAGCCGCGCCACTCCAAGATATTCTTTACAATGGGGTGCTTATCCGCTAAGGGCGAGAGCACCTCCTCTGAGGTTGCGTATTGCCCTGTTTTGGTCTTCTTGGGCTTACTCACGAGCTTTAATCGCTCAAAAAGCACCTCACCCAACTGCTTAGGCGAACCGAGGTTAAAGGGTGTGCCTGCCTGCTCGGCTATGCTCGCCTCTAATTCCAGTATATCGCTGTCTAATCCTTTGGAGAGTTCTTTGAGATAGTCCACATCGAGGCGAATCCCCTCGCGCTCCATCGCTGCCAATACTTTGATCAGTGGTGCCTCGAGGCGGTAATACACCTTGTCGGCATTTACTTCGGGCAACTTCGCCTTAAAGAGCACGCCCAATTGCCACGTAACATCGGCGTCTTCGGTGGCGTATTCTTTTAGCTGCTCTATCGGCACGGTGCGCATTGAGCGTTGTGCCTTGCCTTTGCCTATCAGGCTTTCAATAGCTATCGGCGTGTAATTGAGATAGGTCTCGGCAAGCAAATCCATATTGTGGCGCGAATCGGGGTTGATGAGGTAATGGGCGAGCATCGTATCGAAGAGCATCCCCTGCACGTCTATATGGTAGTTTTGCAGCACTTTTAGGTCGTATTTGAGGTTCTGTCCTACCTTGCTGATATTCGGGTTCTCAAAGAACGGACGCAGTTCGTCCACTACTGTCTGCGCTGCTGCTTGTTCCTCAGGGATAGGCACATAATAGCCCTTGTGCGCATCCCACGAGAAGGAGATGCCCACCAACTGCGCCTCCAAGGCATTGAGCGAGGTTGTTTCGGTATCAAAGCACACTTCCGATTGTTGCAACAGACTTTTTAGCAGCATCTTGCGTGCCATTGGGCTATCGGCTACTTGGTAAAAATGCGGCGTGCTCTCAGCCGTCTGCTTGCTGCTCAGTGGGGCAGAAGTAGCACCTGTACCCTCCTCCATAGGCGGTGCAAAGAGGTCTAACTGTCCGCTTGCCTTCGCCTTAGGTTGTGGCGGGATATATGTGTCGGGGGCGTAAGTGCGCAGCAGGTTTTGCAGTAGTGCGCGGAACTCCAATTCCTCAAAGAGGGCCGTTACGGCCTGCATATCGGGCTGCGAGAGTGCACAATCCTTCTCATCAAAATGCACAGGTACATCGAGCATAATGGTTGCTAATTGCTTGGAGAGTACCCCCTTTTCCTTGTTGTTTTCAATGTTCTCGCGCAGTTTTCCTTTGAGCTTATCGGTATTAGCCAATAGGTTTTCCATACTGCCAAACTCAGCGAGCAGTTTCTTGGCGGTCTTTTCGCCTACGCCAGGCAGACCAGGGATGTTATCCACCGCATCGCCCATCATACCGAGAAAGTCGATTACCTGCTCAGGACGTGCTACCTCAAACTTCTCCTGCACCTCCTTTACGCCCCACACCTCAATGTCGCCTCCCTTACCCGCAGGGCGATACATAAAGATATGCTCCGAGACGAGCTGTGCATAATCCTTGTCGGGGGTAACCATATACACCTGGTAGCCCTGTGCCTCTGCCTGTTTGGAGAGCGTTCCGATGATGTCGTCCGCCTCGTAGCCCTCTTTTTCGAGGATAGGGATATGCAGTGCGCGCAGTATCTCGTGGATATAGGGCACGGCGATGCGTATCGCCTCGGGCGTCTCATCGCGATTGGCTTTGTACTCAGGGTAGAGCGCAAAACGTGCCTCACTGCCCCCTTTGTCGAAAGCCACAGCGAGATGGTCGGGGCGTTCGCGCTTGATAACATCAAAAAGTGAGTTCATAAACCCCAAGATAGCCGAAGTATTCAGCCCTTTGGAGTTGATACGCGGATTCTTGATAAAAGCGTAATAGCCCCTAAAAATAAGGGCATACGCATCTAAAAGGAATAGTTTTTTCATCAAATTCTTAACTTCTACTTTCCAGTTCTTAGCACTTTAGCTAAACAGCACCTTCTTTGCTGAAAGCCAAAAGCTAATAGCTAATTAGGAGGCAAAGATACAAAATCTTCCTTTACCATCAGCTATTTTGATAAATAAAAACAAGAAAAACCAGCTATACATAACAGCCGCAGCCTTTTACACCTCAATAATAAATCACCCACTTAATCACCATCTACAACAAAACTACCCACTAACCATTACAAAGCTAAAACGGACACAGAACGGACAAACTCCATAAGCCAATGCTTCGGTGAACCGTCGCTATATAGCCCCCTCTTGGCTACTCTATCTTTCCCTGCTTTTTCTACAAGCTATCTACCCATTAATAAAAACTAAATAAAAATAGCTGCATAATTAAATTTATTCGCTACCTTTGCGCTTTCTAAAGGAGATAAAAATATCTTTATTGTTCAACAAATTTAATCACATCAGTTTATGAAAGTAGAAAACACTTTAAACGAAAAGCAAGGGCACTGGATTCTTGCTAAGCTCGGTAAGCGTGTGCTCCGCCCTGGAGGTCGTGAGCTTACCGAAAAACTCATCAATGGGTTGCAAATAAGCAACGATGACGATGTAGTAGAATTTGCCCCTGGCTTGGGCTTCACTGCCGCTCTTACTTGCGCACGACGCCCACACAGTTATACAGGGGTCGACCTCAATGAGGCTGCCGCAGCAAAAGCGCGCAAAAGCCTCAATTATGACAAGGCTAAAATCATCATTGCCGACGCTTCTGAAACAGGCTTGCCCGATGGCTCAGCCACCAAAGTATACGGCGAGGCAATGCTGACGATGCAGCCTTTAGAGCATAAAAAAGCTATCATTGGTGAGGCATACCGCCTACTGAAATCGGGAGGCTATTACGGTATCCACGAACTGGGATTGAAGCCCAATGATGTGTCCGACACTGTAAAAGAGGACATCTTTAAGGAACTGAGCTCCACCATACGCGTACATGCCCGCCCAATGACAGAAGCCGAATGGACGGAACTGCTCAAAGAACAAGGCTTTAAGGTCGTCAGCGTCTTTGAAGCCCCAATGCACCTCGTCGAAAGAAAGCGTATGATACAAGATGAAGGCTTTCTACGCTTCCTGAAAATAGCCTTTAACCTCTTGCGCTTCCCCGAACTGCGTAAGCGTGTCAAGAAGATGAAGGCTACTTTCCGCAAGCACGATAAAAACCTTTCAGGTATTGCTATCGTAGCGCAGAAAGTCTAATCACAGAGGTCAGCGAACAGGGGTCAGAGATCAGAGAACAGAAGTTAGGGATGTTAGTTTCTGCTTTCTGCTCTCTGATCTCTGCTTCTCATTTCTAAAAAAAGTTGTATCTTTGCCGCCTGAGAACTTATAAATAGCATTTATGGCAATCAATGTATCTTTATTCTTGTTGTTGCTTTTGGTGATTATTGCTCTGATGCTCGTTGCCAATAAGCTGAAAATCGCTTACCCTATTCTGTTGGTAATTGGCGGTTTAGCTTTGAGTTTTATTCCGAATTTGCCTAAGGTACATATCAATCCTGAACTGATATTCATCGTCTTTCTGCCACCTTTGCTTTATGAGGAGACGTGGGCTATCTCGCAGAAGGAGCTATGGAAATGGCGACGCATTATCATCAGTCTGGCATTCCCTGCAGTGTTTATCACGGCAGCGGCGGTGGCGTGGGTTGCCAATATGGTCTTCCCAGGGTTTGCACTTCCTTTGGGTTTCTTGCTTGGGGGAATAGTATCGCCTACGGACACTGTGAGTACGAATGCGATTGCTAAGTTTGTGAAAATACCTAAGCGCATAGAGGTGATTTTGGGCAATGAGAGTCTGCTCAACGACGCTTCTGGCTTGATTGTCTTTCGTATGGCAGCCATTGCCGTTACTACGGGTCAGTTTTTGCTGGGGAAAGCCTCGCTAAACTTTGTATGGATGGTGCTTGGGGGTATTGCCATAGGGCTGGCAGTGGCTTGGCTGATGTATAAGATGCATAAATACTTACCCACAGAGCGCAATATGGATATTATCCTCACACTGATCACCCCCTACGTAATTTATATATTGGCAGATTTTGCTCAGACTTCAGGGGTGTTGGCAGTGGTAGCTGGGGCGCTTTTCCTCTCACGCAAGCGAGATGAGATCTTCGCGGCAACTACGCAGATCAATGCCATTGCGGTATGGAACGTATATGTATTTATCCTCAACGGACTGGCGTTTGCCCTCATCGGGCTCGACTTGCCACAGATATTAGAAGGCATTCAGGCAAAAGAAGGCATTGACTTGTGGACAGCTATCACCTATGGGCTTATCGTTACGGGGGTGCTCATCGTGGTGCGCTTTGGCTGTATGCTTGGGGCAGTGGTGATTACCCAGATAATGAAGCACTTCATCACAGTAGCTGATGATCGTTTGCCAGCAAGGCAGGTCCATTAGTGATGGGATGGGCAGGGATGCGCGGGGTAGTGTCGCTGGCTACGGCACTCTCTATACCGCTGACCCTTGCCGATAAGGTTACGCCCTTCCCGCATCGCGACCTGATATTGTTCATTACCTTTGTGGTGATATTAACCACCTTGGTAGTACAGGGGCTCACCCTTCCGTGGCTCATCAAGGCGGTGCCCTTCCCTGACTATGGCGACCATATTGAGGAGGCAGAGGCAGAGGATTTGATACGCAAGGAGATGGCGCGTGCAGCAGTAGCGTATATGGAAGCGAACTTCCCCGATGAGATAGAGCGCTCGTTCTTGCTGACCACCAATAAGCAGATATGGGAGCATCAGATGAGTCGCCCACTGTGTACCCTTACCAAGCACGCACGAGGACACTACATAGAGGTACTACATCATCAGCGTGAGGTGCTCACCAAGCTCAATGAAGACCCAAGCATTGATGAGGAAGTAATCAATGCCTTCCGCTATCGACTCAACTTAGAAGAAGAGAAGTGGGTGCATAATGAGTAGAAAAAAACTGTAATAAACAAATCATCATATAATGAAAAAGATATTTATACTTGCATTTATACCCTTAACCTTATGGTGCTGCACCGCTTGTGGCGATAAAAAAGAAAAGGAAATCAGCCAGATACAAGTGCCTTTCCAAGTGGTAAGGCTCGACTCTCTTTTTGTGAATACCCCTGATGAGCAGCTCTCGGACTTACAGCGCAAATATCCTCAGTTCTTCACAAAAGCCATTAGTGATGAGGAATGGCACAAGATACACCGCGATACCATCTACAAAGCACTCTATAAGGAAGTCAACAAGAGTTTAGGCGACTTTTCAGCTCAGAAGAAGGAGATAAAAAGCCTCTTTCAGCATATCAAATACTACTTTCCTAAGTTCACTCCGCCAAAGGTAGTAACCCTCCTTACTCAGGTAGATTACCAGTCGCGCGTCATTTATGCCGATTCGCTCCTGCTCATCGGTACGGACAACTATCTGGGAGAAAAACACCCTTATTACGAGAATATTCAGGCTTATATAAGCAACGAACTACAACCTCAGTACCTTACAGTAGATATCGCTGATGCTTTTGCCGACCAAATCGTACCCCACGTAGGGACGATCACCTTCTTAGATGAGATGGTCTATGAAGGCAAGAAGCTCTACTTAGAAAGCCTCTTACTGCCAGATAAAACTGAGGCGCAACTACTGCGCTACACTCCTGAGAAATACAGTTGGGCGGAGGCTAACGAAGCAATGATATGGCGCACTTTTATTGAAGATGAAGTGCTTTACCAAACCGATAAAAAACTACTGAGCCGATTTATCTTCCCTGCACCTTTTTCAAAGTTCTACCGTGAGATTGATAACGACACCCCAGGGCAGTTAGGGCGCTACATAGGCTTGCAGATCGTAAAGGCGTATGTTGAGAAACACAAGGGAGAAGCCCTCCCCAAGCTACTGGCAATGAAAGGCGAAGACCTTTTCAAACAATCACTTTACAAACCTCAGAAATAATGGTACACAGCACTTCCACTATCACACTTACCGTCGGCTTAGACGAAAATAAGATCGCTGAAGCCTTACACTTCTCAGCAGAGGACGGCGATATCACTGAGCAGGAAACCCCTTCCTTCTTCCTATCGCTATGGGACGCAGAGAACAAGCAAGCCCTGAGCGTCGACCTATGGACAAAGCAAATGCCCCTCAACGATATGAAGTTCTTCTTCTACCAGATGTTTGCCACAATGAGCGAAAAGTACCTCCAAGCCACTGACGACGAGGAGATGTACACTACAATGCAGGACTTCTGCAAGCAGTTTGCCAAAAAACTCATTGTTGAGCCTTAGGGAGCCATTCTTATTTAAACCCTTACAACTATGAAGATACTCAATACCGAACAGCTCCGAGAAGCTGACCGCATCACCATTGAAAGGCAAGGCATCACCTCTTGGCAACTGATGGAACGCGCCTCCACTCAGCTATTCCTATGGATAGAAAAGCACCTGCCTGAGGCACAATCTTTCTGCATAATGGCAGGAGTGGGCAACAACGGAGGCGACGGCTTAGCCTTAGCACGGATACTCCTCCAAAGCGGCAAGCAAGTGAGCGTATACTTAGTGCAGTTCAGCGAGCAACTCTCGGCAGACTGCCAAGCAAACCTTCATTTATTGGAAGAACTTCACCTCCCAATACACCCTATCACTGCCGAGAATGCCTCCACAATAACCCTACAAGGCGAGGTAATTGTAGATGCGATCTTTGGGGTAGGACTCAATCGCCCTGCCCCTACGTGGGTACAATCAGTTTTTGAGCGTATCAACAGTGCTGGTGCTTATGTCGTAAGTGTAGATATACCCTCGGGGGTATATACCGACAAAGCCACCCCAGATCTCTTTGTAAATCCTTCGGTAGTACTCACCTTTCAGACACCTAAATTACCGCTCTTACTCCCACAGACAGGGGTACACATCCCACAGTGGAAAGTACTCGATATCGGCTTAGATACCGACTTTATAGCCTCGCTTTCCACTGATTTTACCTATCTCACTGAAGAAATTGTTACCCCACTGCGAAAGGTTCGTAATAAGTTTGCCCATAAGGGTACCTTTGGTCACGCACTGCTCATAGGGGGTAGTTATGGCAAAATAGGTGCTGTAGTGCTCAGTGCTACGGCTGCTTTGCGGATAGGCACAGGCTTAGTCACTGCGCTTATCCCCCGATGTGGATACCCTATCCTACAAACGGCAGTGCCAGAGGCAATGGTATTGACCTCAGATAAGAAGAAACACATTAACACTATCACAGTGCCTTTCCAGCCCTCGGCAATAGGCGTTGGCGTAGGCTTGGGCAAGCATCCCGATACAGCAGAAGCACTTTTTGAGCTATTCGATTTGTACGCCCAAGTGCCCTTTGTAATTGATGCCGATGCACTGAATTTGCTCGCTCAGCACAACGAAGCGCAAACGAAGATACCACGGAGCGCTATCCTCACTCCTCACCCCAAGGAATTGGAGCGCCTTATTGGTAGTTGGAATGACGACTTTGAGAAGATAGAAAAAGCGAAGACTTTTGCCCTTAAGCATAGCATTATTCTTATTGTAAAAGGGGCACATACCCTTATCACTGATGGTGTACACTGCTGGCTGAACTCCTCAGGCAATGTGGGGATGGCTACGGGTGGCAGTGGCGATGTCCTCACAGGGATCCTCACGGGGCTACGTGCCCAAGGCTATAGCCCTTTGGAGGCTGCTTTGCTGGGTGTATTTGAGCACGGCAGAAGAGGGGATGCCGTAGCTCAGCGTATCGGCGAGGAGGCTTTAATAGCGCGCGATTTGGCAGGAAGTTGTTTCTCCCTGTAACGCACAAGGGGCAGTCCTAAAATAGTAGGACTGCCCCTTGTACACTTCTTGTAGAGGAAAGTTATTCCTCTTTTTTCCTCTTGCTATGCTCCTTCATCTTCTCTGAGATCTGTGCAGAGGCTGTAAAGGAGGTAATCATATTGTTGAGCATCTCGTTGCCTGCTTCAGGCGAGTTAGGTAGCAAGATAAGATTGCTGTTAGCCTGTTGCCCTACTGATTGGAGCGTATCGTAATGCTGGGTCACCACGATAAGGGCTGATGCCTCTTGCGAACTGATCCCCACCTTGTGCAGTACTCCTACGCTTTCCACCAATCCACGGGCTATTTCGCGCCGCTGATCGGCAATACCTTGCCCTTGCAGTCGCTTGCTTTCAGCCTCGGCTTTGGCTTTTTCTACAATGAGAATACGCTGTGCATCCCCTTCGTACTGTGCGGCTACTTTTTCGCGTTCAGCAGCGTTGATGCGGTTCATTGCCGCTTTTACTTGGGCGTCAGGGTCAATGTCGGTAACGAGGGTTTTGATGATGTCGTAGCCATAGGTCTCCATCGACTCCTGCACTTCGCGCTTTACAGCAATAGCGATATCGTCTTTCTTCACGAAGACGTCGTCGAGCTTCATCTTAGGTACTTCGGCGCGCACCACATCGAATACGTAGCTGGTAATCTGGTCGTGAGGGTACTCGAGCTTGTAGATAGCATCGTAGACCTTATCCTTAATCACGACGAACTGCACCGATACTTTAATCTTTACAAATACATCATCGAGGGTTTTGGTTTCGACAACCACGTCGAGCTGCTGTATTTTCAGGCTGATACGGGCTGCAATCTTGTCGAATACAGGTATTTTAAACTGTAAGCCTGAGTGGCGTATGCTCTGGAATTTGCCAAAGCGCTCAATAGATACGGCGGTTTGTTGCCTCACAGTAAAAACTGCTCCTAATAGAAGGACTACTCCTATGAAGACAACAATAATAAAACTGAAATTAAAACTTTCTATCATAATGGTATAATTAAAATTTGCGGCTAAAATAGTAATACTTTTTTAGTTATGCAATAGTTAGGTTTATTTTTTTTAGGACAGCACTTTATAAGTAGTTTATAAATAAGGTATTAAAGAAGAAAAATAAATTTAGACACTTCCTCTTGCCTAATACAAGAGAACCTTTTATACAACTATAAAAGTATATTTTTCTACGGTATTTGGTGGGTGATGTGTCAATTGGTAGTGCACAATTTGCTGTGTTATTTTTTTCTGTTTTTCTATTGTGGTTTCATCAAAATATTGTAATTTTGTGCCGTAAATGTAAAACAAGCGTAATGGAGCAAGTTTATATCTTTATGCTGTTCGTGTTCTGCGCCTTGGCTATCGTGGATTTGGTAGTGGGCGTGAGCAACGATGCAGGCAATTTCCTCAACTCGGCAGTGGGCTCAAAGGTGGCTACGCTGCGTACGATAATGATTGTAGCCAGCGTGGGGGTGGCTCTGGGGGCTATCTTTTCCAGCGGGATGATGGAGATCGCTCGTAAGGGAATTTTTAACCCTACTCAGTTCTATTTCAATGAGGTAATGGTAATCTTTATGGCGGTAATCTTAGCCGACATATTGCTTTTAGACCTCTTCAATACGCTGGGGCTGCCGACCTCTACTACGGTCTCCATCGTCTTTGAACTGCTGGGGGCATCGGTGTGCGTGGCGTGCATCAAGATATTCAAGGCAGGTGCGCCGCTTACGGATATCTTCCAGTATATCAATACGGCAGAGGCAAGTAAGCTCGTTTCGGGGATCTTTATTTCAGTGGCAGTTGCCTTTGTGGTGGGGACGATAGTGCAGTGGCTGGCGCGCTTGGTGTTTAGCTTTAATTACGACAGGACGATCAAATACATAGGGGGCATTTTCGGCGGTATCTCGCTGACGGCACTCTCTTATTTTATTATCTTCAAGGGGCTGAAAGGTGTGGCGTTTATCCCTGTGGAGGCGATCACTTGGATGGAGGAGAATATGTTATGGTTGCTCTTGGCTTGCTTTGTGCTGTGGTCAGTGCTCTCGCAAGTGCTTATTGCCCTGCGGGTTAATATCTTCCGCATCATTATCCTGAGCGGTACTTTTGCCTTGGCAATGGCTTTTGCGGGTAACGACTTAGTGAACTTTATTGGGGTGCCTGTGGCGGCGTATCAGTCGTATGACTTGTGGCACGTTTCGGGTGTGGAGTACAACCGCTTTACGATGGAAGGGCTATTGGGCAATATGGGTACGCCTACCGCGATATTGCTTTTGACGGGCTTTATTATGATTCTCACGCTGTGGTTCTCGAAGAAGGCGCGCAGTGTGATTGAAACAGGGGTGAAGCTCTCGCGCCAGAGTGAGGGTGGTGAGGAGCAGTTCTCGGCGAACTTCCTGTCGCGCTTTTTGGTGCGCATCACCGTGTTGGGGGCGGCGGCAGTCAATGCCATTACTCCTAAATCCTTACAGAAGAAGATAGACGCGCGCTTTGAGGCGGCGGCAGAGGATAAGACCATTAAAGAGGAAGATCGCCCAGCGTTTGACCTCGTGCGGGCGGCGATCAACTTGGTGGTATCAAGTAGCCTTATAGCTATCGGTACTTCGATGAAGCAGCCGCTATCGACTACCTACGTAACGTTTATGGTGGCTATGGGTTCGTCGTTGGCTGACCGTGCGTGGGGTAGGGATAGTGCTGTGTTCCGTGTGGCAGGAGTGCTGAATGTAGTAGGCGGGTGGTTCCTCACGGCGATTGTCGCTTTCTTGGGGGCGTTCGTAGTAGCGGGCATTCTCTACTATGGCAACATCATTGGGCTCATCGTGATGATCGTAGTGGTGGCACTTTTCTTGCTTCGCAGTGCGGTGGTGTACCGCAATCGGCAACGTGCCAAAGGCAGCGTACGCCGCTTTGAGAGCAGCGACTTGGCGACTATCGGCGGAGTGATTAAGGAGAGCTCTAACTATGTGGCTGAGACCTTTGAGCGCATTGATGAGCTCTATGCCAAAGTGGTGAAGAACCTCAGTGCGCAAGACCTCAGTAAGCTCACCAAGAACAAGAAGAATGCTAAGAAATTAGAGAAGGAGCTCGATGCCCTCAAGGGGAATATCTATTACTTTATCAAGTCGCTCAATGAGAGTTCGGTAGCGTCGAGTAAGTTCTACATTCTGATATTAGACTATTTGCAGGATATGGCACAATGCCTTACCGCCATTACCGTCAGTGCGTACGACCACGTGAATAACAACCACAAGCCGCTGAAGTTCTATCAGTTGCGCGATCTGAAGAGTATCGCCGATAGAATAGCCGATCTCTTTAAGCAGGAGGCTGAGATCTTTAAGAAGGAAGATTATAGCAAGATACATTTTGTGTTGGAACACTGCAAGACACTCAAAGGCGAGCTATCGCAGACGGTGCAAAAGCAGATAGACCATATCCGCACCACCGAGACGAGCCCTAAGACTACGAAACTCTATTTTAGTATATTGCTTGAAACCAACGCCTTGGTGAGGGCTAATAACAATCTGCTAATGCAGTTCGACGAGTACAACAAGCAGCGTAAGACCCCTAAGAGTAAGCTCACGGCGTTGATGCGGTAGGAGGAGCTTTTAGACAGTAGCTTTTAGAATTAGAATAGGTGAAAGGGTTGTTCTCAAGGTGTAGGGATAGATTGTATAATAAATTAAAGGAATGATATTATGCAGACATTAACGATAATGAATAATGCTTCGGCAGCAAACATACAGAAATTGTTAGACATCGGTAAGATTTTAGGAATCCAATTGCGTTGGGATACCACGATAGAGTCTATGGACTTTGAAAAAATCAGGGCCGAAAAGCAACAAAAGAAATTTAAGGCAATGCTCAGGCAGGGACTTGAAGAAATGGAGTTATGTCGTAAAGGAAAGTTAAAACCCAAAAGTTTAGATGAATTGCTTAATGAATTGGATTAATGGAATATGCTTTTGACACGACACCAGTATTTGATAAAGAGTTTAAGAAACTCTATAAGAAATACAAGTCTATTAAAGATGATATAAAAACACCTTCGAGACGAATTCATTACCAATCCTGATCTTGGAGAGTCGTTAGGAGGAGGTATTCGTAAGATAAGAATGAATATCACTTCTAAAAATCAAGGGAAAAGTGGAGGTGCAAGAGTTATTACACACGAAATATTGCTACACATTGATCAAAAGGATATTAACTCCGTTTACTTTATCTCTATTTATGATAAATCAGAATATGATACAGTAGACATAGATACGATCAAGAAATATATCAAAGAAGTGAGAAATGTGGCAACTCAAGAATAAAATAAAAGCTATAGAAGAACTACCTGCGGATGTACAGCAATGTGCGTTAGATAGTACCGATAAGGATATACCTGAGTGGCATAAGTGTGAATTAGATTGGTGTATAACACACTTTGATGAGTAGTATGCTAAGGCAGAGGACTTTTGGGAGGTGATACAATCTATAAAAGAGATTATGCCACTAAATAAATTAGAGTAATGTAATTTAAAAATTATTTGTAATTTTGCACCTTGAAAATAATAATATAATTTATATATGAAGACCATAGACAATTTTAATTTTGCGGGCAAGAAAGCCTTGATTAGAGTGGACTTTAATGTGCCATTGGACGAGAACTTTAAGGTTACTGACAATACACGTATTGAAGCAGCGAAACCTACTATTGAGAAGGTACTAAAAGATGGTGGCACTGTAGTGCTAATGAGCCACCTTGGACGCCCCAAAGGAGAACGCAACGACAAGTATTCACTGCGCCATATTGTGGGTGAGGTGGAGAAAGTATTAGGAAAGAAGGTTATTTTTGTTGATGAATGTGTAGGGGCAAAGGCAGAGAAAGCTGTAGCAGAGGCACCAGCTGGCAGTGTAGTGCTTTTGGAGAATTTACGTTTCCACAAGGAAGAAGAAAAAGGTGATGAAGGTTTTTCAAAAGAGCTTGCTAAACTTGGTGATATCTATGTAAATGATGCTTTCGGTACCGCACACCGTGCACACGCTTCTACGACTATTGTAGCGAAATTCTTCCCTCAAAATAAGTGCTTTGGCTACCTTTTGGCAAAAGAAATTGAGAGTATCGACAAGGTGATGAAGAGTGGTGAGAAACCAGTATTGGCAATCCTTGGTGGCTCGAAAGTGTCATCGAAGATCACTATTATTGAGAATATCTTAGACAAAGTGAACCATCTGATTATCGGGGGCGGTATGGCTTATACCTTCATCAAAGCACAAGGAGGTAAGATTGGCAACTCTATTTGTGAAGATGACAAACAGGAGTTGGCTTTAGATATCTTAGCGAAAGCAAAAGCGAAGGGTGTACAAGTGCACTTGCCTATAGATGTAGTTGCAGCTGATGGGTTTAACAATGAGGCTAAAACCCAAGTAGTGTCTGTAAATGCTATTCCTGATGGTTGGGAAGGCTTGGATGTAGGTCCTAAGACCTTAGAGAGCTTTAAGAAGGTGATTTTAGAGTCAAAGACGATCCTTTGGAATGGTCCTGTAGGTGTGTTTGAAATGCCTAACTTTGCAAAGGGGACTATTGAAGTAGGTAACTTTATTGCTGAAGCTACTAAGAAGGGGGCTTTCTCACTCGTTGGGGGTGGCGACTCGGTAGCTGCTGTAAAGCAATTTGGCTTTGAGCACAAGGTGAGCTATGTATCTACAGGAGGTGGTGCAATGCTTGAGAGCCTTGAAGGCTTAGTATTGCCAGGTATTGCTGCAATCAATGAATAATAAGATAAAATATTTTATTTACAGGAATAGTATGAGGGGTGGTTCTGAAAAGAACTACCCTTTTTTGTATATTGATTTGCAGTGCGTTATGATTTTACTTAAGGAGAAATAGTTTCCTAGTTGTTATAAATTAAAGGATTTTGCTTGTGGGGGTGGTTTTTTTGTTGTATCTTTGCGGGCAATCTTTTGTCAATTTATTTAGTATTTATGAACGCTTTTTTTGCAGAGAATTTACTTTTCGTGGCGATATGGGTGTTCGTGCTATCGTTTGTGGTGAGTTATTTTGCTTTGCCGAGTATTATCTATGTGGTGAAGGAAAAGAACTTGATGGATAAGCCGAACCAGCGAAGCTCGCATAGGGTAAAGACGCCAACTTTGGGAGGGCTTTCGTTCTTTATAAGTGTGGTGTTTACGCTTTTCTTTTTGCGCGCGTACGACTATGACTCTGTGGGTATTAACATTATCTCTGGCTTAGGGGTTTTGTTTTTTGTGGGCTTGAAGGATGATTTGGTTGGGGTTTATCCGAGTACAAAATTACTGGGGCAGATCATCGCCACACTTATCTTGTTGTTTGGTACTGGGCTGAAAATCACTACGTTTGATCATTTTTTGGGGATTGATGAAATACCGTATTGGCTCTCGCTGCTGTTTAGTTGTAGTATTGTGATGGCTATTGTGAATTCGTATAACCTTATCGATGGAATTAATGGCTCGGCGGCGATGGTTGGTATTGTGATTTTTGGGGTTTTTGGTTATGTTTTTTTCTTAGCCAGCGATTATTACTACTTCTTGCTGTCGGTGCTGTGCATTGGTTTCTTGTTGGCTTTTTTGCGTTACAATCTTTCTGCGAGGAAGCGAGTGTTTATGGGTGATACGGGGTCGATGACGGTGGGCTTTCTGTTGGCTGTGTTGGCAATTAAGTTTTTTGCACTCAGGGCTGATGGGCTTGAGGCGTTGGAAATTCATCCGATGAATAAGCTGTGGGTGCTGTTGGCGATTATTTTTATTCCTTTTTTTGATACTACGCGGGTTTTTGCCAATCGATTGATACGCAATGGCAGACCTTTTCAGGCGGATAGAAATCACATTCATCACGTGATGATTGACTATATGAGGCTGTCGCATACGCAAGCGAGTTTGCTGTTGGCGGCGATTAATTTTCTCGTTTTTGTGGTGGTCTTGTCGTTGAATAAAGTGCTTTCGACGCTTTACTTGGGGATTGCTTTTACTGTGATTTACACAGGTTTGGCGCTGCTGCTCTTTTATGTGAACAGGAACTATCATACGCGTAAAAGTAAGCAAAAAATACGTAAGGTGATCCGCAGGGTGATTAAAAAGAAATAATTTTTGTATCTTTGCACCCTATTAATTCCGAATGATTTGAGTAAGAAATGTTAAAACAGAATTTACAACTTAAACTCTCACAGAAGCTTTCGCCTCAGCAAATACAGCTAATGAAGCTCGTGCAGCTTCCTACTTTGGCTTTTGAGCAATATGTAAAGCAAGAATTGGAGGAGAATCCTGCCTTGGAATCGGGCAAGGAAGAAGCTGAGTACGATGAGTTTGCAGATGAATTCGACAATACAAGTGATGAATACAACGACAGTGATGTGATCGATATGAATGACATTGATATTGATGCATACCTAAGTGATGATGAAATCCCTGACTATCGATTGCACGCTAATAATTACAGTGATGATGACGATGGGCACGAGGTGACTTTCAGTGCAGAGGTGTCGTTTCATCAATCACTTATCAATCAGCTGAATACTTTTAGTCTTTCGGATGAAGATTACATCGTAGCTGAATTTTTAGTGGGTAGCATTGACGACTCTGGCTATTTGCGCAGGAGTGTTCAAGAGCTTACTGATGACTTGGCTTTTTCACAGAATATCTATGCTGATGAGACGCGTGTGGCACAGATACGCGAGCAGGTGATCTTTCAGTTAGACCCCGCGGGAGTAGGAGCTTTTGACTTGCAGGAATGCTTACTGATACAGCTGCGTCGCAAGAAGCCTTCGGAGACAATTGACTTAGCAATACAGATTATTACTTTGGCTTTTGAGCCTTTCAGCAAAAAACATTACAGCAAGCTACAACAGAAGTTCAATGTGTCAGACGAACTCCTTAAAGATGCTATTCAAGAGATTGAACGACTGAATCCTAAGCCAGGAAGCTCTTACTCGGGAAGCAATGTACAGGTGGAGCAGATCGTTCCTGACTTTACTATCAAAGTAGTAGATAATGAGTTAGAGCTAAGCCTCAATGGGCGAAACGCTCCTGAACTGCACGTCTCAAGGGACTACACGACAATGCTTGACACTTACAAGCATTCAAAAGAGAGAACAAACTCACAGAAAGAAGCAGTGTTTTTCATCAAGCAAAAGTTGGACTCGGCAAAGTGGTTCATCGATGCTATTAAGCAGCGGCAACAGACGCTTTTAATCACGATGGGTGCTATTATGGAGGCACAACGCGATTATTTCCTTACGGGAGATGAAGCCAAAATAAAACCACTGATCTTGAAGGATATTGCTGACAAGATTGGTATGGATATCTCAACGGTATCGCGGGTGGCGAGTAGTAAGTATGTAACAACTCCATACGGTACTCGCCTCATAAAGGACTTCTTCTCGGAGGCACTGAAAAACGATCAAGGAGAGGATGTATCTACACGTGAGGTAAAACAGATCCTACAGAAAATTATTAGCAAAGAAGATAAGAACAACCCGCTGCCTGACGACGTGCTGGTACAGATGCTCAAAGAAAGAGGCTATCTTATTGCAAGGCGGACAATTGCAAAATATCGCGAGCAGATGGATATCCCTGTGGCACGCCTTCGAAAAATTCTTTAAGATAATTTTTTCATTTTTTCTTGGAGGTTATATATTTTTTTTCGTACTTTTACCGAAAATTTCAGAAAGCATAGAAAGCTAAGGCTTTTTGCATTTGTGTATTGTAGAACGAAATCAAATATAATAGTATCAATTTAAAGAAATTATGACAAAATTTAGAACAGAATCGGATTTGATTGGCGACTTACAGGTGCCAGAACAAGCGTATTACGGGGTACAAACCCAACGTGCTATTGATAACTTCCGCATCTCAGGAAGTAGAATGAAGGATTACCCTGAGTTTATCCGTGCTATTGGCTATGTAAAGCTTGCTGCAGCACAGACTAACAACAAATTAGGCTTGCTCAGTGATGAGTTGCTCAAACCTATTAGCGAGGCTTGCAAAGAGGTGATTGCAGGTAAATTTAACGATCAGTTTTTAGTGGATATGATCCAAGGAGGGGCAGGTACTTCGGTAAATATGAATGCCAATGAGGTTATTGCTAACCGTGCCTTGGAGCTTATGGGAAAGCAAAAAGCTGAATATACTATAGTTTCGCCTAACGACCACGTGAATCGCTCGCAATCTACTAACGATGCTTACCCTACAACTATCAAGTTAGCGATCATCAAGATGAATGAGTCATTAATGAAGCATCTCACCAAACTTATTGAGGCTTTCCGCAAGAAAGGCAAAGAGTTTTCTGATGTCATCAAGATGGGGCGCACTCAGCTACAAGATGCGGTGCCTATGACCCTCGGTCAGGAATTTGAAGCCTTTGCCGCTAACTTAGAAGAGGAACTGGCGCGCCTGCAAACCAATGCTAATCTTTTCTTAGAAATCAATATGGGAGGAACTGCCATCGGTACAGGGCTCAATGCTCCAAAGGACTTCCCTAAACTATGTGCTGAGAACTTAGCAAAACTCACTGGTGAGAAATTTGTAGCTGCGGGCAACTTAGTAGAAGCCACTCCCGATACTGGAGCTTATGTGATCTATTCATCAGCCTTAAAACGTATGGCGGTGAAACTTTCAAAGATATGCAATGACTTGCGTTTACTTTCTTCAGGACCAAGAGCGGGCTTACGCGAAATCAACTTACCACCAATGCAGCCTGGCTCGTCAATTATGCCAGGGAAAGTAAACCCTGTAATTCCTGAGGTGGTAAACCAAGTATGCTTCAAAGTCTTCGGAAATGACTTAGCAGTAACCTTCGCTGCTGAAGCAGGTCAGTTACAGCTCAATGTGATGGAGCCAGTACTTTGCCAGTGTATCTTTGAATCAATCGTATTCTTAGAACGCGCTATCGAAACACTGCGCATCAAATGTGTGGAAGGCATCACTGCTAATAAAGACATCTGCCTGAATATGGTAAAGAATAGCATCGGTATCGTTACAGCACTTAATCCTCACATCGGATATAAGAACAGTACGAAGATTGCCAAAGAAGCCTTAGAGACAGGCAAGTCGGTATACGATTTAGTACTCGAAAAAGGCTTGCTGACCAAAGAGCAATTAGACAAGATTTTAGACCCTAAGAATATGTTAGGAATTTAAGTACTTTTTTCATAGGTGAGGTAGCCATTCGCAAGTGCAAATGGCTACCTCTTTTTTATGAAGAAAATTACTGTATGTTCAATAGCGGTTCGCTATCTCTTCACTTCTGTAAGACACAGATCCCGTGAGTGGCTGTCAGCCACTCACGGGATCTGTTTATGTGTTATGTTTCTTATTTCCTTCGTTTTCTGATAAAAACTACTAATGCTATGAATACCACTAAGCCTCCCAGTCCAATCCATAAGCCATTGAAAGAAACTTTCTTCTTTTCTTGTGCTGTAGAGGTCTCTTCCTTCTGCAAGTGCTTTGCATTTTTGGTATCAATAGTCTGCCCCTTGCCTTCCTTAGCATTAGTGAGCTGCTGCTTATAGGCAGCAGCATTCTCAGGGCTTGCTTTTTGTGCGATATACTCCTGCAACTTCACGTTCTCTGCTGAGAATTGCGAGGAGGTTACCCCTATTTTCTTCGCTAAATCAGTATGTACTTCCGCCAGCGTGCTCACTTGCTCGGCTGAGGCCTTCCAGAGCCCCTTACGGGCAGCTTCGAGCATCACAGCGGTAGTCTCTTCAAGGGCACCAGCGTTCTCACGCTCAATAAAGGCTTTTACGCCCAATCCCTGCTTATCTTTGATATAAGTGTCATACACCTCATTCCACAGCGCATCGTCGATTACCTCAGGGCGGGTCGCCTCCCAGCCGTGCATATTGGTAACGATTTCAGCTATTTGCCCTGCACTGTTGCTATTGCCCTTCATCATCTCCTTGATGTACTTAGGGTTCAGTATGGTGGTGCGCGCCTCTACGCCTATCGCCTCTTTGAGCTCTTGCATATGCATATTCTTATGGTTGCGATAGTCGGCGAGGTAAGCATCGGGGTCTTTGCCTGTTACGTCCTTAATGGCAGCATTCATACCCCCCATAAACTCAAATACGTGGTCGAGGCTCAGTGCCCCCCAAGTGTTGTTCTGCCTTGCGTGGATGAGCACATCGGTGTTCTTAATCGCAGCGCGGAAGAGCCCTTCTTGAAACTGCTGCCAATCTTTTTCCGAACCGTAGTAAGCCCCCATATTGTTGAGGTACACCTTGGCGATGTCGGCAGTGGTATCCCACTTGTCGCCACGGTTGATGTACTCCTGTATGTTTGTGCCATAGTTGCCATTGACACCCCCAAAGATGCGGTGTGTTGAGAGCTCACGCGCTTCCTTGGGCGAGATACCCGCCGCTACGAGTTCTTTCTCAATGTCCACCGTGCCTGCACTCACCTCATTAGCGTACTTCTCTTCGGGCAGGGCGGATACGAGTTCTATCGCCTTGGTGATGAGGAAGAGGCGTGAGGCAGCCAAGTCGCGGAACTGACCAGAGGTCTGCACTACCACGTCAATGCGTGGGCGACCCAATTCCTCTGACGGGATAATGCGCACATCGCCGACGCGCCCGAAGGTATCCCATACAGGCTCTGCCCCCAGCATATAAAGCACTTGGGCAATGCTCACCCCTTCGGTTTCCACAAACTCTGAACTCCAGAAGGTGTAAGCGATCTTCTTAGGGTAAGTGCCGTGTTGTTTTTGATACTCAGCGATGGTGCTCTGTGCCAAGGCTACGCCCCTATCCCAAGCGAGCTTGGTAGGCGTTGCCTCTGCATTGATGGCATAGAGATTGCGCCCTGTAGGCACTGCCTTGGGGTTGGCTACTGCATCTCCTCCTGAGGAAGGTGCCGTGTAGCCCCCATTTAAGCCATTGATGAACGCCTTCAATTCTGCCTGCGGACTGCCCCCAAGGGCTTCGCGATAGAAGGCTACGTTCTTTATGGCGGTTTCTACGTCCAAGATGGCACGGGCTTTCTCCTTAGCCGCTTTCTCCATTGCGATGGCTTTCTTTTGCTGCTCAGTAAGGGCTGCTCGCACACCGTATTCATTGACGTCCGTCTTGCGCTTCTTCAGCTGTGTAGGCTTGCCTACGGCATCAGGCTTTTTTGAGGCGTTAGGCTTCAGGTTTGAGGCTTGAGGGGGCATAGTGTTAGCAGCTGACCCCTGACCTCTGCTCTCTGAACCCTGACCACTCATCGCTGGCTTCTGACCTCTGTTCCCTGAACCCATCATCTTCTTCATCATCGCAGCCATAGGGTTGGCATCCTCTTGCTCGGTGCGCGCCCAATCGAGGTCTTTCTGGGTAATCTTTGCCACGCTACATACAAGCGCATCATTCACTGCCTTACCTGCAAAGAGTTGCTGCACTAAGGCTTTAGCAGGAGTGAGGTAGTGTTGAGTGAAGTACACCTTCTTCTTGATTTCTTTATCGGTAATCTTGCCGTTGAGTTTATCCAAAGCCGCCACGCTGTAAGCAATAGGGTCTACACTCATCGCCTCTACGGTGCTCTTCACCTTCTCGGGGGCAAACACCTCGCCTGTGGTATAGAGCTGCCCGTTGATCTTCTCAGTGGCAAGCTCTTCGGCAAAGTTCTCCAAGCGTTCAAGGTCTTCAGGTTTGTAAGGCTTGGTCAGCACACTATCCAAACGCAGGTCGCGGTGCAAGCCCATCTGTACGGCAATCTTTTTGATATGCAACCCAATCGCTTGTTTGTCCACCTCATTAGTCGCCTTTTCGTAAGCGCGGAATTCATCTTCCAAGCCCCTAAAAGTGTTGCGCATCTCGCTTTCGGTGAAAGGTGGCGTGAGGTACGAAAGTATCTCCCCATACGAGCGGCGTTTAGCCATTATGCTCTCTCCGATGTTGCCAATGCAGTAGTAGTAAAGGTGCGGCACGGTGCCCACGCAGATATCGCCCCAATCGTAGTCGGAGAGGGCAACCTGCTTCTGTGGGGTAAATTCCAGCGAACCGTGGGTGCCGAAGTGTACCAGCGCATCTGCCTTAAAGCCATTCTGTACCCACAGATAAGCCCCCATATAGGCGTAAGGCGGTATCTCCTTCACCCCGTGTTGCACCTTAAAGTCATCATCCGTACTGATAGCAGCTGGCGGCTGTGGCAGTATCACCACATTGCCAAACTGCGCCCGCGCTACACCAAGGTATTCCTTACCTTCGCGATGTATACCGAGATAGCCATCGCCTACCGAGCCATTCTTTGCCAACACCTCCTTATAGAGTTTTGTAGGCAAAGTGTTTTTAAGCCAATTGTTCAGTTGTCCACTTTCCACCAAGGCGGGATTGCTCTCAGCAAAGAACTGCGCAATGTCGCCCTTCGCACTGCTGCGGTACACGTTAGCCTGCTTTACGAGTTGCGCCTTAAACTCCGCCACCGTAGCGGGCAGTCCTTCCACGGTGTAACCCTCAGCCTTTAAGTGTTTCAGCAAGTTATAAAGAGACTCGTACACTTCCAACGCCTGCGCCACAGGAGGCAACTCGCCCGCCCCTTTGTAGTACACAATGGCGACCTTCTTCTCAGCGTTAGGCTTATGCTTCAAGTCGGTGAAGTTACGCACGATCTGTGCAAACTTAGCGGCGCGATTAGGGATAGCGTCCAAGTAGTAATAGCCCTTCTCATTCTGGCTCTGTGCAATCACCACATAAGGGTAAAGCGCGCCATCGAGCTCAGGCATCACCACCGTTTGCCCCATAAAGCCACCCACCAATCCCATCGGATCTTCCTCCCACTTATCCTTAAGCGAAAGGATAGAGATAGGCGTAAAGAGCGGTATGTTGCGCGCTTTGATCCAGTCGATAAACACCTCTGGCTTACCCATCATCATCTGCCCGTGAGGGAAGTACACCACCGCATCGGGCTTTATTTCCTCTAAGAACTCTATGCGCTTGCCAAAGGATGTGAAGGGGTATACGTTCATCCCTTTATCTTGAAGGGCTTTGATCACCCCATTGAGGTGCTCCTTATTCCCTCCAAAAGGTTCGTGGATACCAGCGACCATCGCAATGCGCGGTGCTCCTTCTTTGTAAAAACCCTTCTGCCTCAGATAAGCCTCGTAGCTGGCAAGGTCAGCAAAGGACTGCTCATCGTCTAAGTGGAAATACACATTCTCCTTGCGCGCTACGGCAGCCTCAGGTTCAGGGGCAAAGAGCACCTTCTTGTCGATATACTTACGCACATAGCGCATCAAGTTCTGATAGTTCTTCTTATTGCCACTCTCAAGGTAGGTAGAGAGCTTTTTCAGTTGCAACGAATCGATGGTAGTAAACTGATTATTAGGATTCGTTGTCATAAAAGTGTGGGTAGGCACCTTCATCGATGCCCGTGCGATCTGTGCGTGTTGTGCATCGTTGAGCTTCATACCCATACCCCAAATGAGGATAAAGTCGTAGCCTTTGAGGCGGTCGAGTTCTTCTAATGGCACAGCGTCCATTTTGATAAACTTATCCGTATTGGAGAGCTGCATATTCGAGGCTTGATACGGCTGGAAGTTTACCAACGCCACCCGCGTAGTGGCAGCATAGCGATGCCACGCCCAATAGCCTAACCCAATGATTAACAAGGCTGCACACAGCCATAAGATTTTCTTTTTCATAAGATAAAGTGTTATTTCTTTATTGTTATGATTATTTAATTAGAATGAGTTAATATTAAATAACCCTGCAAAGGTACAAACTAATTTGCAATACACAATAATTAATAAACAATTTTGCATGATTTAACAAAAAAAGCGCAGTACTCTGAAAGGGTACTGCGCTATTATACATTATAAATTATTGATTATACACTAAAATAAAAATTCTTCTTCCTCATCGCTCTCTATGCCCAACGCCTCATAGACGTACTTAAAGGTCGAGAGCAGTCGCGGCTTGCCATCAATAAGAGCCACATCGTGCTCAAAGTGTGCTGAGGGCTTGCCATCGGCAGTGAGGATTGTCCATCCGTCTTTCAGGTGCTTCGTGCGGTGTGTCCCCATATTGATCATCGGTTCGATAGCTACCACCATTCCATCTTTAAACTTCTTGCCATCGCCACGCTTGCCATAATTAGGCATTTCAGGGTCCTCGTGCATCTTGCGCCCAACCCCGTGGCCTACCAGTTCGCGTACCACCCCGTAGCCGTGTGCCTCGCAATACTTTTGTATCGCATAGCCCACATCACCCACGCGGTTGCCCCTGCGGAACTGCCGTATCCCCACATACAGCGACTCCTTGGTTACCCGCAGCAGTTCCTTCACCTCAGGCGACACCTCCCCCACTTCAAAAGTATAAGCGTGGTCGCCATAGAAACCGTGTTTGATAGAGCCACAGTCAATAGAGATGATATCGCCCTCCTCCAACGGACGGTCATTCGGTATTCCGTGTACCACCTGCGCATTCGGACTCATACAGAGCGTATTCGGGAAGCCATACAAGCCTAAAAAACCAGGCAGAGCCCCTTGACTGCGGATATATTCCTCTGCTATCTTATCGAGGTATTTGGTGGTAACACCTGGCTTTACCTCTTTAGCCATCAAGCCCAAGGTACGCGACACTACCTGCGCCGCATCGCGCATCATCTCAAGCTGTTCTAATGTTTTTATATGAATCATTTCTTTAGTGGTTAGTAATTAGTGATTAGTGGTTAGTAGTCAGTGGTTAGCTCCTATGGACTAAACACTAACCCCTAATCATTGAGCACTAACTCCTAATTTTATCTTTAATTTTAGTTATTGTGGCATTAAGCATCTTACCGACTTCATCTATCATATTGATTATTTCAGCGTGATGTGTTGTAAAGCCTAAAGATACTGCTATCTGTATTTGAGTTTCCATTTCATAAAGAGAGCCTCTTGCTATGTATAAAAATCTCAAGTAGTCCTGACTTGAATTGCGTCCAAACCCTTCTGCAATATTTGAGGGTATAGATATTGTGCTTCTCCTCATCTGATTTGTAATTCCAAATAGCTCACTCTGTGGAAACTTACTGCTTATTTGGTAAACAGCAGTTACTAAAGCCATAGATTTTTGCCAAACGACAAGTTCTTTGTATGATTTAATCATTTATTTTATAGTTAGGGGTTAGTGATTAGTAGTTAGTGGTTAGCAACTGTGCACTAACCCCTAATCACTAATCACCAACCCCTAAATCCCTATTTCTTAAATCTCTTCAACAGATTGGTCGTAGAGCTATCGTGTTTAGAAACCTCAGCTCCATCAATATCCTTCAATATCTTACTTGCCAGCTGCTTACCGAGTTCTACACCCCACTGGTCATAACTGTAGATATTCCAAATAACCCCCTCTACAAAGATCTTGTGCTCATACATCGCAATGAGGCTACCCAAAGTCTCAGGAGTGAGTTTATCAATGAGGAAGGTAGTCGTTGGGCGGTTGCCTGTAAACACCTTAAACGGCACCAACGCCTCATTTACGTCCTCCATCTCAGCGCGTACCTCTGCCTCCGTCTTGCCTTTGAGCAACGCCTCAGTCTGTGCAAAGAAGTTCGCCATCAACTTGTTGTGATGGTCAGTATTGCCGTGCAGCGAATGCTTAAAGCCTATGAAGTCCGTAGGGATAAGTTTCGTACCTTGGTGTATCAATTGGAAGAACGCGTGTTGTGCATTCGTGCCAGGCTCACCCCAGATGATAGTCCCTGTCTGATAGTCGAGCACCTTGCCATCACGCCCTACATATTTGCCGTTGCTTTCCATTATACCCTGTTGCAGGTAAGCCGCCAAGCGGTGTAAGTATTGCGTATAAGCAATGATTGCCTGACTTTCAGCCCCGTAGAAGTTGTTGTACCATACGCTCAGCAGTGCCAACACCACAGGGATATTCTCCTTAAAGGAAGCTGTGCGGAAGTGCTTATCCATCGCATTTGCCCCTTTGAGCAGCTTTTCAAAATTCTCATAACCCACAGAGAGCGCAATAGTCAAGCCCACAGCACTCCACAGCGAGAAGCGACCCCCTACCCAATCCCACATAGGGAATACATTCGCAGCATCGATGCCAAACTCATCAATCTTCTGCATATTAGTAGAGACCGCCACAAAGTGTTTGGCAATATCCTGCTCCTTGCCTTTCTTCAAAAACCACTCTTTGATAGTCAGCGCATTGCTCAGCGTCTCTTGGGTGGTAAACGTCTTAGAGACAATCACAAAGAGGGTAGTCTCAGGGTTGAGGTGCTTAATGGTTTCCAGTACGTGGTCGCCATCTACATTGCTCACAAAGTGAATGTTAAGGTGATTCTTGTAGAATTTCAGTGCCTCAGTTACCATTACGGGACCCAAGTCAGAGCCGCCAATCCCGATGTTTACTACGTCCGTAAACGCCTTGCCTGTAAAACCCGTACGTTTGCCTGTGATTACTTCCTGAGAGAACGTCTTTATCTTTTGCTTTACAGCAGCCACCTCTCCCATTACGTTCTTCCCATCTACAAGGATAGTGCTACCCTCATCGGCACGCAACGCCGTGTGCAACACCGCACGATTTTCTGTAGCATTGATGTGGTCGCCACCGAAGTATTTCTCGATAGCATCCTTCAAGCCACATTCCTCAGCCAATTGCAAAAGCAATTGCAGCCCTTTCTCATCAATGCGGTTCTTAGAGTAATCCACAAAGAAATCGCCCCATTCAATGGCAAATTGTTCCCCTCTATTAGGGTTCTTCTCAAATAGTGAAAGGGTATGCACATCCTTCACTTCCTTAAAATGCGCCTTCAGCGCTTTCCACGCAGCTGTCTGCGTAGGGTTAATATTTTGTAACATTTTAATAATGATTTAATTCACTTTTTAGTGGTCAGGGATTAGGGGTTAGTGGTTAAGACTAACGGTCGCAAGTCCAGTCCAAATTCCACCATTGGCCTAAAATGCTTTACATTACAAGTGTAAAAAGGCAACTCATAATAAATAGCTGTCACCCCAATCAATATATCCGTAGGCTCTAAACCTACCCATTTGTTAGAAATACTTAATCCAAGACGCGAAATAGCTTCGTTGATATGAAAAACCTCTCGTGAACGAATAAACCGCTTATAAGAAATTCTATCTTCTTTTATTATTCCTTGATAACTACTCAACCAACGATTAAGCTCTATTGAGATAATAGAAGTTAAGCATATATTCTCCACTCCTATCTCGTAATCAACTATATAACTAATTATAGGATACTTTCTTTCTAAATACTGGCTTACCACATTAGTATCACATATCGTTTTCATAACTTAGGTCGCTCTATTTATTAGCTGGTTCTTTTACTCTTTGAGCTATTCGTTTATCAACTTCTTGATTATATGCTCGTATCTCTTCCTCAGTCATCATTCTTGGCAGTGAGTCCTCATCATCAGGATGATCGTTCACCATATACAGATACTTCTCATAATCAGATGGATATTCCTTTTTATACGACCTGAGTTTTCCTTCTGCTATCAATCTAACCGTTACCTCTTGTGCATCTTTTACAATTTTACGATGCTGAGCCTCCGAGAGAGGAATACCATTGTCAAGACAGTAATCTATGTACTCCTCCTCTGTCATAGCTGGCACATTATGCTGTGCCTCTCTATGTACTGTCTTTCTCACTACTGTTTCCATACATTTTCACATATTAATTCACGCCTTCCCTCCTTCAAGAATAGGGGCAGACTCATCTTCATAGTCAATAGGCGTTGCTTTGATAGCATCGAGCTGCTCTTTTAACGGTTGAATACTCTTGAGGTACTTCTTTTTAAGTTTCGCGTCAATAGGCACTGCATTAGGCATCTTCTCAGTGAGCGGATTCACCTGCTTGCCATTCTTCCAAAAGCGGTAGCACACGTGCGGACCCGTAGCCAAGCCCGTGCTGCCCACCAGCCCGATCACTTGTCCTTGCTCTACGTGCTGACCGCGGCGCGCAATAATACGCGACATATGCAAGTACTGAGTGGTATAAGTGCCATTGTGGCGCACTTTCACATAATTGCCATTCCCTGAGCTATACCCAGCCTCAATCACTGTGCCCGAAGCCGTTACACGTATCGGAGTGCCCGACGGAGCCGCGTAGTCCGTACCGAAATGCCCTTTCATACGGTGCAACACTGGGTGAAAACGCATCCCAAACTTAGAGGTAATGCGGAAGATATCCAACGGCGCTTGCAGAAACATACGCTTCATCATATTGCCATTCTCATCGTAGAAACCACTCTTGCCCTTGAGCGAATCAGTGGTGAAGTTAAACGCATAAAAAGGCTTACCCTTATGCTCAAAATAAGCCGCCTTCACGCGCTCTACCCCCGCAAAAATAGTATCATCAACATAACGCTCCTGGTAGATAATCTTAAAGTTATCACCTTTTTGCAAACGGAAGAAGTCGATGGTATAGTCGAATATCTGCCCTAATTGATAGGTAGCATTCGCACTGAGCCCTGCCGCACGCGCATCCTCGCTGAGGTTAGAGGTGATGTACCCCGCTTTCTCGCGCTCCACCACTGTAACCTTGCGTGACTCCTTGCGTGCATACACCGAGTCGCCCATACGCACTACCACATACTCAGCGATATTCGGCTGATAGATAAAGCTATGCGGCTTGCTCGGGTCTTTCTTGTCGTAAAGCAGTGCGTACACGTGTCCTGCACGGAAACTGCGCGGATCAATCACTTGCTTCGTCTGCGCTGAGATGTTATGAATTTCACTCACATCAACGTGGTTCTTCTCTAAAATTTGACCGAATGTGTCGCCCGACTTAATCGTATCCTTTACGATGGTAAAGTCATTCAGATTAAAGCCGTATTCAAACTTCGGAGCTTGCACCACTTCGGTGGTCGGGCTCTGGGTAGTAGTTGCATTATTTTTTTTCTCGTCACCACACGAACTTAGCGTCAAAACCGCCAAGCCCGCGAGCGTAATTTTTTGAATAAGAGTGTTCATCTTCGTTGTTATATTTTTAAATAATTAGTTTAATATCAATGTATTAAGTGCTTACCAAGCCTACTTCAACAACCCTAAAAACCTCATTAAATCACACAAAATAGCTGACAAAATTACAAATAAAAATTTAACTGAACAAGAAAAAACAAAATTTTAACGATAAATTAATACAATACCTCCATCAAATCTCCCTATATAAAAAGGCAAAATACCCTCTGAGTGCACACCTGTCCGCTCAGAGGGTATTCCTCTATAAAATTAAGCACTACACAGCCACCCGTGCCTCACAATACACTCTAACCCAAAATAATAAGCATATTACAAAGTCAGCAAGCTGCTCAGTAAACGCACGTCTTACGCTTCCTTCACAGAAGCACACTCGCGTTTAAAAGAAACTGTCTAACAATTTCCCTAACTTATCTTTACCTCTATAAAGCAATGTCCTTGAAATAGCGAGATTAGCCTTCTCTCTATCCAACGCCAGAAGTGCAAAATACTTCCCTTCAGGTGAAATTGAGAACATAAAGGTAATCTTATCCGTTTCAATTAAGATAAACTGTACCTCCAATTTACCCGCGGTTTCGTTGGTATCTGCCACCTTCTTCACTTGGTTTACAATCAGCAAGTGCGAAGCCGATTCTTGCTCTACAAACTTCGCTACATCACCGTTGTTGCTTGATTTAGAAATCGTTGTACCATCAGCACAACTCAAGATGCCCAAATACAGAAGTCCTGGCATTGCATTTCTCATTTCTTCACAGTAGTCATCGAGTTCCTTTTGTAATTCTTTTCCTGTCATAACTCTATTATTTTATAAAATTAATACTGCCGCAAAGTTACAAAATTAAAATCAAAACAAAAAATATTTTTTACCTTTTTTTCAAAAAACTTATACCGAATCCTCCCTATCCCTTACAGTATAAGCCTTCCCAGATGTAGCGAAAATCTACAAACTGATCACCTTGCCTATTTTAGGTTCTTCAATAGCCCAATCGGGGTGTTGCTCACGTATCTTCTTGAGGTTCTCTAAGGGTTCGTGCCAAGGGTGCTTACCAAGTTTAAACTTAGAGTTATGTCCTGTGAAATAACGTTTGGCACGTAGGTCGGCCATTACGATGGGGAGTTCCTTAGGTAGGGTATGAATATGGCGCCAATCCTCATTGTATTGTCCATTCTCCAGCAAGGCAAGGTCAATGGATGGGAATTGTTTTGCAATCAGGGCAAAATGAGGCCCGTAGCCGCTGTCACCGCCGATGTAAAGAGTTTTGTCTTCGCTTTGTAACATATACGACCCCCAGAGCGTTTTTGCACGTGTGATTCCACGTCCTGAGAAATGTCTTGTAGGTAAACAGGTGAAGTGCAACCCACTCAACTGAGTTTCTTCGTTCCAATCCAGTTCAGTGATATTTTCCTCGGGATACCCCCAATATTCGAGGTGTGCCCCCACTCCAAGAGTACAAAGTACGTGCTTTACACGCCCTTTGATTTGCTTGAAAAGGTTATAATCAAGATGGTCCCAATGGTCGTGAGTGATGATCAATAGGTCAATGGTAGGGATATCGTTAGCAGAATAGTTATATTCGGCCCTAAAAGGTTTTATCATAAAAGGGAAAGGCGAGGCTGCGTGAAACACAGGGTCAACGAGTAGCTTCTTTCCACTGATATTCATAAAGTAAGAGGAGTGTCCGAGCCAAACCAAGCTATTCTCTGGCAGCGTACTAAGGTTGGTTTGCACAGCAGGTACTGGAGCTGAAGGATAGAGATCTTTTACATCGGAGAAGAAGAACTCTTTCAGTTGGGTGAAGAAGCCTTTGTCGCTAGTAAGCTGTGGTGTAGGCAGTTGGTTTTGGAAGCTACCTTCTTTGTAATTAGGTGAATGCTCAATACGCACCAATCGTTTGCCCACTGGGTGTTTGCCAAAGCTGGGTAGGTTGAGAACGACAGCAGTAATAATAGCCAGTAGTGCAATGATTATCAAAAGGGTGTAGAGCATTTTCTTTAATATATTTTTAAGTTTCACTTTTTAGTTTTTAATTATTAGCTTATCGCGCATTTGTCTTATAGGGAGTGCTGTCAGCTCTTGTGCAGCACAGACTATAAACTAAAGTCTCTAACGACTTCAGCAAGGGGGAGGCGCGTTTTTGGGCGCTGTGAGGGTTGGTTGCGGTCGTCGTCACTGCGATAGCCAATAGCTACAGCAAAGAGAGTTTTATAGCCTTCTATCTTCAATAGACGATCGTAATCCTCAGTAATGATCCCTTCCATAGGGGTGCTATCAATGCCCATCGCAGCACACGCACTGAGGAAAAACCCGAGGGCGATGTACACTTGTCGGTAGATCCACTCCTGCACGAAGGCTGTTCCACGAGGCTTTTGTATACTTTGATAGAAGCCATAACCGATCTCGCTTGTAGCCCTGTGGAGATGTGTCTCGAAAGCAGTGTCGTTATTATGTGCAAGGAATACTACCAAGTGGCTTGCCTCATTTACGCGCTGCTCATTGATGTACGACACACGTGCAAACTGCTCCTTAGTTGCCTCATCACCAACAAAAACAAATTGCCAAGGTTGAGAGTTGATAGATGAAGGCGTAAGGCGAAGTATCTCTTTGAGGTCTTGTATCTTGTCCTCAGGTATTTGCTGTGGGCGATATGCCTTGGTGGTATATCTGGTTTGTGCTAATTCTAAAAAATTCATACATTTATTATTTTAATGATTCTGGCGGCAAAGATACGGATTAATGTATAATCAGCAATGGATAATGTATATTTTTTTAGAGTGTGATGGCTAATAACAGTATTATTTCTTCTTTTCTAAATACCTTCTTTCCTAAAAAGGGTGAAAGAAGTATATGCTTTTTTTAGCTTTATATTTCGTTGGTTTTTCGGTGGTTGTTTGCTAAACCTAATACTAATGTAATATATGAATCCGTACTGGATCCGTATTGGATCCGTATCGAGCGGCAAGTGAACTTGTGATCATAGGCGACTGTTGTTTTGTATATTCTAAGGAATATTTTGTATATTTGCGGCGTAAAACACAAACATTATGCAAATATTAGAGCAATTAGAAGAAAAGTATGGGTTTGCGTACCCTGAGTTGTACAAGCGGCTGTATGCTGATGGAATGCTGGATTGGGGACAAAGTAGTCCTGATTGGTTTAGGGAGGTGTATCCCGCGATAAAGGAGAATCCTCCTTTGTTGTTGCTTATGAACGACTTTGAGGTGCTGCCTGTAAAGGATATTGATGAAATGTTTTTAGAAGCTTCTCTAAAAGGTTGCATAGAAATTGGCTTAAAAGCAGAGTTACTAGCAGCTAAAAAATATGTTGATTTTTACGTAAGTGGTTTTGGAGAGGGGTGTGGTTCAGGGAAACTTAAATATAGTTTTACAAAACAAGAATTTGAAGGAGGGGTTTATCTTGACCCTATTATATTGGGAGTTAAAGCTAAGATAAAATCAAAAGGTGTTTTAGAGTTTGAATTAGTAGATATAGACAAAAGTTGGAGTATTACGGATAAGATTCCATTAAAAGAAGGGAGGTTTAAGTTGTGATAAAATTAAGAATCTTTTACTATATAACTTTTTTCTTATTGGGTATTTTAGGAATCCCTTTGATAATTTCTTTTCTTAATGTTTTACAGCATCGAGATTTTATTATAAATCACACAGAATATGTGAAGAAGAATATTGAAATAGATTCTTTTTATATCAATCATTCCAAAGCAGTAAGTAAAGTCGCATATTTTAGAGGATATTCAAAAACATTAGATAACTACTCTACAGCTATTGAATTTGGAACACTTGATTGGGAAGATTTTAACTCTTATATAGAGAAAAAAGAGGGTAAAAATTTTTCATATATTTGGTATCGGAAAGGAGCTAAATACGCATATCCAGGGAAAGAGACTGAAAAAAAAGTTCCTATAACGTCCTATTTAATGAAACAGTTGATTTTTTTCATCTATTGGTTATTTCTACTAATTATTAACAGATTCTGTAAATATATTATTAAACGTAAGATAAAAGAATAGAAGACAGAGAATAATAAATTAAAATTTGATAAGATGAAAAACAAGAAAATTTACATATTAAACGTGTTTAAACTTTTTTGAGGAACTTGGAGATAAACCCTAATAGGAGCATTCCAATCCAAGTTACATCAAGATATTCATATCTCATTATCAAACCTTTATATCCGTCAAGCCAACCATTTGCTTGTTCAATTTTAAACCTATTTTTGTACAATTCTTCATCAAAATAAACATCTGGTTGCTCTCCATTTCGGGGATTAGGTTTAATATTTGCTATAATTTCTTTGCTTTCTAAAAACTCTCTAAGAGACTTACTATCAAATCCTGCATCAGCATTGAGAAACAGACCTTTGTACTCTATTCCTGCTTCTTCTAATAAAGCTAAGATTTCTTTTAGTACTTCTTCTATTTCATATAAGTCATTGTGATTTCCAGCTTTAGGACTTCCCATTGCTATCATTTGCCCTTTATTATCACACAAAAAAATACTATTGGTGGTTACGGCTTTTTTTCTTGCTTGATAACCTGCAGATTCTCCTTTTTGGCGACAACGTGTATGACTACCATCCAATTGAACGCAAGACATATCTAATTTTCTTTTCTTCTTGCTTAATAGATTTAATCATATTCGCTGAAAACTACCGTCTTTACTCCATTTATTGAAGTAGTAATAGACATTTTGCCAAGAAATTTCTCCTTTTTCAAAATAGCTCTCAATTGGAAGTTCTCTCCATTGCACCCCTGTTTTTAACCTTTTGAGAATCAATAAAAATATTGAAGCTAAATCAAAACTACTTTTAAATCCTCTTTTTCCTACACTTAAAAAGGGAATAATCCAATTATTTATTGTATCTTTGCCCAAAGTTCCTAAATTTTGGTGTTCTTTTTTTTGCAAACACAAAATTACTAATTTTCGGGAACTTTTATTTTATTATAAGAAAAAGTTTAAACAGCTTTATTGTCAAAAAAGTTAAAAAACAATCATAATATTGATTATATTTTTGTAAGAAATAAACTTGTTAGCTACTATAGAGAACAGAATGTTTTTAATTATTCAGACATTATTTCAGCAATTGAGAATTATGAGCCTTTGACAGAAAACTTTCCTAAAGAGGTTTTGATAGATAGACTAAGAGATCTACCTTCAAAAAAGAATTTTGATTCACAATTTACTGTTGTAAGGAAGAATATTAAAAAAAGATTAATTCAAAGAATTAAGTTGGATAATAATTTGTACTTAAGTATTGACGATTACATTCCTAATCTTGAAGAACTAATTAAATTAGAAGAGGATGGACAAGGTAATAAATATATAAAAATTTTTTCTACAGAGGGATTTGGTCAACTAAAATCACTTTTTAATAAAATGAGGAGATGACACATAATATTTTTGCTTATTTTACTGAGATTGAAAAAATCAGTCATATTGATAATTTTGAGAAGTATGAATATCTTGGAAGGGTAAAATTACATACAGATGAAATTTCAAAGTTAAATAATGAATTGAGAAAACTCAATTTTTTTTAAGGAACTAAAATATACTTGGGAACTTACAATAAATGAACTAAACTATAATATCAATCAAGAGAATTTTTCTGAAATAAAAATTGAAGAAGATGACACCACAGATAATTTATATTTAAAGTCTGTCTTGTGTTTCAAGCAAAGAGAGAATATACTCCAATTTCAATAGCTCTTTATCGGTGAGTGTATTTTTGAAATCATCGTAGTAATCTCCGAATGCTATAATTTCTCTTTTCATTTTGCAAAGATACGAATTAATTTATAACTGACAATTCATAACTTATGATTTTCTTGTGATAAAGGGTGTAAGAGGCTATTTTTTAGTGTACAGTGTATAACGCATAGTGCATAGTAAAGCGGCTGCATTTAAGCGGGATTCAAGAGAAAATCATTCATTATTCATTGCACATTGTAAATTATTCCTTAATTTTGCGGCGTGAGAGGTATTGAGGGGTATTTATAGCGGGAAATAAGAGTGTGGTAAAATGAGGTAAATCGCGTTTTTGTAGTTTATTTTTCTGTATATTGTGTAATGTGTAGAAATTCTATTGTTGAAAAATGCAAAAAGTGAACCCAGAGTGAACCCTATCTTAACCCAGAGTGAACCCTATCATCTCCCTAACAGAAAATTATTCTGTTTTGTGATTCCTTAGTCCTTAATCCGTAACAGCTAAAAAATAAACATCTATATGTACAGAACACATACTTGCGGAGAGCTCCGCGCTACGAATGTAAACACAACGACTACCCTCAGCGGTTGGGTGCAACGCGTACGCAACAAGGGGTTTATGATATGGGTAGACCTGCGCGATCGCTATGGGATTACCCAGCTGATATTTGACGAACAACGCACTGATGCCGCACTCTTTGAGCAGGCAAAGTCGCTTTCACGCGAGGACGTGATACAGGTAGTGGGCACGGTGATCGCACGTGAGGCTGTCAATACTAACATACCCACAGGGGAAGTGGAGGTGCTGGTGCAAAGCCTCACGCTGCTCAACCCCTCAGAAGTACCACCGTTCACCATTGAGGACAATACCGACGGTGGGGAAGACCTGCGGATGAAGTACCGCTACCTCGACCTCCGCCGCACACCCGTGCGCGAGAACCTTATCTTCCGCCATAAGGTGGCGATGATGGTGCGCAATTACCTCTCGGGCGAAGGCTTTATTGAGGTGGAAACGCCCGTGCTCATCAAGTCCACCCCTGAGGGGGCACGCGACTTTGTGGTGCCCAGCCGTATGAATGCGGGGGAGTTCTACGCCTTGCCACAGTCGCCACAGACCTTTAAGCAACTGCTGATGGTCGGTGGACTCGACCGCTACTTCCAGATTGTAAAGTGCTTCCGCGATGAAGACCTACGCGCCGACCGCCAGCCTGAGTTCACCCAGATAGACTGTGAGCTTTCCTTTGTGGAACAAGAAGATATACTGAACATCTTTGAGGGAATGACCAAGTACCTCTTAAAGGAGCTTAAGGGCTTGACTTTCGACAAGTTCCCGCGTATCACCTACGCAGAGGCAATGCGCCGCTATGGCAATGATAAGCCCGATATCCGATTCGGAATGGAGTTTGGCGAACTGAACGACCTTGCGCAACATCGTGATTTTAAGGTATTCAACGAGGCAGAACTCGTGGTGGGCATTGCGGTACCTGGCGCAAATAGCTATACTCGCAAGGAGATAGACGCGCTGGTGGAGTGGGTGAAACGCCCGCAGATCGGTGCCAGTGGTATGGTGTACGTGAAGTGCAATGAGGACGGCAGCTTTAAGTCGTCAGTGGATAAGTTCTACAACGAGGACGACCTCAGGGCGTGGGCTGAGCGCACAGGGGCAAAGGCAGGCGACCTTATCTGTATCCTCTCAGGCAAAGCCGACAAGGTGCGTCCGCAACTCAGTGCCCTGCGTATGGAGCTGGCAGAGCGTCTCGACTTGCGCAAAGCCGATGAGTATGCCCCACTGTGGGTGATAGACTTCCCGCTATTGGAGTGGGACGAAGAGAGCGGTCGCTACCACGCGATGCACCACCCTTTCACCTCGCCTAAGCCCGAGGATATCCCTCTCTTGGACACCGACCCAGGCAAGGTGCGCGCCAATGCGTACGACCTCGTGCTCAACGGCAATGAGATAGGCGGCGGCTCTATACGTATCTTCAATCAGGAGTTGCAGGCGAAGATGTTTAGCCTATTGGGCTTTACCCCTGAGCAAGCACAGGCACAGTTCGGCTTCTTGATGAATGCCTTTAAATACGGGGCACCTCCACACGGCGGTATCGCCTTTGGCTTTGACCGATTGGTGGCAATACTCGGCGGGCAAGAGACTATCCGCGACTTCATCGCCTTCCCTAAGAACAACAGCGGCAGAGACGTGATGATAGATGCACCATCCCCTATTGACGAAGTGCAGTTGAAGGAGCTGCATATAGTATTAGAATAAAAACAAGAGGCAATAAAGGGGGAAGCCCGAAAGTTAGCAGACGCTAACTTTCGGGCTTCCCCCTTTATTGCCTCTTGTTAGGCATTAGGAGAAGAATTGTTCTAACATTGTGCCCAACTTTTCTTTCCCTTTTTGTAGTAGCATCTTCGAGATAGCGAGGTTGCTTTTTTCTCTGTCTAAGGCGGTAAGAGCGAAGAACTTACCTTCGTCAGCAATCGAGAACATAAAGGTGATTTTATCGGTTTCAATCAGGATAAACTCTAACCCTAATTTCCCAGCCGACTCATCGGTAGCAAGCACCTTAGTAACCTGATTGATGATCATCAGGTGAGAAGAGGATTCTTGCTCAATAAACTTTGCTACATCGCCATTGTTACTTGCGTTTGCAAGGGTTGTACCATCAGTATAACTGAGAATGCCAATGTATAAAAAGCCTGGCATTGTGGCTTTCATCTCTTGACAATACGAGTCAAGCATTTGTTGTAATTCTGTACCTGTCATAACTTTACAATTAAATTAATGAATACGCTCGCAAAATTACGAAGAATAAATAATGTGGCAAATATTATTGGCTTTTTTTTTTGTAAAATGAGTTTTTTTAATATATTTGAAATGTAATAGGGTTGAGAAAGTGGTAGTTAAGGAATTAAACCTTCTGTGATTAAAGATGGACTAAGAGCTTCTAATACTGGGAAGTAGCGATAAATTTAGTAGATATGTTTGTATGCTAAGATTAAAATACTTACCTTTGCCCCAAGATTAAGCGTAAAAATAGATACTTATGGCAAAAGAAACCCCCTTGATGAAGCAATACAACAAGATTAAAGCGAAATACCCTGATGCGCTGCTGCTCTTTAGGGTGGGGGATTTTTATGAGACTTTTGGTGAGGATGCGGTTAAGGCGGCTAAGGTGCTGGACATCGTGCTGACGAATCGCAATAATGGGAGTGAACGCAGTGAGCTGGCGGGCTTCCCTCACCACTCTATCAATACGTATTTGCCTAAGTTAGTGAAGGCGGGCTTTCGGGTGGCTATCTGCGATCAGCTTGAAGACCCTAAGCTCGTGAAGGGGATCGTAAAGCGGGGCGTTACCGAGCTGGTAACCCCTGGGGTGGCACTCAGCGACGACATCTTGCAGAGCAAAAGCAACAACTTCTTGGCTTCGGTGTGGATGGGCAAAGCGACCAATGGGGTGGCTTTCTTGGATATCTCCACAGGGGAGTTCTTAGTAGCCGAAGGGGATACGCACTACATCGATAAGCTCTTGCAGAACTTTAAGCCCAGCGAACTTTTAGTCGCCAAAGAACAGAAACGCAGCTTTGCAGAGACTTTTGGTGATGATTTCCACTGTTTTTATTTAGAAGATTGGGTGTACAAAGAGGATTACGCTCAGCAGATCCTCACCAAGCACTTTCAGACGACTTCACTGAAGGGTTTTGGGGTAGACGAGTTGCCCGAGGCACTGCTCACTGCGGGGTCTATCCTCTACTATCTATCGGAAACACAGCACAACAGGCTACAACATATCTCAAAAATACAGCGTATCGCCGAAGAGGAATACGTGTGGCTCGACAAGTTCACCATTCGCAACTTAGAGCTTTATGCAGGCACAGGGCAAGGCTCGGTGTCGCTCTTGGACGTAATCGACAAGACCATCTCCGCTATGGGCAGTCGCACACTGAAGCGCTGGCTGGCATTGCCCTTAAAGAAGCTCAGCAAGATACAGCAGCGGCACGCAGTGGTGGCGTACTTCATTCATCATATCGATGCATTGCAGCAGTTGCGGGAGTATATCACACGCATTAGCGATATGGAGCGGCTTATCTCGAAGGTGGCAACAGGGAAGATCAATCCGCGGGAGGTGATACTACTAAAAAACTCGTTAGAAGTAATCCCCCCCATCAAGCAGTTGTGTATGAAAGCCGACAGTGAGCCTCTTAGGCTCTTGGGCGATCGGTTGCACGAATGCGAAGCACTACGGACACGTATCGGATCTACCCTCAATGAGGACGCCCCTGTGAATATCCTCAAAGGCAATGCCATTGCAGTGGGCTTTTCAGCGGAATTGGACGAGCTGCGGGGCTTATCGCATTCGGGCAAGAGTTATTTGGAGGAAATGCTACAACGGGAGACTGAGCGCACGGGGATTCCCTCGTTGAAGATAGACAATAACAACGTTTTCGGCTATTACATAGAAGTGCGCAATACCCATAAAGATAAAGTGCCTGAGGATTGGATACGCAAGCAGACCTTAGTGAATGCTGAGCGTTATATTACCAATGAGCTAAAGGAGTACGAGGCGAAGATATTGGGGGCTGAGGAGAAGATAGCCCAAGCTGAGCAACAGATATATGCGGAATTGGTGAGCCATATCGCGGAGTATATCGCACAGATACAGACCAATGCCACCCTCATCGGGCAGTTGGATTGCCTTTGCGCCTTTGCTACCTTGGCACTTGAGAACCACTATGTGCAGCCCATAATGGACGAGGGCTATGCTATAGATATTAAGGCAGGGCGACACCCTGTGATCGAGCGGCAATTGCCTGTGGGAGTGCCTTATATCGCCAATGATGTGTACTTAGACAGGGAGGTGCAGCAGCTGATGATGATCACAGGACCGAATATGTCGGGGAAGTCGGCAATACTCAGGCAGACGGCACTCATAGTGCTATTGGCACAGATCGGCAGCTTTGTGCCTGCTGAGGCAGCGCGTTTGGGCATCGTAGATAAGATATTTACCCGTGTGGGAGCGAGCGATAATATTTCGCTCGGCGAATCGACCTTTATGGTAGAGATGAACGAGTCGGCATTGATACTCAACAATATCTCCGAGCGCAGTTTGGTGCTTTTGGACGAGATCGGGCGCGGTACGAGCACTTATGATGGCATCTCCATCGCTTGGGCGATTGCTGAGTACCTACACGAACATCCTGCCCGTGCTAAGACGCTGTTTGCCACCCACTACCACGAACTCAATGAGATGAGCGAGACCTTTGAGCGCATTAAGAACTATAACGTTGCGGTGAAGGAGACCAAGGACACGGTGCTCTTTATCCGTAAGTTGCAGGCGGGGGGTTCGGCGCATAGCTTTGGTATCCACGTGGCTAAGATGGCGGGAATGCCGCAATACGTGATACAGAAGGCGAACGCTATGCTGGCAAAGCTCGAAGAAAACCACAATGTATCGCCCACTGCCGAGCAACTCAAGGAGGCACAGCGGGAGACACAGCTGAGCTTCTTCGACCTTGAAGATCCACTGCTGGAAGAAATCAAAGGACAGTTATTGGCCATAGACATCAACACCCTCACGCCTATTGAGGCACTGATGAAGCTCAATGAGCTGAGGAGAGTGGTCAGTGGGAAGAAGTAAAAGGTTAGAGAGCAGGGATCAGAGGTCAGAGAACAGGGATCAGTGAGATGAATAATGAGAGGTTGTTATAGATATTTGGCATTGTTGTTGCTGTTATGTATGGGGCAGATAGCCGCACAGCAGCGCGATAGCACGTACGTATATACTTTTAAGCAGCGAATGTGGGGGCAGCTTTATGGGGTAACGCAATACCTGACTATCACGCACGAAGGGAAGAGCTATATGCCTAATATCCCTGTGGGTTTTGGGGCGAGTGTCGGTTGGCGAGGGAAGCATAGTATGAGCATCGGTGGGGCGATTAATGTGGCACAGACTACCCCCGAGAATGGCTTTAGAACGCGCTCAGACGACTTTCAGTGGCATAACTATTGGCGGCACGTGATTGTTGATGCTTACTATCAGAAGTACAAAGGTTTTTATGTAGAACTGCCCGATGATCAGCAATATCTGAACTATCCAGAGCTGACAATGCAGCAGATAGGGCTGGACATTACCTACGTGTGGAATGGCAATAGGCTCTCGGCAGCTACAGCTTTTGACCAGAGCGAACTGCAATTGCGTTCGGCGGGGAGTTTTCTTTTTGGCAACAGCTTGTTTTGGCATCGCGTGGTGCCTTTGGGTACGGATGTGGCAGGTGAGCCTTTCGAGAATTGGCAGGCAGGCTTTTCGGCAGGCTATATGTACACTTGGGTGTTGGGAAGGCGCTGGGCGATGACCATCGGCAGTACCGTAGGGGCTAATATTGGCAACGAGAGTGTCCTACTCCGGAGAGGGAAGCTCAAGGTGTACCCTATCTCAGTGGGGCGCATCTCTGTGTTGTACAATTGTGGCACGTGGATTGCAGCCGTACAAGGGGTTTTCACCAATAAAGGGATTCATTCCGCAGAAGGGCAGCAGGTGAATATCTATATGCCAAGTCTGCAATTGGGCATAACGAAGCACTTTAATCTGTAAGGCTTAGGGATAAAGGATTAAGAAATAGGGTGTTTGTAAATATTTTCTAAGTAAGTGTATTTACGCAGAAATATATTTTTTGAATTTTTCGCGAGATGTGTTCGAAATGTGTTCGAAATGTGTTCGAGATGTGTTCGAGATGTGTTCGAGATGACCTCGTAAGTAATATTTTCTGAAAAAGAGGCTTTAAGCAGTATTTTGGGAAATCACAGGTTAGCGCAAATTTTAAAATAATAGATAAAATGACACATTTAAAAACATTAGTGGCTGTGATGGCAGTGGTGCTGTTGCAGTCGTGCGGGACAAAGCAGGCTACGGAGACCTTATGGGTAGCAGGCTTCAAGGTAAATTGCGGCGAAGAAGCACAAGGCGAGTGCTTGCTTGTAAGCAAAGGTGATGCGCTCGATAAGGCGCAATGGACGCTTTTCCGTCAAGGGATTGAAGGCTTTCAGTTTGAGGAGGGCGTGATCAAGAAGGTGGAAGTAGCGCCACTTACAAAGGAAGCCCAAGGAGAGGCTGCTGATGCCTCGGCTGTTGCCTATAAATTGGTGCAGGTGAAAGAAAGTCAGCCTGACCCTCGCATAGCGTTGGCAGCTTCGTGGCAGCTCAAGACTTTTAAGGGAAGCGCAGTGCTGGACAAGGTGATAAAGCCTACTTTTCAGGTAGACCTGAAGGAAATGCGCGTCTATGGCAATGCAGGTTGTAATGATTACTTTGGTGGGGTAAGCCAGCTTGGCACTCAGCAGATTACCTTCAAGGCTATGGCGAGCACTAAGATGCTTTGTACAGGTGAAACGATTGAAACAGACTACCTTATGGCTTTGCCTCACGCAGCGATCTACAAGGTAGAGGGTGAGGAGTTGCGCTTCTTTGACAAGGCTGGCAAGGAGCTTTTTGCTTTTGTGAAGAATGACGGCAAACCCAATCAGCAATTGAACGGTAAGTGGGTTGTAAGCCATATCAAAGGGCAGGCAATCAATAAGAAGGATAGTCAGCCGCGTGTGGAGCTGAACCTCAATGAGAAACGCATCTCAGGGAATGATAGCTGCAATAATTTCAGTGGTTCTATTGAAAAAGTGAGCGACAAGGAGTTGGCATTTGGCAAGGACATAGCGGTTACGCAAATGCTTTGTCCTGATAAGATGAAGGTAGCAGATGCCTTTGAACAAGCCCTCACTGAGGTAGCGCACTATAAGATTAGCGGTACGGATATGATGCTGTACAACGCTGCTGGCGAGGAGCTCTTGGCATTGCAGAAGGTGGAGTAAGGAGTGTTAAAGTACAGAAAGCTGTTCGAGAGGTCGAACAGCTTTTTTTGTTGTTGGTGGGGTAGGAGAGGGGTTTGATGGGGGTTCATTATATAATAGGTGTGATTTTGGTGTTTATTATTTTAGGGTAAAGAAAGTGAAGGATGTATTTTTTTAATAGGAATACCACCTTAGGAATGTTTTCTTTTAGTGTGTTGTAGATTAGTTTTTTAGGGATTGAATTTCAAAGTGTTTTAGCTTTGAATGGTTCAAAATAAGGGTTTGAATTTTCTCAATTTGGAGAAAAGCTGTAATTTTGCCGCCGAATTAATTTTAAGCTGGTATGCTTTTTGATGGGAGCATAGGTGTAAGTCTTAAAGAAAACAAAATATATGAAAAATGTACAGAAGAGGTATTTGTTGATTATTTTGGCGACCCTATGTTTTGGGTTCACCGTGAAGAATGAGGAAGAGAAGCGTTCAATAATTCCTCCGAGTTTTGTAGTTGACATACCTCGTTTGGTTACCACTATGCCAAAAGAAATAAGTAGTGACCCTGAGTTGTTTAGCTTTAAAATGCTTTCAACGGGAAAGAGTTTTATAGGCTTCAGGGAGGCCTTAGCTTATCGGGAGTCAAGGGGTGATTACTCCATCGTGAACCGATATGGCTATATGGGTAAATATCAATTTGGTAAGTCGGCTTTAGCATTTTATGGTGTGAAAGATGCCGATGAGTTTTTGAAATCGCCTGAGCAACAGGAGCGGTTGTTTACCCTGAGTTTGCAGCGTAATAAGTGGTTTTTACGCAATGAGATTAACCAATATGCGGGTAAGCGTATCAATGGGATAGAGGTTACCGAGTCGGGCATATTGGCTGCGGCGCACTTAGTAGGGGCGAGCAGAGTGAAAAAGTTCTTAAAGAGGAAAGGGAATTATGCGGCTGCCGATAAGAATGGCACTACGTTGCAAAATTATTTGAAGCATTTTGCAGGGTATGATACTACGCATATTACGCCTGAGAAATTGCCGCGTTTTTAGGGTTTTTGCAGAGATAATGCAGTGAGGTGTGTTGGGTTTTAAGTGAGCTTAAGATCTGACAGGGTAGCTATTGTTTGTTTTTTACTCGCTATAAGCATTTGAATGATAGGGTGTTGATGATTATTTTTGAAAATAATTGTCGAAATACTTGCAGGGAATAAAAAAGATAGCTACTTTTGCGCCCGAAAAAACGTTTGGAGTTCATCACTTGCGGGTGTGGTGAAATTGGTAGACACGCTAGACTTAGGATCTAGTGCTTCACGGCGTGGGGGTTCGAGTCCCTTCACCCGCACAAAGCCTCAGCCCATCATAAGGGTTGGGGCTTTTTTCTTTTTAAAACTGTGTGTATGCGTAAGCCTAATATTATTTCGATTGTTCCGCTGCTGCTGTTTGTGGTTATTTTTCTGGTTAGCGGGCTTTATTTTGATAATTTTTACTCGTTGCCAGCGCCTATTATAGCGTTGTTTGCGGTGGTAGTTGCGCTGCTGGTGTATAGGGCGCCTTTGGAAGAGAAGATAGAGCTATTCTTTAAGGGGGCGGGTGATAGCAATGTGCTGAAAATGTGTGTTATTGCCTTGCTTGCAGGTGCTTTTGCTTCGGTGGCGAAGGCTTCGGGGAGTATCGACAGTATTGTGAATATGGGGATGTATTACATCTCGCCTGCGTATTTTCCTGTGGGGATATTTGTGATTGCGTCGTTTTTGTCGTTTGCTACGGGGACGTCGGTAGGTACGATTATGACGCTGGCGCCAATAGTGTTTGATCTCTCGGCGCAGAGCCATTCGAATACGGCGCTTATTGGGGCTTGCTTGCTGTCGGGGGCGATGTTTGGGGATAATCTCTCGCTTATTTCGGATACTACGATTGCTGCCACACAGTCGCTGGGGTGCCAGATGAATGAGAAGATGAAAGCTAATGCGAAGATTGCTTTGCCGATGGCACTGCTGACGGTGGTGATATTGTTTTTCATAGGGGACCCTGAAGCACAGCAATATAGTGTGCAGGAAGTGCAGAAGGATTTCAACGTGGTGTTGATACTGCCATACTTGGCGGTGGTGGTTATCTCGCTTTTTGGGGTGAATGTGTTTGTGTCACTGTTTTTAGGGGTTATTTTTGCAGGCATAACGGGACTTTTGTATGGGAAGTTTGGGTTTCTGGACTTTACTAAGTATACTTATGAGGGATTCACGAATATGTCGGAGCTATTCTTTTTATACTTTTTTGTAGGAGGATTGGCATTATTGGTGGAGTATTTTGGAGGGATACAGTTTTTGATGAACTTGATAGCGAGGCGTGTTAAGAGCAGGGCTTCAGCCTTATTGGGTATGGGGGTGTTGGTGGCAGTTGCGGATGTGTGTGTGGCTAATAATACGGTGGCAATACTTGTGGTTTCGAAGGTGAGCAAGACGTTGGCAGAGCAGTTTAAGGTGCCTTTGCGCAGTGCGGCTTCGGTGTTGGATATTTTTTCTTGTTACGGGCAAGGCTTGATCCCTTATGGGGCGCAGGTTTTGGCTTTATATCATTTTGCTCATACGATGGATTATGTCGATTTGGTGAAGTATTCGATATACTTACATCTTTTGTTGATAGCGACTATATTTTACATCAAAAAGTCTTCAAAATCGTTGTAATAACAACGATAATTTTGAATGAATTGTGATGCAAAATGAGTTTGGATAGGGTCATTTTTGGCTCAAAATAGCTTTTGTGAAAAGTTAAAATATTTTTTACACAGGTGTGTAAAGCGTCTATTTCTCAGCTGGCGATTTATTACACAATACGCGTGAAAAGTGAATATATTTCACACTATAGTTTTTTATAATGAAAATTATATACAAAAGAGAGGAGTTTTATAGAATATTTGACGGTGCTCTTAAAATGTTAAATAAAAATTAAATATGTTAAAAATGATCATAAGATTGAAAAAAGAGTAGGATAATAGAAAAATTATAAAGATATTTGCGGAAAATTTTGTGCGTTGTACATACAACGAGAGTGCAATGTTTTTTTAGTTTATATTTATAGCAAGAAAGTAGTTTAAGTTAATTTTTATCGACAATGAAAAGAATAGTATTGTTAATTCTGGCAGTATTTGCATTAGGAGGAGTAAGTTTTTCTCAAGAGATGAACTTACCTCAGCAAAATCAATATCTGGCGGATAGTGAGTTTTTGATCACTCCGACGTATGCAGGTATTGGGGACTTTGTAAGGATCCGCTTATCGGGAGTGACTCAATGGGTAGGTGTAAAGGGTGCTCCTGATTACCAGTCACTTGCTGGAGATATGCGTTTAGGAGAACGCAGTGGAGCAGGCTTGATGCTCTATAATGACAAGAATGGGTTTACTCATCAGATGGGTGGTAAGGCGAGTTTTGCGCACCACCTTACATTAGACCGTTATGACAACCACTTTGTTTCTTTTGGTATTTCATACGCGGTGAACACCTTTAGAATAGATATTGATAAATTCAACAGGGCGATTCCAGACCAAGCGGTTACTAACGATCGTTTTACAGTGAATCACAACTTTGATGTAGGGGTGCTTTACCGTTATAAAAGATGGTTTGCAAACCTGACAGCGATGAATATCTTAAATAAGGATACAGAAAAATTTTATAAGTTGGAACCAAAGGCTTTGCGCAATTACTTGCTTTATGTGGGGTATCGTTATAAAAGAGATAAGAATAGCAATTTTGAGATTGAGCCATCAGTATTATACCAATATTATGAGAGTGATGGGCGTTCGGTGACTGACTTCAACTTGAAGTTTCGTTGGATGGATTTAGAGGATTATTACTGGGTAGGGGTTAACTATCGTTCACTCAATGACCAAATATTTAAACCTTTAAATATAGGACCTGCAGCTGGTTTAAAGAAAGGAATGGTGTACTTTGCTTACTCTTATCAGTTAACACTGAATGAGATTATAGGGTATAACTCAGGGACGCACGTAGTAACACTTGGGTTAGACTTGTTCCAAGGGGTTAGTAACTGTAAGTGTGCACAGCGATAGGCGTAAGAATGGGAGCAATACTACTAAAGAATATACGTGTATGGGCTAATCACGGGTGCTTGGAAGAGGAAGGAGCGATAGGGAGTGATTACAGAGTAGATGTAAAAATAAAGTTAGATTTGAATAAGGCGGCACAGACGGACGCCCTGTCAGATACGGTGGATTATGTACATTTGAACAAAATTGTTAAAGAAGAGATGGCAATTCGTTCAAAATTATTGGAACACGTAGCTGGTAGAATTATTGAGCGTACGTTTAAGGAACTCGCTGATATTAAGGAGATAACAATAAAGATTTCAAAAATAAATCCGCCCATCGGAGGAGATGTGGAGGCTGTAAGTGTAAAAATAAATCGAAAAAGATTTGGTTAGTTTGAAAATTTGTTATACATTTGCAACCTGAAATTAAAAGGCATCATGGCCGAGGGGCTAGGCAGAGGTCTGCAAAACCTTATACAGCGGTTCGAATCCGCTTGATGCCTCTTCTTTTAAGCGTAACTGAGTAATAATTATTAATTAAATTTTAACAGACAATGACAAATGTATTAGACAAATTTATTCAGGACATCAAAGTGAATGTCCCTGGATTTATCGCGGTATCTGTAACAGAGGTCCGTTCAGGAGTATCTTATGGATCTGAGTCAGTAGACTCTAATTTTGATCCTAATTTAGCTTCGGCTTATAACTTAGAGGTAGTGAAGGCAAAGCAAAATGCTTTGCAAGTATTAGGTTTGGCCTCAAAAGAGAAGATAGATGATATTATTATCAACTTGACAGACCAAATTCATCTAATTGATATGGCCCCAAGTGGGACTTATTTCATCTACTTAGTAGTGGATTCAACAAAAGCAAATCTTGGTATTTCAAGAGCGTTGCTCGGAAAATACAAAAAGGATTTGGAATCGATATTCTAAGAATGAAGTTCCTCATATAAAAGAATTTAATGTAAAAGAGAAAAGTATAGAGATGTATATTTCTATACTTTTTTTGTATCTATAAACTATTTTTGTACTTTTGCGCTTATGAATGAAACGGTAAAGGTATACTCGGTAGATGAAGCAAAGCTAAAATTGGAGGCTTATTGTGCTTATCAGGAGCGGTGCCATCGGGAGGTAGTAGAAAAGCTTCGGAAGATGCGGATGATACCACTTGCCATTGATGAGATTGTGGTACATCTTATTAAGAATGGCTACCTGAATGAGGAGCGATATGCTAAGAGCTATGCTCGAGGGAAGTTTCGAATAAAGAAGTGGGGACGCGTGCGTATTGAGCGAGAATTGAAGATGAAAGGACTATCATCATATATTATAGATGCAGCCTTAGAGGAACTTGATGAAGATGAATACGCAAGTGTTTTCGACGATATTGCGGAGCGAAAGTACAATTCTATTAAGGAAAAGAATCCTTATAAGGCTCGGGCTAAATTAGTAAATTATTTGCTTTATAGAGGGTGGGAGAGCGACTTGGTGTACGAAAAGGCAAGTGAATTATACGACATATAACTTTTGAGCAATAATTTTATTACAAGAAAACTATGAGAAACAGAGTTCAAGAATCGACAGCTGCTATTGAGCGTATGTATGTAACAATGCGTCATTTATTTTCGCGTGGATTTTATAAACCTATGGGGGTTTCAGGGGAAACTCTCAGGGAATCACTTTTGGTGTTAAGACCTGAAATATACGGTACAATTGCTGAGTCAAAGGTAGAACTCAGTGGACTTACATACGTACTTGAGCGCCTTCCTGAGGGGATTGAACAATGCAAGTTTATCAACCTTATTGCCGATGAAGGTTACCGTAAATCGCATTTTAAGCCTATTATTCCGCCCAAGCGTAGGCGTAATTGTTATCGAATTGACGATCAGCAGATGAATATTGAGATTACTCGTGGACGCTCTGATATTTACGATGTGCTAACGCACCTTACTTTTTTATTTATCGAATCACATAAGATAGCACAGCATATTTTATTGGATGAAAATAAGATTTCACACGATTGGGAAAAGGTGGAATGGGCAGTGTCAAAAGGTAAACTCACGCAGGCAGAACGAGAGGCTACATTTATTCACATAGGCAATATCTTAGGACGTACTTTTGAGGAGATTTTAGAAGTTCATAAATCATTTGCAACAACTTCGCAGCCAGACCGCTTTATCCACATTATCTATTGGTTGGGCAAGCGGGCTTTGAATGAATTGCTTAATGATGATAAGCGCACCATCACCTTTAGTACTGTGCTGCGTGAGCGCTTAGGTCACCACGTGCACGGTGAGATATGGGCAGAGAACATTAAGCGACTGTTGTACAGCAAAGGTCTTCTGCAGCGTCCATTACACATTATTAGTGCTAATATGCACAGTGTGATGAATAGTTTATTTGCAGAAAAGGCTCTACATAACGAGGTAGAAGTGACTTCGAGGATTGAACTTTTTGAACTTCTCAGCAAGTCGGAAAATGAAGCACTTCGCAAGAAGGTAAAGGATTATGCCCAGAAAAATGGAATGGTATCATTGGACGACACTTCAGGGACGAATATTGATATACAGATCTTTGACACTGCGAAGATTGACTTTTCAAATACCCCTTACCAAATTAAAACGATCAAAGGTCAAGAACCTCCTGTTATCATTGTGATGGACTATGCTTTTGGTGAGCAGGCGTACGAAACGATTGATGAATTACTGAAGCCTTTCCACAGAGAAGGAAAAACGTACTTTCTGGATGTGCTTTCTATTTCTATTATGGGGAAGGCGGGTATCTTAGAGGGTGAAAAAGGAGATTTGATGATTCCTACGGCACATATATTTGAAGGTACTGCAGATAATTATCCTTTTAAGAATGAATTTAGTAAGAAAGACTTTGAGGGTAATGGCTTAAAGGTGTTTGAGGGTTCGATGATTACGGTGTTAGGCACTTCTTTGCAAAACAAAGATATTTTGAAATTCTTCTTGCACTCTACTTGGAATGCCATAGGCTTAGAGATGGAGGGAGTGCATTATCAGAAAGCGATTCAATCGGCTTCAAAGGTGCGCAAGAGTATCCGCGAGGATGTGAAGGTACGCTATGCTTATTATGCCTCAGATAACCCCTTGGAAACGGGAAGTACATTGGCTTCGGGAGGCTTAGGCACCACTGGGGTAAAACCTACTTATTTGATTACATTTAAAATATTAGAGCAAATATTTTCGTAGCGAATAAAAAATAAATATATTCGAAGGTGGTTGTATTTAGCTGAATATCAATATTGAATTTATAGGTGTCCATTTTTAATACAAAAATGGGCGCTTTTTATTTTGTTGATATAAACATTTTTCGTACCTTTGGCTTCTAAATAAAATCAACCTTATATTATGTTAAAGACGTTTTATTTTTATGTGCTATTATTCATATCCGTTTCGATCTATTCGCAGACTGTTGTGGAGGGAACTATTGTAGATGAACAGACTCGGAATCCGTTGAAAGGGGTGAAGGTACGTGTAGATAATCCACGGCAGGAGGTGCTGACTGACAGTGAGGGGCATTTCACGATGCAACTCGCTGAGGGGAAATACCTTTTGCATTATTCGCTTCCAGGGTATATTGAGAAGCGAATCCAAGTGAATGTCAGCGGTTCAACATTTGAAGTTCCTACATTTTATATGAGTTCAGATGTGGTGCAGGAAACTGAGCAGCTGGCGGTGATTTCTGAGAGTGAATTGGAGGACGATGAAAGCACTGCTGATATGATGTCGGGGCTGTTGCAGAGTTCACAGGATGTGTTTACACGCCGTGCTGCCTTCGATTTCAGTTCGGTGTTTTTCAAACCACGCGGTTATGACTCTAAAGACCTCACCGTGTTGGTAAATGGTATCCCGATGAATAAGCTCGAGAATGGGCGTGCGCTCTGGGCAGATTGGGGCGGGCTGAACGATGTTACGCGCAACCAAGAGCTCACCAATGGCATCACAAAGTCGGGCTACACTTTTGGTGGCTTGCAGGGTTCGACTTACATCAATGTGCGCCCTTCGCTCAACCGTGCGGGGCTGCGTCTCACTACCTCGGCGAGCAATCGCAGCTACGCTGGGCGACTGATGGCTACTTATAATTCGGGGGTAGGGCGCAATGGGCTGGCGTATATGCTTTCGGTATCCAAACGCTGGTCGGCACAAGGCACTTGGGTTGATGGTACGCTCTACGATGCTTATGGCTTCGCGGCGGCGGTAGAGTATAAGCTCAATGACCATCACAGCTTTAATCTGATGGGCTTATACGCCCCTGTGCAGCGTGGTAAGAGTTCGCCATTGACTCGTGAGATGATTGACCTGGCAGGCTATCAGTACAATCCGTATTGGGGCAACCAAGAGGGCGACAAGCGCAATTCGCGCAACCGCATCATCTCTGAGCCTATCTTTACGCTCTCGTACGCCTATGAAAAGGATGATACGCGGCTGAACATTGACCTCGGCTATCAGTTTGGCGAAATTGGCAATACGCGTATCAGCTATGCCAATGGGCAGAACCCCGAGCCGAATTACTACAAGAGTATGCCCAGCTATTATCTCAATCAGCAACAGGGACCTGACCGTTCGATGGCTGAGTTGCAAAGGGATTATTTCCTCAGCCATAGGCAACTCGATTGGGCTGCGATGTACTTAGCCAACAGCAACGTCAGCGGCGGGCGCAGTGCGTTTATACTCAGCAACGATGTGAACCGTGAGCGTACTTTCTCAGGGAATATCAACTTCTCGACTCCGCTGCACGAGCACATCAAATGGACTTCGGGCTTGGTGTACCGCAATGTGTATTCGGATAATTACGCACAGGTGGACGACTTGCTCGGCGGTAGTTATTTTATGAATTACGATTACTTCACGGGTAAGGCTTATGACTTGAATGAGGCTAATCGGCAGAAAGGCAAGGGTGATAAGTGGAACTATTTCTACGGCTTGCAGAGCAATGTAGGGGAGGCTTTTACGCAGTTGGAGTTCAACTTTAAGAAGGCGGAGCTCTTTGTGGCTGGGCGTTATCACTACACTGACTACCAGCGTGAGGGCAAGTTCAACTACGAGCTCTTCCCCGACTCTTACGGCAAGGGTGCAAAGCAGGTGTTCAGCGGAATGAGCACCAAAGCAGGGATTACCTATTCGCTTACGGGCAGGCACTTGTTGCAGGCGAATGTCGGCTACTTCAATACGCCGCAATCGGTGCGCAACACTTATGTGAACATTCGCAACTCCAACCGCCTATTGCCCAATATTGAGAATGAGTTGGCATACACTGCCGATGCGAGCTATATACTGCGGTTGCCCAACGTAAAGGGACGCTTAACGGGCTATTTCACTCAGATAGAGAATACCGCTGAAACGAACTTCTTCTACACCGAGACTTCGCTCACTGACGAGATCAACAACGACTTTGTGGCGCAAACAGTCGATGGCATCAAGAAGCAGCATTTCGGCTTAGAGCTGGGTGCAGAGGTGCAGTTAATCCCTAATGTGAAGCTCACGGCTGCTGCGGGTATAGGGCAATACACTTATGTGAACAATCCGAAGATGTACATCTCCTCGGGCGAAATAGGCATACAGCAGGTGGACGAAGTAGCGATGAAGAACTACCACGTACCCAGCGGACCTCAACAGGCATATTCCTTGGGACTTGAATACCGCAGTCCGAAGTATTGGTGGGTAGGGGCTACGGCTAACCTATTGGCACAGAACTACGTGTCGCTCTCGGCGATCAACCGTACTTCGCGCTTCTTTATCGACCCTAATACGCACAACTATTTCACTAATATTGACACCGACTTGGCGCGTAAGCTCCTCAAACAAGAACGCTTGGACGATGTGTTCTTAGTGAACTTAGTTGGTGGCAAGTCGTGGCGACTGAACAAGACGTATGTGAGCTTGCTTATCAGTGTGAACAATGTGCTTGGCACAGAGTTTGTGTCGGGAGGCTTTGAGCAATCGCGCACGGCAAACTACGGCAAGATGGTGCTTGATAACGCACAAGGGGTTCCTACCTTTGGCAATCGCTACTTTGTAGGCTACGGACGCACTTATATGGTGAACTTAGCGGTGAGCCTGTAAGGAAGTCAGACAGTAAAAATTGGAAGTTAGATAATAGAATTTAAAAGAATAACCATATGAAACTAAAGAGATTATTGGTAGCAGGGAGTGCATTGGCACTTGGGCTACTTACTATTACGGCTTGTGTGAAGGACGATGATTACGATCTTCCTGATTTGAACAAGCTAAAGAAAGACGTACCGAGTTTCAGCGGTACGGTGATCACCTTTGATCAGGCCATAGGCAAGGCAAGCAGCACAGTAACCACTTACACTGGCGATGAGGCTATCGAAGGCTATGTGATCAGTAGCGACGAAGGGGGTAACTTCTATAAGAAGATATACCTGCAAAATGCTGAAAAGACGAAGGGTATTTCGGTGGCTATTGACAAGAGCGGTTTGTACACAGAGTTTCCGTTGGGAGCAAAGGTGCAAGTGCGCTTGAAGGGGCTTAGCACTCAGATAGCCAATGGTGGGTTGGAGATAGGTTACAGCACTTACACTAACAAATCGGGGCGTGTGAGCGTGGGCACAATGGCGCAAGCGGTGTACAGCAAAGCTGTTTACAACTTGGGTGAGACCCCTAAGACAATCGCTGAGCTGACTAAGGCTGATGCGTCCATCGATGCTTTGAAGACGGAAGCTAACCTCAACCAGCTGATAACCTTAAAGGGAGTGTCGTTCAAAGCCTCTGATGTGGGGAAAACTTTCCACCTAAAGGCAAACGACAAATATCAAGGCACTGATTACACTCTTACCGATGCCAATGGCAAAACGATGCCTTTCCGCACCAGCAGATATGCGAAGTTCAAGGACGAGAAGGTGCCTGCGGGCAGCTTAGAGGTTACAGGGGTGCTCACTAAGTACAACACTTCGTATCAGTTTATGATTAGCAACCTTTCGGACATAAAAACTACGGGAGGCACAGTAACACCTTCAACAGATGATAAATTACAAACATTAGAGGTTGATAAACTAAACCTTTCAGATTACGAAACCAGAAAAACCAAGGGAGAAGAGCTTAAGTTGCACGGCACAACTGTCTTTAAAGGGGGACGCCCTTATTTTAAGTTTTCAGATGGAACAATGGTGCAGATTCAAGCGCCTTCTTTTAAGATCTTTAGTGCGCTTCCTACTGCTGTTAAGGATAAATTACTCACCGAAGGTTATGAACTTACTGTAAAGGGTAAATTCAAAGATTATACCCCTAAAAATGGTGGAGATGTCATTAAGGAGCTTATTTATGAGTCAGAAAGTGATCTGACCTTCGGGAAAGCACCTAATACACCCCAGATTACTCCTTTGGAAGCAAAAACGGCCACTAATGCTAATTTCCAAGAAGGTAAATGGGTGAAACTACACGGAACTATCACAATGCAAAGCAAAAAAGCGTATGTGAAATTCTCAGATAATACAATGCTGCAGCTTTATTCTCCTTACCTTAATTCTTTTTCAAAAGATATCCAGACAAAGTTGCAAACAGATGGACAAGAAGTGACTATCACAGGTAAGTTTGAAAGTTTTGAAGAAAATGGCAATACAATAAAAGAACTTATTTATCTCAAAGAAAGTGACGTTCAACTTGGAGGAGGAACTACACCACCAGCGCAAATTGAAACTATTGAGGCTTCAAAAGCCACTATAAGTGATTTTATCGTAGGAAAAGAAGTGAAACTCCACGGAAATATTGCTATGAAGGAGGTTGAGGATAACAAAGGTAAGATGGTGAAAAGATCCTCTATATTGTTTTCTGATAATACAGCAATACAGCTTTATACAAAAGGCTATACAAAGAATATCCCACAAGATATTAGAACAAAACTCGAAACAGATGGGCAGGAATTAATTATCAAAGGAAAGTTTCTTGAGTTTGAGGATAAAAATACTCATACTGTAACCAAGCAAATCCAGTATACCTCAGCGGATGATATAGAGTTCAAATAGAAACAAAAAGAGAGAGTGAAAATCACTCTCTCTTTTATTTAAAGGGTGGAATATGGGGCTCGAACCCACGACCTTCGGAACCACAATCCGACGCTCTAACCAACTGAGCTAAGACCACCATTTTTACTTTTGCGGTGCAAAGGTACGCAATATTTTTAATACGCCAAATTTTTTCAGCAAAAAAATTAAAATTTTATTTCATCAGCTAAACTAATGAAGCCTTCGTTGGTGATGATAACGTGGTCTAAAAGTTTGATATCCAAGTTGTCGCCAGCTGCTTTTACTTTCTTAGTAAGAGAGATGTCCTCCTCACTTGCCTTCAAGTTTCCCGCAGGGTGATTGTGAACTAATACAATGGCCACAGCGCTGCATTCTAAGGCAGTCTTAAAAAGTAAACGTACATCAACAGTTGTGGACGTAATTCCGCCTTTTGAAAGCATTGTTTTATGTAAAACTCTGTGCGTGTTGTTTAGGAATAATACCCAAAATTCTTCGTGTGGGAGCTCGCCAATGATCGGTTGCATCAGCTTGAAAACACTACTTGCAGAAGCAATCCGAATGAGTTCCGTTGGCTGTTCGTTGCTCCTTCGTTTTCCCAGTTCTGTGGCAGCTAAAATGGTAACCGCTTTTGCTTCGCCAACGCCTTTGAACTGCTGTAATTGCTGTAAACTCAGTTTCCCTAAATTTGTCAGATTATTATTTACCGAAGCCAAAATTCTTCGGCTGAGAGAGACTGCGCTTTCATTTTTACTACCCGATCCTATTAAAATGGCTAATAATTCAGCGTTACTAAGGCTATTTCTGCCTTGTGCGATCATCTTTTCGCGAGGTTTATCGCTGTCCGACCATTCTTTTATCGGAATATAGCCTTTTTCACTCATTTTTACTTCCAATTTTGTTTGCTAGATAGCTTACATAGAATAATTGAAAGCTATGATAGAGCATTATCGGTAATAAAAACATAACTTTCTCTGTTTCGGGTATGCCAAGCACTAAAATGAACAAACTTCCGTGTACTAACGACTTTTTTGATCCGCAGAAGGTCGCAACGATAGTATCTTCTCTTGAGAAACCTAATTTTTGCGAAATACGTTTTAAAATACCATAAACAATGAAGAAAAGTGCTACACACGAGACAGCAATGATCGCAAAAGTTATCGCAGGAACTTTGCTAAATATTTGATTTACAAAAGCATCTGAAAAACTCTCATACACAATGAGCAAGATAATTAATCGGTCGAATTTGCCAATCCATTTGTTGTATTTAGTGACTAACTTTTTCAAAAGTGGGTTTAATAACAATCCTAAAATGATAGGTAACAACACTTTCAGTAATAACTGTTGTACGATCTCGCCTTGTGATGCCGATTGCGCACTGTGTTGTAAAAAAGGTTGCATCAGTAGGGGAGTGGCAACAATCCCGATAAGCCCTGATATTGAGGCATTAAAGATTGCTGATGTTATGTTTCCTCGCGCTATCGACACCATCACAACTGAGGATGATACAGTGGATGGTAAACTCGCTAAAAAGAATATCGAACACCATAAAAGATAGTAATCTGTTCCTTTTGCGAAGCCGTAAAATGCAAAAACCAACGCAGGGAAGAGCACAAACGTGCCAAATTGTACTAAAAGATGCAATTTCCAGTTTTTAATATCCTTAAAAACCTCTCTAATGTTTAGTTTTAAACCGTAAAGAAGGAAAATAATCACAATCCCCCAATCGATAAAGCTACTTAAATTGAAATATGGCTTATATTCTTCTCGAAAAGGAACTATTTTTCCGAGAAATACCATTAAAACTAATAACCATAAGAAGGTATTTCCTCCTCCAAAGATCTTTTTTAACATAATTAATTCTCTTTGTTGTATTTTTGTTTTTTACTACCCTCGTACATCTTATATTGTAACAATTTACTCTCCAATTTTCCGTTAAAAAGTGCAATTTTACGTGAAGGTCGTAGCCCAACGTGCTTAATTCCTTCCAAATTTGAAGTAATAAACCACGCATCGGTGTTAGGATAGTGTTTTTTAAGCGTATCACCGATCGATTCGTACATTTTTACGACGTCAATAGGCAATCTTTCGTTATACGGAGGGTTAAAAACAATATGAAGAGGCTTTTCCTTGTCTATTTTCTCCGTTTGAAAGAAATCTTTTTGAAAAACCTCCACATAATCCAGCAAATTCGCATTTTTGAGATTTTCCTTTGCTTTTGATACTGCCGAAGGCGCTTTGTCGTAACCTGTGATCTGAAAATGAAACTCACGAACCTTTTTCAGGCAACTATCGAACACTACATCAAAAAGACTTTGATCGTAATCATTCCACTTCTCAAAAGCAAATTCTCGCCGATGAATATTTGCGGGAATACGACACGCAATCATTGCAGCCTCAATAAGAAAGGTGCCACTTCCGCACATCGGGTCGAGAAAATCGCATTGACCTTCCCAGCCGCTAAGAAGCAAAATTCCAGCTGCCAAAACCTCGTTTATCGGCGCAATATTCGTCGCCGAACGATAACCACGCTGATGCAACGACGCTCCCGAACTATCCATCGACACAAACACCTCATTGCGCTGAATATGAACGTGCAGCTGCACATCAGGATGCTGCACATCCACACTGGGACGCTTTCCACGACGATCCCTAAACGAATCGACAATCGCATCCTTCGCCTTCAAAGCCACATACTGACTATGGTTGAAAATATCTGTTTGCAAGGTCGCCGACACAGCAAACGTCTGGTTTACACTAAAATAACGCTCCCAATCTTCCTCATACAGCTTTTGATAATACTCCTTTTCATTGCGAATACGGAAAGAAAACAACGGTTTTAAAATCTTCAAAGCCGTACGCAGAGAAAGATTCGATTTGTACATAAAACCCTTGTCGCCCTCAAAAGAAACACTTCTAACGCCCTTTTGCACATTCTGAGCGCCCAATTCACGAAGTTCCTGCGCTAAAATCTCCTCAAAACCAAAGAAAGTCTTAGCTAACATTTTAAAATTTCTTTCCATATCGTGAAAAATCAGAAAATATCCTAAAATTTAATTATACACTTTTCACTATTCACTATTCACTACCTAATTATCGTCCTTATGCTTCTCTTTTTCCTTCTTTTCCCTTTTCCTCTTCTCGATACAATCACATTGCTAAAATACGCCCTTCCGTGGTTGATAACTGCCAGAACCTCTTTATAATACGCATCAACACCCATCACAGCCATCGCCTGAACGTAATTGCAGAAATTCTGATAATCCTCGGTAAGTTTTTTACGGATTTCTCCCGTATTGCTTGGCGTCTTTTGCAGAATTACCGAACTTCTCCCCGAAAACAGCGTGTTAAAATCCTTATTCGACTTCTCTAAGCGATCGGTGAACTTGCTAAGCTCGAGCGTATCCATTTGTGCGTGATAATCCGTCTTCAAGCGCACTACTAACGTGTTGATAGTGTTCGTTTTCGACTCGTACGTCTCCTTTTTCAGGTCTTTGTACGTATTCATCAGTAAGATCAACGAATGATACGCCTCTCTTTCAGCCTCTATGGGCGCAATGCGAAACGCTTTGACCGCATTTTTAAGCATTTGCATATATGCCAAACGCTCCTTATCCGCTGCCAAAATCTTCTCTGATTCCTCGTTGGCTTTCACCTGTTTAAGCGCTAAATTGTACTTTTCAACATCTGTTTTGAGCGTATCCAACGCTTTTTTAAGATGCTCATCCTTATCGGATGGTTTTCCTAATTTTTCGTAATCTTCGAAAAAACGAACTAACAATTGCCCAAATTCAGGATGTTGTAACTTCGCAATAGCTAATTTTTCTATTTTTGTTTCGTTCATATACTTCTATGATTTTGATTATATTCGGCAAAGGTATAAAGAATTTTTTAAACTGCAAAAAAAATTTAAGGAAAATTTTGTGGAGTGGAGAAAATTGTGTAATTTTGCGGGGTTAAATTTTTAGATTATTTATATTATGAGTAATACAAGTAAAAATATTCCTCAAGAAAATAAAAAAGAGGAAAAAAAAAGATGAAAAAATATGTGGTATTATTATGCCTATATCTCCTGTAGATGATTATCCTGATAATCATTGGAAAGAGGTTAAGACTGTATTAGAAGAAGCTATTAAAAAAGTAGGCTTTGAACCAAATATAGTTAGTGATGATTCAGCTATAGGGTTAATTCACGAAAGAATTGTGAATAATATATATAATAATGAGATAGTATTATGTGATGTAAGTAATAAAAATCCAAATGTAATGTTTGAATTAGGTATGAGATTAGCTTTTGATAAACCTATAATCATTATTAAAGATGAAAAAACTAATTATATTTTTGATACAGGGGTAATAGAACATCTTACTTATCCATCAGATCTAAATTATTGTAAAATTTTGGAATTTAAAAATTTACTTGGTAGTAAAATTATTGAAACATATAAAAAATCAAAAGATAAAAATTACTCACCTTTTTTGAAAACATTTGGCACAAGCATTATTCCAAAAGAGATACAAAAAAATGAAATATCAAGTAATGAGTATATAATTCAAGGAATAAATGCAATACTTAGAAAATTAATTTTAATTGAAAACAAAGATTATATGAGTTATGAAGACACTAAAATGGCACTTAATGATGTAATGTTAGAGAGAGATGGACTTGTAAGATTAGGAGAAAGAGTTATAACAAAAGAAGATTATGATGAACTCACAAATGAAAATAGAAGAAAAATACGATTAGTAAGAAAAAGTTAAATATAATATGAATACGATTTATTTTGATGAATCAGGTTATACAGGTAATAATATGATGAATAAGAATCAAAGGATTTTTATATTAGCATCACATAATTATAATCAAAAAGAATGTTTATATTTTAAAGATAATATTTTTAAAATTGATAGAAATATAGAATTAAAATTTTCTAGTTTTGATAAAAAAGATCCTATTATACAGAATAGAATAATAAAATTTTCAAATGATAAGTTGATAGATGAAAATAGGATTATATATAATGTTATAAACAAAAAATATGCAATATTAAGTCAAATAGTTACTTTATTTGTATTACCTAATAATTATGATAGTGAAATGTTAAACTATATAGCAACATATATGTATCGCAAACATAATAAAGATAGTATAATTAAATTTGATAAAATGTTTCTTAATTATGAAAAACTTATAATGGATAAATATAAAAAATTATTAATACCTTTCTTAGATAGTGTAGATGAATTAAAAATATATGTAAATAATAAATATAAAAAGATATTAGATTGTATTTATAAGAATATTAATAATGTATTTTCATTTATAATCTCTGATGCTAAATTTTTATTGGATCCAACTTTTGCATCTTTTGCAAGTATATATAATAGATGGGATAAGAAATATAACCCTGTTGAAATTATATATGATGAATCTTATGTAATGAAAGATTATATTAAATATTTAAATGAATTAAAGAAATATGATATCATAAATAAGTATATAAAAAATTTTAATTCTAATGATATACGATTTTTAGATTCAAAAACTAATGAAGGTATACAAATATCTGATATACTATCTGGTATAGTTTATTATAAATGGAATATAAAAAATAAAAATAATAAACTTTATAAATTATTATGTAATAGTAAACTTATAAGATTAACTAATATAAAATGTATATTTCCTTATAATAGATCTATTTTGAATAATAAAAGAGCGTTAGATTATATATTAGAAATTATTTAAAAGAATAATATTATATAATATTTCATAACTTAAATAAAAAATATATTATTTTATTTCAAACTATTAAAATTAATATCCATATACCCAAACAACACTCAAACATCACATCCACTCATATAAGTACTCAAATACTTAGATATTTTTTTTATTTAAACATATTTATTAACTCAAAAAATCCGTTTTTTTATTACTTTCAAAAGTGAAATAAACAAAAAATCCGTTTTTTAGCGTATATCAAATGTTATCAACGCTAAAAATCGGATTTATTGCTTTATTATATATGTATTCTTATAAAAAATCGTAAAAATGACATTCTTACTAATATAATAAATAGATTTTTGACATAAAAATACCCCTTTTAAAAGGGGTGTATGTTTATAAATTCATTTTTTATGCTTTATTTATTATTATCTACGTTACCATCATTAATCTCTACTCTCTACTCATTACTCATTAAAATTAGTATGCTCTTTCTTTGTTTCCTTCGTAGAAATTGATAAACGCGCGGTTTACTACGCGGTTGCCACCTGGGGTAGGGTAGTCGCCCGTGAAATACCAGTCGCCAGGGTGGTGAGGACACGCGCGGTGCAGGTTTTCTACCGTTTGGAAAATCACTTCCACCTCAGAAGCAAAGTTTTCAGGCAGTAGGAGTTCCATTATCTTGTGCGACAGCTCCTCGTCGGTAAACGGCGTGTAAATATCCTTAACGTAGTTTACAACCGCGCTATCGCTAAGCGATACTTGCGAAAGACACTTCGCATACACCTCCTCCACTATGTGATAAGTACCACGCTGGCGATGAAGGGCGAGGGCAGCCTGAAAAGCAACTAAATCCTCCAAGCGAGCCATATCGATGCCATAGCAATCGGGGTAACGTATCTGTGGCGCGGACGAAACCACTACGATTTTGCGCGGTTGCAGGCGACCCAAGATACTCAGAATGCTCTTCTTGAGCGTCGTCCCACGCACGATACTGTCGTCGATAATCACAAGGTTATCCCCGCGCTGCACCGAGCCGTACGTAATGTCGTACACGTGCGCCACGAGGTCGTCACGGCTGCTGTCCTCAGTGATAAACGTACGCAGCTTCACATCCTTGATCGCCACTTTCTCAGTACGCACACGCTGGGCGAGAACGCGCTCTATCGCCTCCGTTCCACCTTGGCGAATGGCTTGCGCCTTTTGTCCGTTGAGTGCCACCTCCGCCGCCTCGACGAGTCCGAGGTAAGCCGTCTCTGCCGTGTTCGGAATGTAGGCGAACACCGTCTTTTCGAGGTCGCCCGCGATCGCCTTTTCCACGGCGGGGTAAAGCAGTCGCCCAAGAGCTTTGCGCTCCTTATAAATATCCTGATCGCTACCGCGCGAGAAGTAAATGCGCTCAAACGAACACGCCTTGTTTGCAGTCGGGGCGTTCACCTGCGAGATGCGCACCGCCCCGTTCTTCTTAATGACGATCGCGCACCCAGCGGGCAATTCCTGTACCGCATCAGCATCGACATTGAAGACGGTCTGTATCGCTGGGCGTTCACTTGCCACGACCACCACCTCGTCGTCCTTGTAATAAAACGCAGGACGAATGCCGGCGGGGTCTCTGAGCACAAACGCATCGCCGTGACCCAAAATGCCCTCCATAACGTAGCCTCCGTCCCAGTGTTTGGACGCGCGGCGGAGGATACGCTCGATGTCGAGTTCCTGTCCAATGAGGTCGGTGGCGTCTTTCTTGCTTTTGCCTTCCGATTTAAACCGTTGGTAGAGCGTCTCGACCTCATCGTCTATAAAATGACCCACACCCTCCATCACAATCACCGTATCGGTCTTATCTTTAGGATGTTGCCCGAGGCGAACGAGGTTAGCAAAGAGCTCACTGACGTTCGTCATATTGAAATTGCCTGCCATAATTAGGTTGCGGTACATCCAATTGTTTTCCCGCAAGAATGGGTGTACATTCTCGATACTATTCTTGCCGAAAGTGCCGTAGCGCACGTGCCCGAGCAGCACCTCGCCGATATAGGGCAATTGCTGTTTCTGCAACGCCACATCGTCGCGCAGCGCAGGGTTTGCCTTCATTTCGGCGTTGATACGCTGATTGATTTGGGTAAAAATGTCCTGCACAGGCTGGGCGTCGTTGCTTCTGATGCGGCTAATGTAGCGATTGCCTGGTTCCACATCGAGTTTGACGCTGGCAATACCCGCGCCATCCTGCCCGCGATTGTGCTGTTTTTCAAGCATTAAGTACATCTTGTTGATCCCGTAAAACGCCGATCCGTACTTCTCTTTGTAATAAGCCAGCGGCTTTAACAACCGGATGAGTGCAATGCCGCACTCGTGTTTGATAATTTCACTCATTTTTTGACAATAAAAAGACGCTACCTTGTGGGTAACGTCTTCATTTATATAGATTTAAAGCTGATATACTACTTCTATTTTATGTCCAGCGAGGGTACGCTTCGCCCGCTCGATGTCCTCGGTAAATCCGAGTATGTAACCCCCACCGCCCGAGCCGCAGAGCTTGAGGAAGTAATCGCCACTCTCGATACCCTGTCGCCAAAGCGTATGGAATTGCTGAGGGATCATCGGCTTGAAGTTTTGCAGTACCACACTCGATAGCTTCTTCACATTGGCAAACAGCGACTTGAAGTTGCCTTTGAGAAAGTCGTCGATGCAAGCGTCTGTATATTTTATAAACTCGGTTTTGAGCATACTCTGAAAGCCCTCGTTCTTCATATTCTCCATAAAGATGCTGACCATCGGGGCGGTCTCTCCGACAGTTCCACTATCCAAAAGGAAGACCGCGCCCTTGCCTCCAACAACTTCGGAAGGCAAACCTGTGGGCTCGATGGAGTCTTTGGAATGGATAAGAATCGGGATACTGAGATAACTGTTCAGTGGGTCGAGCCCTGAGGACGTCCCGTGGAAAAACGACTCCATTTTGCCGAAAATAGCCTTGAGGGCGAGCAGTTTTTCTCTGGTGAGGCTCTCCTCAGCGGAGATTTTATCGAGGGCGTAGGCGTCGTAAATGGCGGCAACCAATGCACCGCTGCTTCCCACGCCGTAGCCTTGTGGAATGCTGCTATCGAAGTACATTCCGCTTGCCACATCTTCCTTTAAGTGCGCCATATCAAAGGCGATAGTTTCGGGGTTTTCGGCAGATAGTTTTTCCAAATAAGCGACGTAAGCCGCCAGCGATGTATTCGAACGGCAGGCTTCTTCGCGCTTCTCATCGGGGCGTTTGAGGGCACCCTTATAAAAGTTATAGGGGATCGCCAGCCCTTTGGAATCCTTGATGATGCCATACTCGCCAAAGAGTAATATTTTGGAATAAAATAACGAGCGTTTCATTCGTTTTCTTTTGTAAAATTAAAACAAAGAAGCAATATTGCTATTGATAACTTCTATTCTAAATGGAGTTTTATCAATGGTCATTAGGTTATATCCTCTCTTTTGAGTATAACCCTTTTCTACCAATTCATCAAAGAGTTTAGAAGCTTCTATATAGTCTTCTAATTGCTTCTTTGATGATTTTGCTACGGCATCCTTTTCTTTTAAAGATCGTATTTTATTTGTTAAGCTCTCTTCTCTCATTTTAAAAAATTTTTTTAGTATGAATAAAAATTCCTTCGTTCTTGATGAATTTTAAGTATGACATTAATAATTGATAGTAATCATTAATTTTCCTACTAAGTAATTCATTTTCTGAGTAATCAATAATTTCAAGTCTTAAATCTCTTAGATGATTGATGTTTATAGGTCTGTTATGTGTTTTCCACAGATTATTATCACTGAGTTTTTTTGCAATATCTTTCGCTCTTTCTCTTTTTTCTTCTTCTTTAACTTTTTTACCCTTATTCTTTGTTCTATGTTCTTCCCAATTCTTAAATTTATATTTTACTAACCATTTTTCTAATAAATCTATAGATAACTCTCGTGCTTGCTCATAATAACGAAGTTCTGCAAGGTCAAAATCTTTTAATATTAAGAATTCTGCTTGTGTAAGTTCATTTCTCTTAGCTTTTTCGAGCATTTCATTAATCTTATCTAAGTATCCTAATGCTGGAACGTATTTTCCATCTTTATTAGGTACTTGAGGGTCAATAGGTCCTAAAACAGAGAAATAATCCATATAGATACTATCGCCACTCATACAAAATATAGTACCAGCACTATAGGCATAATTAGGAACAATAAAATGGACTTCATCATAATGATGCCTAATTGATATTCACAAAACGTTCAACCACAGCAGCAGATCCTCCATTAGAAGTAAGGATAATATAGATACTTTTTTTCTGACCAACTAAATCCTCTATGATAGACCTAAATGCTGTTTCTGTATCAGTAAAAAATCCTCCTGTATAGGAAAGTACATCCCCATTGAGATACTCTTCTAAGGCAATCAATCTGTTATTTAACTCTATTTTGGCAATTTCATTCATAATAATTGAAGGTTAGTTTTTGGGAACTAAAAAATCAGCACTTTATTGCCTACCTTAAAGGCAGTTGAAACGGCTTGTTTTTGTGATGCAGTTTGCATAAATTTATTTTTATAGGATTATAATTAAATCGGGGGCAAAGGTACGAAATAATGTTTAATTATAAATGATAAATGATTAATATTTTTGTGAACGTAGTTCCTTAGCAATCCCTTCATCTATGCCCATTGCACCACGCCAACCTGATGCAGGGAATACGGGTTCTGCTCTTGCGGGGGCGTTGTCGTGGAGGATGTTCTCGTATTCCTTGCGCAAATCGTAGGGGTAAAACGCCTTGATGATGCTGTAATGCTCCACAAAGAGATTGGGCAACACGCCCAGCTCTGCCAAGATGCGTACCAGCCAAACCCTGCTGGTGCTCGTGCTACCTTTGAGTACTTTCTCTGTAGCGAGTCGCTTTACGAGTGCCGAAGGCGTTTCATTGTCCTCAGCCCTGCGAAGACTCTCAAGAAGCGCATCGTAAGCAGCTAGATACTCAGGTGTTACAGCTACCTCATCAAAGGTTAGCACCTCTTCTAAATCCAACACCATTTCAGCACAAGGTTCTAACCTACAATAGCCAATATAGAGGTGATACAGGTTCACACCATCGTTCTCCCACGTCTGTTTGGGGATACCCGAAACGCGACAAGAGCGACCACTCAGGCTGTAATCATTCTCTTTTTTGGACGCACTAAAAGCGTGCTCAGGGAGGTGTTTTGCCGTGTAAAAACTCACTATCGGTTGCAAACCTCGCGCCCAACCCTCAGCAATAGCCTTCAAGAAGAGTGCTCGCACTTTTTGCTCCAAGCCCTCAGCGGAGGCAAGCTCTCGCAGGCGACTTACCACTTCATCGTGGGTGTATTTATGCGGCGCGTTAATCACATAGTCCGATGCGCTGAGCAGCGCGCTCTCTTTCTCGCTGAGCTTAGCTTTATCCACATCGTACCAATCGATATGATTCTTGTTGTAAGTACAACACTGCCAGCGGTATACTTTGCTGAGTACTTTTATCAGTTTAGTCTCTAACATCATAGTGCTTGTTTAAGATTATTCATAGCCTTCAGGGAGTTCTCCTCTTTTCTCATAAGCCTCTTTTGTGATGGGATTACCCCTATCGTAGTAGGTATTCTTATCGCGGGCGTATTGATAGTAATTTCCACTTTCTTCTTCCTCAGCGTCAAAAAGCAACTCAAAAGTCTCTACATCTACCCCCTTCATCAAGCGGTTCATATAGTAAATACGGTTGCCATCGCGGGTATAGTAAAAACCTTCGTGGATATAGTCCCAGGTAGCGGGTGAGGCTTTTGGTAAGGAATATTTTTCGTAAAACACACGCTGCGCATCTTTGGCATAGTTATCACCAAAGGACACAAAGGTGGCAGGGTCGGCGTTCTTTACTATGGTAGGTTTGCCTCAGAAGCCCATATAATACACGTTGTTAGCATCTTTGCCGTAGCCTTTTTCCGTGATTTCCATATACGGCTCGATGGCATCTTTCCTAATAGAAAGCGGTTGCGCCCCTGCATCGCACGCCTCAAAGCTCGCTGCATCGGCCTCTTTAATGCGTGAGCCAAAAGCCCACACCATTGCCTTATCCTTGGCATAAGTAGGGTTAAGCACTACAAAGCTCTCACGGTCTGCCCCAGCAAGGCGATTGCTCTGAAAATAACAATGTTTCTTATCACGGGCATACAATCCCCAAGGACTTCAAAAGAGTCCTTATCCACGCCTTTAATCTCATAATGGCGGTAATAAACTTTCTTGCCATCTGTCCAAAAAGGATGCTGGCTATAACGTTCATCGTACTCGGTTGCTGTTCTTAACATAGTGTTTATGGTTTAATTGTTTAGAGTAAAATTGGGGGAAGAGATACAACTTTTATACCAATGCAAGCAAGGATTTTTAAAAGAATATTTTACCCCTTTACCGCATCCGCAATCACCTGTCCACCTTCACATAGTTCCTTCAGTTCCGCAGTGATAAACGCCTGCACTGCTTCCTTGCAAAAGGCGGGATAAAGCAGATGTACATTCGCCCCTGCATCAAGGGTAAAGCCCACGGGAGTTTTTGTCTCTTGGCGGAACGCCCATATCCGATTGATAGCCTCCAAAGTGTTGGGCCTCATCAAGATAAAGTAAGGTTGTGAAGTCTGCATCATCGCGTGGAGCGTTAAGGCCTCACTCTCAATAATAGCGATAAACCGCTCCAAATCACCCGCAGCAAACACGGGTATCAATTCCTCTATATGCTGATGCGCTTGTGCAAAGCGCGCCTGTGCAAAAGGATGCCCGTGCATCAGGTTGTGCCCTACAGAGCTGCTGACCTGCTTCCGCCCTTTGTCAATGAGCAGTATGGAGTCTTGATAGTTCTTAAAGACCTCATTCACCGTGAGCGGATAGGGAATCCCATAGTCGTCAGAACTCCCTGCAATCGACTTGTGTGCGCCCCATACCACCAAACCGCTGTATACACTGCGGCAAGCACTCCCTGAGCCCAACCGTGCCAATACCGATGCTTTCTGCAATGCCTCCTCTTCAGTCATTGGTGTGCCCAACTGCTGCTCCATACGCACCAAACACAATGCCAACGCCGCCATTGCGCTCGCCGATGAGGCAATGCCACTGCTGTGAGGAAACGAATTGTGCGAGTCAATCCGTAGGTGATACTCCTTTATAAAAGGCACTAAATCAGCGATACGCTCAAAGAAAGTCGTTAGCTTTGGGTGAAACGAAGGCTTTGCCTCCCCCTCAAAAAAGAACTCAAAACTTGCAGTATGTTCGGGGTTATAGGTTACACTCGTCTCTGTATAACAATTCGTAAGGGTAAAACTCACCGAAGGGTTTGCAGGTAACTGCCCCTCACGCTTCCCCCAGTACTTTACTAAGGCTATATTACTCGGTGCTTTCTGAGTTATCATTATAGTTGTTTGTAGCACTACATCCGTGCTACTTTATCCTCTAAATAAGCTTCCATTTCTTCAATGGTCATTTCTGTCTTCTTGCCAGCTCTTGCCCTATCAATTATCGTAAAAAATGCTTCTTTGGTCATCAGAGTATCGTCCCTTTCCTCTTCTTCTCTATCGGTTATTGTGTAGATCCTGTCCATAAAACTACATTAACTCCATTGCTTTTTCAAAACCAAGAGAGTGAGCAGTATAAAATATACGAATACCTTGCTCAGGTATATCTCCTAAAGCTCTTAATACACTTGCAGCAAAATGTAATGCACTATCTCCTTTAGCTGTAACTATTTTCTTATCGCTAACTGCTTCGAGAGCCGTATGAACGTAATTGTCTTCATTAGTGTATGCTCCAACTCCCTTAATTTCTTCCAATCTGTTTGTAGTGTGCTTGCAGTCATTTAACAACCCATTGACAGCCAAAAAATAAGCCCCGTCACAGATAGCAGCTACTACTTTGTTAGCCTTTTTGAATTGCTGTACAGTGGTAATAATCTTACTTTGTGCTTCTTCCCCTAAGGTTCTCCAAGACTCATTTGCGCCTATAAGTACTAATGCTTCAGCTGATGAGGGAATAGCATCAATGGTAAGATCTGGCAACACTTTCATATTCCCAATAGATGTCTTCACATTTTTATCTGTTGAAGCATAACTGATTGTGTAGTTATTTGTAACAAAGTCAGTCTCTAAGGCAGCCGCTAAATAAGCAGATTCCCAATTAGCAAATTGATCTAAAATGATAAATACAACTTCCTTTTTCATAAGTTAATTATTTTAAAATGTACTGTACTATCCTCTATAATAAGTCGCTTTCTGAAAGCTGACAGCTGAGACCTGACCCCTCTATTGCCTCACCGCCCTATTGAGCACCAAATCCAAATACAAATTGACCTTATCCTTAAGCTCCTTACGGTTTACGATAAAGTCCAAAAAGCCGTGTTCTAAGACGAACTCAGCCGTCTGAAAGCCCTCTGGCAAGTCCTGACCTGTGGTGTCCTTTACCACACGCGGACCCGCAAAGCCTATCAGTGCCCCTGGCTCGGCGATGTTGATGTCGCCCAGCATCGCAAACGATGCCGAAATACCCCCTGTGGTGGGGTCGGTACAGAGCGAAATATAAGGCAACTTTGCCTCGTCCAGCTGTGCCAACTTTACTGAGGTCTTAGCCATCTGCATTAGCGAGAGTGCCGCCTCCATCATACGCGCACCTCCCGACTTTGAGATCATCAAGAAAGGCAACTTGTGCTTGATAGCGTAGCCTATTGCCCTTGAAATTTTCTCTCCTACCACACTACCCATCGAGCCGCCGATAAAGGCAAAGTCCATACAGGCAATCACGAGGTCTTCCCCTTTGGATTTGCCCACAGCAGTGCGTACTGCGTCCTTTAAGCCTGTCTTCTGTTCGGCTTCCTTGAGGCGTTGCTCGTACGACTTTGTGTCCACAAACCCCAGCGGGTCTTTAGAAGTCAGGTTCTCGTCAAGCTCCTTAAACTCATTGTTATCAAACAATATCTGAAAGTATTCCTTACTGCCGATACGCACGTGGTAGCCATCTTCAGGGCTCACATACGCGTTTGCCGCCAACTCATCCGTCTCTACGATATTACCACTGGGCGACTTATACCATAATCCTTTGGGGACGTCCTTCTTCTCCTCCGTTGAGGTCTGTATCCCCTTTGCTGTTCTTTTAAACCACGACATAAATTCCTATGTTTTACTTTTAACGCACAAAAGTACAATAAAAAAATGGTTCCACAAGCAAACTATGTGCTTTTTTAACTTGTGAAATATGTAAATATTTGATTATCATAAGTGCAGCTTTTAGAGCTAATGCCTCAAAACTCATAAAAAAAGATTGCCCAAACACTGCTGAACAATCTCTCCTTTATCGTTATTTGTGATAAACCTTATAAAGTGTGCCAATGTACGCCTATCAAATATTGGAACTCTGCTGAAAACGATAGCCGTACGGCGACTATCAGCAGAAAAGCCAATGCCGATAAGCCTATCTTCTGGTAGGTTTTGCTCACTGTGGCAATGCACATCCCCAGCAGATAAGCCACCACAGTGCCAGCAATATAGCCGAGTGCCAAACTCGTATGTGCATCTTGCAAACTTCCAGCGATGAGCATTAGTACCGCAAAAGGACTCACCACACGCAAGAAACTGTCCCATTTCTGTTGAGGTCTATCCCTTACAAACAAGTAACTCACGATTACTACCCCCGTTAAGTACAGCGGCAGTGTTACCAAGTGATCTCCATAGGCTATCGCACCGATAAACAAGTAAATCGCAATAGCCGAGATAAGTTCTAAAAAATGCTTCATATCTAAGTATTTAAAAATTCACAGCAAATATAAGCAATAGCACCTTGATTGTCAAGTACTTTAACAAACCTTATCACTAATTTAACACAACCGACAAGGAGTTTATAAAGTTTTTAATAATTCTAAACAACACACCTTAACACTATCTGTCCTCTGCTCTCTCATCCCTGCTCTCTCATCCCTGCTCTCTGCTCCCTACTCTCTAATAATACCTAATCACCCGCTCCTCAGTGGCTTTAAAGTCCTTACTGCTACGCTCTGTTTTGCGGGTGTAGTTACCCTTCTCGTCATAAGTGTAAGTGTAGCGATAGGTCTCGCTGCTCTTGGTAGCATTATCGGTGCTGACCATCTGCGAAACGTTGTCCTTATCGTCATACTCGTAAGTGTAAACGACCCCTACGCTCTCTATGTTTGCCTTCACTAAATTGCCTTTGCGGTCGTAAGTATAAGTATTGCGTTGCTCCCCTTTGCCCGCAGGGAGGTTCCATAGCTCTTCGGTAACATTGCCTTTGCGATCGTACTCATAAGCCGTAGCGGTGAGATTGCCCTCTTTGTCATAAATACTTGTTTTCAGTAGGTTACCCTTCTTGTCATAGAGACTTTCAGCCCACAGTTTGTTATTTCTGTCAAAGGATTTCACCTCCGTCTCGTTGCCTTTACTGTCGTAGGCAAAGCGATAAGTGCGGTAATGGCGACCCATACTATCGCTCACTGTGATTTCACTCACATTGCCTTGCGCATCGTACTTGTATGCGAATGTAACCTCAATGCTGCCGAGCTCACTCTGCCAATAGCGCTCAGCAATCCTGCCTTGCGTATCCTTCTTTACGTGCGCCGTCCCAGTGATGATCACCTCTTCATCGTCAAAGAAGATCGTAGTGCCATTCTTATCACTGAGGAACACCCTTTTAGCGGTTTGCACCCCGTCGGGTGTATAGGCCACTACCTCCTTTACATCCCCGTCGTAGGCAGTGCGAGCGATGCTGGCAACCACAGCGATGGTCTTCCCTTGGGCGTCAGCCGTAATCTCGTAGAAAGTCTCTTTTACCTGCCGCCCTTCCTTGTCGAAGGTGATGGCGAGCTTGTTGCGCAAGTCTTTCACCGCCTCACCCAGCTCATCATTTTCAGCATAATAGCTGATCTCCAATTCCTTGACAGCCCCTTTGAGTTCGTATTTCTCGGCGTCCGTAGGCTTATGGGCACGCTCCTGATGGCAAGCACATAACAGTAGTGTTATCAATGAGGTGAATAAGTGTTTCATAATCGTTTAATTTATCAAATAATTCAACAATAAAGCGCAAAGATACAAAAAAAATATTTTATAAGTAACAAAGCATAAAAAAGGTTGCCCAGACTTCTGAGCAACCTCTTTCTATATTCTATTAGATGATTAACTTCCTAAGGTATACCAATGTACGCCTATCAAATATTGAAACTCCGCTGAAAACGACAACCGTACGGCAACTACCAGCAGAAAAGTCAATGCCGATAAGCCTATCTTCTGGTACGTCTTGCTCACGGTGGCAATGAGCATTCCTAATAAAAAAGCTACCCCTGTGCTCACAATATAAATCAGAGCTAAACTGAAATTTGCATCAGGCAGACTCCCTGCAATAAGCATTAACCCCGTAAACGGAAGAACAATGCGTAAGGCACTTTGTAGGCATTCTTGGGGTCTCTCTCTTACAAAGAGATAACTCATAATCACTACCCCTGTTAAGTATAGGGGTAGGGTTACCAAATGATCTCCATAGGCTATTGAATTTATAAACAAGTAAAGTGCAATAGCTGAGATAAGTTCTAAAAAGATTTGTACTGACTTTTTCATAATAAAAATGATTAATTATGGGAGTATTAGTTCTTCTCCTTCTTCTGGATTAAATATTTTAGAATTTTGCGACAAAGTTATAAGATATTCTCTTCTCTGTCAAGTAAGTTAACAAAGGTTAAGATTGTTTTAACTTTTAATTGTAGACTTTGTATTGTTTTTAACAAATTGTTGTTATCAATCACAAAACTACAAAATTTGAAGGCAATTCACAACACACTACAACTGTCTCTTAACATCAGTAAAGTTGTTATCAATCACAAAACTACAAAATTTGAAAGCAATTCACAACTATTTCTTTGTGCTATGCAACTTATCAGTCAGAAACAACGCAAACAGCGCCTACAGAGGCGTAATGAAAAGATACGTGAGCTTTTTAGTGAGCATACTAATGAGCATACTAACAAGTACCCCCCAGTGGCGTATAGATGCCGTAATTGAGAAGGTAGCAGGTAGGGTGTTCTTATCAGCTCGTACTGGAGAAGCTATCCTCTCTTATGAGGGTATTTATGCAGAAAGTTAAAAAAAGTTTTGGTAGTTTACCTCTATTCTTTTTTATTTTGTACTTTTGCGGTCTAAAATATATTTTCTATGAGTAAACCAAAGAATGTAAAATGTAGAGCTTTTAGAATTAGTACAAATAATTTTACTGATAATGCTAAAAGTATTTTTTCTTTATTATGCGAGCAACTACCTAAAAGTAAAGCTAATGAAAGGAGAATGCGCTTAAATACTAAAGATGAAAGTAGGGAAGAGGATTTGATATGCGATTATGAAATATCAGAGGGTGTTATTTTTGGTACTCTATTGCGAATTAAGAGTAGTGATAATATACCAGAAATTCCAGAAGAAGTGTTTGAGGAAAATATTGTTCATTTAGAGCAATTAAGAGATTTAGATGTTAATTCTTCTTTATTCTACAAAGACCACTATTATTTTCTACTAAATGACAAGTATTTAATAGTAACATTAAGAGGAAATATTACTATCACCCATTTTCAAACATATACGAATTGGTTATTAGAGTCATTAAGAGCAAATACTCTTTTTGAATTTACCCCTATTATAAAAGAAAACCCTAATATTTCTCTTAGTGATTTGAAATCTTTAAGAATACAAGATCCCGTACGAAAAGAGGAAGATAATTTTGATTTAACAGAAACAAAGAGTATTAGCTTTAAACTACTTAGAGAAATGCTTACGGACGTACTTTCTTTTGATGAAGTGAAGGCTTCCGAAGTAATATCAGCTGAATTATTACTTAAATTCAGCAAGCCTAAAAAAATGAAAGAGAAAGATTATCAAAACTATTTTGGGGCACAATTAAAACCTATTTCTGATTTAGAAAATGTTACTTTTATTACTAAAAAAGGAAAAACTATAAAAGGAGATGAAATGCAGGAAATGCAGGAATTTAAAGTAGAAACTACTGACTCTGGTAAAATATCAGAACCTGAGCTAAAACAAGCAATGGAAAAATATTTAAGAGAACTCGAAAAATGTTTCAATTAAAAGACATATTAGTTTTACTATTTGCAGTTATACTTTCATTATTCTTTAAATGGTATTTAAATGATTATTATATGAATACTTTATTTACTATTTTAGGAATAATGTTTTCTATTGCTATGGGATTACTAATAACTTTTAATTTACAAGGTATTAAGAATAAGAGAATCATTGATTTATTGCGAAGTAATATAAAGAAAGTACGCCATTCTTATATCAAGTACTTTGCTTTTTCAACATTATTCTACTTATTAGAAAAATACCTTAGAGATAAAGGAAATAATCTCTATGCTTTTTCAATAAGAGAGATAAGTATAACTATAAACTTTTCACTTATTACGGTTGTTATATTAGTATATAGTATTATTTATTTCATAATGAACTTTATTGCAATGCAAAAGCTAAGTGATAGTTTGTATGATGAGGTAAATTCAAAAAATAATTAGTAATTATTTTGGTAGTTTAAAATAAAGTTGAACTTTTGCAGTGGTGAGGAGGATACATAAGAAAACTTTTGACCCCAACTCAGGCAGGTAAGTAACTCATATTTACCTGCCTGTTTTAAAAAGACTTACTTAAACAAGTATAAAGATGCAAACGCAGTCAACAGCTAAGTTTGCCCCAAAATAAAGCCTTACCTTTATGGTGGGGCTTTATGATTATTTGATGTCATTAAGAGCTTTCTAATCTCCATTAATAACATCTTCCCTTGATAAATATACGGCTTTTCCTTTATACTGAAAGAATATTGCTGCTATATTACCTCTTTTTCTGTGCGTACTCTGTTGTTGTCAATAACAAAATTTGAAAGTGCGGCTCGCACCTGCCCGTGTGGCTCGCATTGTTTTTTAGATAAAAATTCTTATCTTTGCACCCTAATTTCAAATATTAAAAATTATGGGTATTATTGCAACACTTATTATTGGAGCCATCGCAGGATGGTTAGGAGGCACTATCTATAAAGGTAGTGGATTAGGTCTCATCGGGAATATCATCATTGGTATTCTTGGAAGTGGCGTTGGGTATTGGCTTTTAGGCAATGTGTTCCACATCTCACTTGGAGAAGGGTGGATTGGCACTATCCTAACAGGAGCTATTGGTGCTATCGTTATCTTATTTTTGATAAATTTGATATTTAAAAAGTAAGGTATAAGCAGCGAAGAGCAGATATTTCAATGTCTACTCTTCTATTTTTAAATTATTACAATAAACTAACATACAGACATTTATCATGAAAAAAACATTAATTATTTCTACTTTTGTGTCTATTTTTATAGCAAGCTGTGGAACTTCTAAATCTCCAGAGATCAAACGACTGGAAGCTAAAAAAGAATATTTAGAGTTAAAAACTAAACTAAATGCATTAGAGATTCAGCTTGTTAATGAGGAGAATGAGAATGAAGCTTTACAATCAGAGGCTATGAAAGCCAATGATAATGCAAATAGTCATACAGACAAATTCAACGATGCTAATTCAGCTTCAATAGCTGCAAAAAAGGCACGTAAAGCTGAAAGGTCATTGAGACGTGCAAGAAAATCAAACAGGAGATTAGCAAATAGTAACAAGCGTATTTATAAGCTAAGAAAAGAAATTAAAAGTTTGAATGAAAAAATTCAAAAATTAGAACTTGGAGAATGATAATTCCATTGTATAAATGGAAAAACCCCGAAAATATTTGATATTTTCGGGGTTTTTTAGTAAAATGTTTTAAATTACCTTTTTGCGTTAGCAGTCCAGGTCTTTCCATCTGTAGTATACAAAATGTTCAATGAAGAGGCGTTGATTCTAATGATTTTCACACCATCTTTTAAGTCGATGTTTACTAAAGTGTTATCTCCTTCTTTTTTGAAGCTAACACCAGTAAGGTTAGGAATTCCGTCTGAAAAACGGAAATAATAGTCATTTCCTGTTTTAATAACTGTTACGGCTCCATTATCAGCGGATTTTTTCTGTTGACTATCGGAATAAGAGACTTTACCTTTGTAGGTTCCTATAAAAAGGTCATTGTCAGCTGGGTCATCATTCTTGCTACAAGATATACAAGAAAAAGCTACTAGTGATAAACAAATCACTGATACTAAAGCAATAATTTTTTTCATACTTGATTCAATTTAAAAAATTAATATTAAAGTTTGTTGCAATAATTATACCATTGGAATGCGTTATGCAATTTTTAATAGTTGTTATCAATGGCAAAACTACAAAATTTGAAAGGGATTCGCGACTATGTGGCTGTACAACTGAATGTCCGTAATAAGAGTTAATGTTTTAGGCGAAATTATAAAATTATCCATTATCCATTGTACATTATGCATTATTTTGTATCTTTGCAACTTAATTTCGGCACGGTAATTGTAGTGCACTACTCAAAAACTGATATTATATATGAAAAAGACACTAAAAACAATCACTTTTGCCTTGGTAGCATTGCTATGCAGCCCAGTTGTCGAGGCACAAAATGACAATCTGCCCTTTAAAAACGGCGAATGGTTGCGCTTTAAGGTTAAATATGGCGTCTTTAATGCCAGTATTGCCACAATGCAGCTCACCGAGGAGATGTATAAAGGCGAAAAAGTGTTTCACGCAGTGGGGAAAGGTTCTACTACGGGACTGGCGCGCGTGTTTTTCCGTGTAGATGATATTTACGAAAGTTATTTTGGTGTGAAGGATGGTCGTCCGCGTGTGTTTGTGCGCAATATCCACGAGGGAAGCTACACCAAGCACCTGAAGATGTTCTTTAATTACACCGATAACAAGGTCAAAATCGATAATATTGAGAACGGCAATACTACTGAAATCGACTTCAAGCCAGGCTTGCAAGATGTGATTTCGGCTTTCTATGCGCTACGGCATCACCCCGAGGTTGATAACCTCAAAGTCGGTGGACAGATAGCCCTTGATATGATTTTCGACGACGACGAGATTTATAAGTTCAAACTTAAATTCTTAGGCAAAGAAAAGGTGAAAACACGCTTTGGCACGGTCAATACACTTAAATTCTGCCCCTTAGTGCAGGACGGACGCGTGTTCAAAGAGCAGGAAAGCATCACAATGTGGATCACCGACGACAAAAATAAAGTGCCCGTAAAGCTCAAGGCATCATTGCGTGTAGGCTCGCTGGTAGCTGAGTTGGACGGCTTCAATTTGTTGAAAAACGATACAAATTTAAAAAAAATAATGCAAAAATAATGTAAAAAATATACGTATATTAAAAATAATGCGTATATTTGTCGCCTCAACAAGTCATTAAATAATAATTATACTATGAAAAACTTCATTTTAGCAATTTGCTTGCTCTGTATTTCAATGGTTTACGGGCAAGACTCTAACACCAAAAAATTGATCAAAGCCGCCGAAGGAGGCGACGTGAAAGCGCAAACTGAGCTTGCCGACCTCTACTACAAGGGCAAAGGTGGACTAAAACGTTCCTTCCAAGAAGGATTTAAATGGTATCTGAAAGCTGCCGAAGCGGGAGATCTTCAGGCACAAGGGCAAGTAGCCGAGATTTACTTCACAGGGCGAGGTGCCCCTAAATCACCAGAAAAAGGTGTAGAATGGCTTACCAAAGTAGCCGAAAGCGGTGATGCCAAAGCCAAACGACAACTGGCGCTCTGCTACAAAGAAGGTAAAGGCGTAGAGGCTTCTAACGCACAATATATCCGCTGGATAGCCGATGTAGCTGAGAACGAAAAGCCTGAAATCCAAATGGATCTCGCCAAGGCTTACTATAACGGCGACGGTGTGCAGAAGGACATCAACAAGGCAAAATACTGGGCTGAGAAAGCCAAAAAACAAGGTTATGCCGAAGCAGATTACCTCATCGGTACGTGGCTTTACGAGGTGAACCCCTCTAATCCAGAGGCTATCGACCGACTTACCAAAGCGGCTGACAAAGGCAATGCCGAGGCGGAATATAACCTTTCAGAAGCATATTTAGCAGGCAAAGGTGTGGCACAGTCTGATGAGACCGCCCTCAAATGGCTCGAAAAAGCTGCTAGAGGCGGTAGCGCTGAAGCTGAATACAAGTTGGCGACCTACTACTTCACAGGTGAAAACAGTCTTATCGGCAAGTCGTACAAAAAAGCCTTTGAGTGGTTTCAAAAAGCAGCGCAAAAGGGCAATGCTGAGGCACAATTCCAATTGGCAGTGTGCTATTACAATGGTATAGGCGTAAAGCAGTCCTATCAAGATGCCTTTAATTGGATATCCAAAGCAGTGGCTTCAAAGGCTACTCCTATTGCTGAGAATAACTTAGGGGTGATATACACCACAGGGCACGGGGCAAAAGCCTCCAATGCTCAGGCACTTGAGCTCTTCGAAAAAGCTGCTAATACAGGCGATGCAATGGCTCAGTACAACGCAGGGGTAAGCCTGCTCGACCCTCAGCAGTTAGATGTAAAGAAGGCTTTCGACTACCTCGAAAAGTCAGCAGCACAGAACAACCTCTTAGCTTTGAAAAAATTAGGCGACTTATATTTTACAGGTAAATACACCAACCAGTCAGCTGAACGCGCTTTTGAGTATTACACTAAGGTGTCAAAACTCACTCCAAAAGCACAAGAGCAAATGCTCAAATACTTCTACCAACAGGAGAAAGAACATTATGCAGAAGCACTGTTTAGCCTTGCTCAATGCTATGCCGATGGCAAAGGTGTGAAGAAGTCAACCGTCCAAGCCTGCAATCTGGCAATAAAAGCAGCAAACCTCGACAACAAGGCGGCTTTCGATTGGCTCAACAAGCGCGTAGAGAAAAACGACCCTAAAGAGTCAGCCGACGTACAGCTTGCTGTAGCCGATGGCTATTACTACGCCAAATTGGTGAGAAAGCAGAACGATAAGGCTTTCCCTATCTATGATAAATTGGCAAAGCAGCAAGATAATCTTACCGCTCAAAAGCGACTTATTGAGTACTACTTCGATGCGAAGAACCCTGATAAATCTGACGAGAAAGCACTGTATTGGGCTGAAAAGGTAGCTAAAAAAGGCGACGTAGAAACACAGCGCTTACTGGGTATGTACTATATGAAGGAAGTGCCTGATGTAAAGAAAGCCCCTGCGGCACCAGCGTCTAAGCCAGTGGCTACAAAGCCAGCCCCTAAGAAAGCAAAGTCTACCCCTGTGGCAGCTACGGCTTCTACTACAACAGAGCCTATCGAAATACAAAGGGAAACTGACCCTGTAAGGGCAGAACTTCTCAGAAGACAACGTGGAGGAAAGCCCGCTTTGGAAGTACAAGCACATCCTAAAAAGACAGTACAACCTCAGCGACAAGTAGTGCGCCAAGCTCCTAAAGCAGTAGCACCAGCAGCGCCTAAAGTTGCCGAAGCACCTAAAGGACCAATGAAGCGCATCAACGAAACCAAAGGACTCTTCTGGCTCTCAAAAGCTGCTGAACACAACGATGAGGAAGCACTTGATGCACTTGGGTCTTACTTCTACAATAAAAAGGACTTTACCCAAGCGCTCAACAACTTCCAGCGTGCCGCTCGCCGCGACTATGCTCCCGCACAGTTCAACTTAGCTAACTGCTATTACAACGGCAATGGCGTAGAGCGCTCTTTTGAGAAGGCAGCTATTTACTACAAACAAGCCGCTCGTCGCGATTATGCTCCCGCACAGTTCCGCTTAGGGCACTGCTACTATCACGGTGAAGGTATCGCACAATCGGATAACCGTGCTGCCGACTGGTTCGACAAAGCCTGTGATGCAGGAGTAGCCAAAAGCTGCGAAATGCTCAAAATAGTAAATAAGAAATAAAGAAGCACAATATAAAGCAAGTCAGCCCAAAGAGTTCTTACTCTTTGGGCTGACTTGCTTTATAAAAAAGAAACCTACCCTTTTAACCCTAAAAGCCCCACGCTGAAAATGCCCAGCACTAAGATGACCTTTATCAGTTGATGTAAAAAAGCGTAGCCTCTGCGTGAGTTGCTACTCCAAAGCACGACGAGCAATAGCAACAGGCATACCCCTGTGAAGATGAAGTAATACCACAACTTCCCAATACTGAAATGCGCCGTCAGCACCCCCATAGGGATAAAGCACAGCAGTACACATAGTGTTATCATACCCTTAGAAAAACGCTCGCCGTAGCGCACAGGGATCGTTTGATAGTTGTGCACCAAGTCACCCTTGATATTCTCTAAATCTTTGACGAACTCTTTGAGCAAAAGTAATAAGTAAATCAGCGTAGCGTGAAAGAAAATCGCCCTGTCGAAGTTCTTATAATACACAAAAACAGCAAAGAAAGGCACAATCGCTAAGGCAGCTGAGCACAAGTTGCCCCACAACGGTAAACGCTTCAAGCGGTGCGAGTAAAGCCACATCCCGAAGATGTAGAGCGAGAAGAATACCACCGCACGGAAGGACACATAGCTCGCTACAATCACCGAGAGAAAGTTCAGCAAAAAGTAAAGCGTAAGCCTTGTGTTCTGGCTCACTAAGCGGTCAATCATCGCTTTAAAAGGCTTGTTAATAAGGTCTTTCTCGGTGTCATAAAAACCATTGATGATATAGCCCCCCGCGATAGCCAAAGAGCCCGCCCACACCAGTGTAAAGAGCCGCTCATCAAGCAGCACTTCACGCCACGACTGCGACGAAAGCACGAAGATAGCCGCCAAATACTGCGCCAAGCACACAATGGCAATGTTGTAACCTCGCACAGCCGAAAACAACCCTAAGAATTTAAGTAATATATGTTTCTTCCTCATAAAAGCACCCTCATTTACAACAAAAAAGCCACCCAACAAGTGATTACCTACCGCAAGCACTTCTTGGACAGCCTCCTCTCATATCTGTAAAATCACCTGTGTAACTTAGCTCTAACCTCTGCTCTCTGACCTCTCTTCTCTCTTCCCTGCTCTCTATTTATAAATCACCAATCGTTGCCCCACACGTATGTGAGTGCTCTTCATACGGTTCCACCGCTTGAGGTTCGAGACAGTAACCCCATAGCGCGAAGCAATCCTCCCCAAGTTATCACCTCTCTTCACCGTGTAAACAGTCTTCTTGTTGTTCCTTGAAGCGTATTGCTCACCCCTTACCACCGTAGGGAGCGGTTTCTCCAGATGCTCCTTCTCCTCATTGAGATACGCGTAGATAAGATCTTCATTCTCTACGAATTTACCTATCTCAGAGATGGGCAATCGCAAGGCATAATTACGCCCTTCCACATAAGGCACTACATCCAACTGGTACGAAGGGTTGAAGAACTGGATCTCCTCAACGCTCATCCCCGTCAGGTCAGCAATATCTTTAAAAGGCACCGCCTGCTTCACCCTGATCGTATCCGTCTGAAAAAGGTGATTAGTACGCTTTTGTGGTCTGAAACCGTGTTCTTTAGCATATTCAAAGATGTAAAGCGTCGCCAAGAAAGCAGGCACGTAGCCCGCAGTCTCTCGCGGTAAATACGGACGCAAATTCCAGTAGTTCTGCTTGCCGTTTGAGCGGCGTATAGCTTTAGTCACATTCCCAGGACCTGAATTGTAAGCCGCCAGCACTAAGTCCCAGTCACCGAACACCTTGTACAGCTCGTTTAAGTACTTAGCTGCCGCCTTGGTCGAGCGAACAGGATCACTGCGCTCATCAACGTAGTTGTTCACTTCCAAACCATAGCCCCTACCTGTCGAATACATAAACTGCCATAAGCCAGTAGCACCCGCACGCGAACGCGCTTTAGGGTTCAAAGCCGACTCTATGATCGCTAAGTATTTCATTTCAAGAGGGATCTTTTGGTTGCTCATCTCCTGCTCAAACATCGGGAAGTAGTAATCGCTTAAGCTCATCAGGCGCTCGAGCGAGGAACGTCTATTCTTTAAGAAAGATTTAATAACCTGCTCTAAAACAGGGTTGTACTCAATATTGAAAGGCGTCTTTTGGTTGAGCTTCTCCAAGCGCTTTTTCAGTACCTCAGTGCTCAGCTCGTCATAGCTCACATCAGTAGGTGTAGCAGCAATATCCTCACTCATCTGGAAGTACAAATCGGAGTTTGACAGCTCCTTAAGCCACTTTTCATCGTACTTCTTCACTTTCGGGTTATCCTTTAACCGCATAAACTCATCGCGCTTAGGGGTAAGCGAGCCTGCTGGACTCACAATGCTGTCATTCATCGCAAATTGCTGAGCCTCTGCACTTAGATTACCTATAAGCAAACAAAAAAAAGTACCAAGAGTATATATCCTAAATTTCATATTTCAAAAATGATGTTTTTATAGAGGGGCGACAAAGATAGAAAATAATTATCAACTTGACAAAACTTTATGACGAAAAATGCAAAAAAGTTTTCTATCCTTTGAAGGATAATAAAATCTTATTATTTCTAAGAAGCTCATATTTATATAATTACAATCGTTGTCAATCGTTTTACGAAAGCAAACAAAATCACCACGCCTTAAAGAAAAAAATACTATCAAAGCCACAACGAACCTTCTACGGATACCCTACGGATCGCTATCGGATATATCCTGAGAAAAAATCACTTTCTGAAAACCTCCGTTAAGGGTAGAAAGCAGTAAAATATTGTTTCATTTGGCGATCCCATAAAATAACCGTACTTTTGCCCCGTGAAACCACTACGCCTACATATCACCCGCCTATGGCAATACTCTCGAAAGAGAGCAGTAACAGCCTTCCGTTGGGGGAAAGCAATGGTAAAGAAGCACCCTATCAAGAGCGGCATTGCACTGCTTTTGATAGGGTGGTACTATTTCTGCCTGCCGCGACAGCTCTTCCCTGAGCAATACGCCACCGTGCTTGAGAGTGCTGAGGGCAAGCTCTTAGCTGCTAAGATAGCCCCTGATGAGCAATGGCGTTTCCCAGAGGTGGATAGTGTGCCTTACCGCTTTAAGATGTCAGTGCTCTATTTTGAAGATGAATATTTTAAGTATCATTGGGGGGTCAATCCCGTATCGGTAAGCAAGGCACTATGGCGTAATATAAAGAGTGGCAAGGTAGAGCGCGGTGGCAGTACCCTCACACAGCAGGTTGTCCGTATTGCCCGTGAGCACCAGCAGCGCACTTATGCCGAGAAGCTCATTGAGATGATCTGGGCAACGCGCTTAGAGTTCCGCTACTCCAAGGAAAGCATCTTAAAGCTCTACGCTTCGCACGCACCTTTTGGGGGAAACGTCATCGGGCTGGAAATGGCAGCTTGGCGTTACTTTGGGGTTGCCCCACACCAGCTTTCGTGGAGTGAGTGTGCCACCTTGGCAGTGCTTCCCAATGCCCCAAGCCTTATCTTCCCTGGTAAGAACCAAGAGCGGCTCCGTGAGAAGCGCGACCGCCTGCTCAAAAAGCTCTTCACAGCAAAGGTCATCGATGAGGAAACCTACCGCTTAGCCCTTACAGAGCCTTTACCTCAGAAGCCACACAGCATTCCACAGATAGCACCACACTTGCTCACTTATGCCGCTAAGAAGCACGCAGGCGAGCGCATTCGCAGTACAGTGCCGCTGGCGTTGCAGGAAAAGGTAAACCAAGTGGTAGCGGGCTATTACACCCATTACTCTCAAAGCGAAGTTTACAATATGGCGGCATTAGTTATTGATGTGAAGACGCGCAAGGTGCTCGCCTATGTGGGCAATACCCCCACCGATAACGAGCACCAGAATGCAGTGGACATTGTGCACGCTCCACGTAGTACGGGCAGTGTGCTCAAGCCTTTGCTCTACGCAGCGATGCTCCACGAGGGTGAATTGCTGCCTACACAACTCCTGCCCGATGTGCCCACACAGATAGGCGGCTATTCCCCACAGAACTTCTCCAATACCTTTGAAGGGGCGGTACCTGCCAATGTAGCCTTGGCAAAGTCGCTCAATATTCCCTTTGTATGGCTATTAAAGCAGTATGGCACTTACCGCTTTTATGATATATTACAACAGCTACAACTCAAAGACATCAACAAGCACCCCGACCATTATGGGCTTTCGATTATCCTCGGTGGGGCAGAGAGCAACCTTTGGGATTTGGCACAGGCGTATACCAACCTCGCTTCTGAACTCAATGAGTTTGCCCGCAGACAGGTGTATCGCACTGAGGAGTTTCAGCACCTGCAATACAACGCTATGGCAAAGCCTCTCACTTTTGGTAGTGATACCCGCAAAATGCCGATGCTACGCGCGGGGGCACTCTACGAGATGTTCGATGCGATGAAGGAGGTAAACCGTCCCTCGACTGATGTGGCGTGGCGTTATTATGAGTCCTCACGGAAGATAGCGTGGAAAACAGGCACCAGCTTTGGCAATAAAGATGCGTGGGCTATTGGTGCCACCCCTGAGTACGTGGTAGCCGTATGGGTAGGCAATGCCACAGGCGAGGGGCGCCCAACGCTCACAGGGGCTTCGTATGCTGCTCCTGTGCTCTTCAGCATCTTTGGGGCACTGCCACCAACCACCTGGTTTGCCAAGCCTTATGATGATATGCGTGAGGTAACCGTGTGTGCCGATTCAGGCTTCTTAACCAAAGAAGGCTGTCCGCAAAAGGCAATCCTCACCACCTTAGCCACCAAGGAAGTAGGGCAATGCCCCTACCATAAGATAGTGCACTTAGATGCCTCTGGTCATTACCAAGTAAATGCCGCCTGTGAGCCTGCGGATAAGATTGTAAGTAAGGAGTGGTTTGTGTTGCCCCCTGTGATGGAGTGGTACTACAAGCAGCAGCACATCAACTACTTGCCTCTGCCCCCTACCCGTGAGGATTGTAGGGCAGCCGAGGGTTTGCGCTCATTGGATTTCGTCTACCCCAAGCATCAAGGCATCATTTACACCACTAAGGATTTCGGAGGTAAAGAGCAGCCCTTTATAGCCAAAGCTGCCAACCGCACGGGACAAGTGTTCTGGTACTTAGATGCTACTTACTTAGGCAGCACCGATACCTTCCACGAGATGCAGGTCTTCGCCACTAAGGGTAAGCACATACTGCGCATCCTCAATGAGCAGGGTGATGAACGTGCCATAGAGATATTAGTACAGTAATCAGAGGTCAGGGGTCAGAAAAAAGAGGTCAGAAAGTGAATACACTTCCTGACCTCTTAATGAGGTGTGACTAAGCTTGTACCTGCTCACTGTTCTCTCATTTCTGCTTCCTGACCTCTTAAATATACTTCATATAGGTCTCCATATCCTTATCACCACGACCACTGACGTTGATAACTACCACTTCATCCTTACCAAACTTGTGTTTCTTTAAGCCTGCCAATGCGTGTGAACTCTCTAAGGCAGGGATAATACCCTCTAATTTTGAGAGTTCAAAGGCTGCAGCAAGGGCTTCGCTATCGGTAGCGTTGTAGAAGATAACCCGCTTTTCCTTAGCGAGGTGGGCAAAGGCTGGACCTACCCCTGGGTAATCCAAGCCTGCAGAGATGCTATATGGCTCGCGCACATTGCCCTCAGCGTCTTGCATTACGATGGTCTTAAAGCCGTGTAGCATTCCTTCTTTACCGATGGTGATAGTCGCGGCTGTCTGGTCGGTATCAGCTCCTAAGCCACCGCCTTCCACCGCGATGAGTTTTACTTTCTCATCATCAAGGAAGTGGTAAAACGCCCCTATCGCATTGCTACCACCACCCACGCAAGCCATTACGTAGTCAGGAGTTTCTTTGCCTATCTTCTCTTTGAGTTGCGCACGTATCTCCTTGGAAATCACACTCTGGAAGCGCGCCACAATGTCTGGATAAGGGTGAGGGCCTACGGCACTGCCTATCAAGAAGTAAGTACTCTCGTGGTCGGCAACCCAAGAGGCAAATGCCTCGTTCACAGCATCGGTGAGCGTACGTCCACCTGAAGTGGCTGCCACTACCTCAGCTCCGAGCATCTTCATACGCGCCACGTTCAGTGCCTGACGCTGGGTGTCCAACTTGCCCATATAGATACAGCACTCCAAACCCAGCAGTGCGCAAGCGGTAGCCGTAGCCACCCCGTGTTGCCCTGCGCCCGTCTCTGCAATCACGCGCGTCTTGCCCATACGCTTCGCCAAGAGGGCTTGCCCCAGCGCATTGTTGAGCTTATGTGCCCCCGTGTGGTTGAGGTCTTCACGCTTTAAGTAAATATGCGTACCGTACTTCTTGCTGAGGTTCTCTGCATAGAAGAGCGGCGTAGCGCGCCCTACATAGTCGCGCAAGAGCTGCTGATACTCCTTTTGAAAGTCCTCACTTTCGATAATTGATACATACGATTGCGCTAACTCATTGATGTTAGCACGCAATGCGTCGGGCACAAATGCCCCGCCAAACTCGCCATAATAACCATTGGCATCTACTTGATAATTTTTCATTTTCTTTTATATTTAGAGGCTAAGGAGTAGGGAGAGGGGATTCGTTTCCGCTCCGTTATCGCTTCGCCCGAGTTAATTACTTTGTTAGAGATCAGGGGTCAGAGATCAGTACTGTGAATGATGCATTATACATTAAATAAAAACGCTCTGCCGCAAGTGCGACAGAGCGTTTTGTTATCTTCAGTATATACAAAAGCACTGCTTCCCTTACGGATTGTTGCGTAAGAGTAAGCGCCACCAGCTATTTGTATATAAGTTTGTCATTTCTATGATGAATTACAGCGGCAAAGGTACGACTTATTTTTTAATCTGAAAGTTTTTTAGAAAGTTTTTTTATCTAAGAAAGTAAATGTTTATATAGAAAATTGTAAGTCAGTGTTTTGTGATAGTAGTTTTTTGTGTAGAAATAAATATAATAGGTGAATAATTGATAGTAGTGAGGAGAGAGGTTGTATCTGAGAGTAGTTTGCATAGAAGAATAGGGTGTGATATTTTGTTTTTATAAACATATTTTTATGAAAGAGTGAAATAAGTAAATTGAAATATCATTTTGAGGTAAAATAGTTTTTTTTGCTGCAATATTTATTTTGATTTTCTCTTATTGATGTTTAATACCCATATTTTGTTAATTAATGCTATGGTAAAATTTTCGTATGTTTATTTTTTAAGAAAAATTTTTGAATAAAAATTTGGAGCTTTTCTGATAAAAGTGTACCTTTGTGCTATCATTTTTAGAAGAACTTTTTCCTTTTATCTGGGAAAATAAAAGGAGGAGTATAGTAAATAGGTTTAACATTTTAACAACTTGAAAAAATGAAAATGAGTAAAAAAAACATTTTGTTGGGCTTAGCACTCTCATTGCTAAGCTTGGGAGCTTTTGCTCAGGAAAAGATTAAAGACGTAAGAACCAAGCCCGACTTGTACTTCTTACAGATTGATGATGTGGCAAACAGCCTTTATTTATTGCCACCGCCACCAGCGCCAGGTAGCATTATCTTCCTCAACGATGAGGCTCAATATCAGTGGGGAAAGATGCAGCGCAATACCCCTCGTGGTACACAAGCCTTTCACGATGCACGTGTAGAGGCTGATGGGGTGCCTAACGCTTTCTCAGAAGCCTTTGGAGTAAAGATTTCTAAGGCTACCACTCCTGAGATCTACAAGCTCGTGGTAAATATGCGTGAGGATGCGGGCGACTTAGCAACACGTGCTGCTAAAAAACACTATATGCGCGTGCGTCCGTTCTCTTTCTACAACGAAGAAACTTGCAATCCAGAGCAACAAAAAGAGCTTTCTACTAATGGATCCTATCCATCAGGGCATACAGCCATTGGTTGGGCAACGGCTTTGGTGCTGGCTGAAATCAATGTAGATCGCCAGAATGAAATCTTAAAACGCGGTTATGAAATGGGACAAAGCCGTGTGATCTGCGGTTATCACTTCCAAAGTGATGTAGATGCAGCACGCGTGATCTCAAGTGCAGTAGTAGCACGCCTTCACGCCAACGAGAACTTTATGAAGCAGCTCGAGAAAGCTAAGAAAGAGTTTGCTAAGCTCGTAAAAGAAGGTAAAGTAGCTAAGAGCACTTTTGATAAGAATATGAAGTAGAACTAAAATCCAAGAGATATTATGAAAAAGTATATGTATATGTCGGCTTTATTGATGCTGACAGGGGCGATGTATGCTCAAGAAGTGCCACAAGAAACACTACCTACTCCTCCACAAGAGGAACCTAAACCAATGCCAGAACCAGAAGAGCCTAAGCTCAGTGTAAAGCCTATTGGGCGTGTGCTGTTGGACGCAGGGGTATTCAGTGCTGATAAAGAAGATTTGGATAATCAACTCAACGATGGTTTTGCTATTCCTGATGCACGTGCAGGTGTTTCAGCTAAGTACGGCGATTGGTCGGCTAAGGTGGATGTAGGGTTTGCCTTAGGGAAGGTAGGTTTGAAGGATATCTTTATTCAAAAGAAGTTTGGAGAGCACAGCCTGCTACGTATGGGATACTTTGTGCACCAATTTGGTTTGCAGAGTGCTACCAGCTCTTCATTCAAGATTTCGATGGAAGAGCCTATGAGCCAAGGCATCTTTGGGACACCTCGTTTGTTAGGGGCTATGTTTGTGTACGATAACAACGACTTTTTAGGAACCTTTAGTTATTTCTCAGAAACAGAGGCAATGAAGCAATCTTCTGATAAAACAGGTAATCAAGGGGTAGGCGCTCTGACGCGTTTGGTATACCGACCACTACGTGAACCAGGAAAGATATTCCACGTAGGGATGTCAGGAGCTATAGAATCACCACGATATAATAAGGTTGCTACTGAGAATCACAAATCGTTTGAGTTTGGTGTAAACTTTCCTACCCGTATTGCTAAGGTAGATGCGATCCATATCTTGGTGCCTAATGCGAAGAACTTGATCCGCCTTACTCCTGAACTTACAGCAGCCAAAGGCAGATTGGGTATTGAAGCACAGTATTACTATATGCAAGTGGCTCGTAACAATGGAATGAAGGATTTTCACGCTAGTGGTGCTTACTGCTCATTGCGCGGACTTCTACGAGGGGATGACTATACTTACACTCACGTGGATAGTGGTATTGATACCCCAAGCCCAGGAGCTATGGAGTTAGTGCTCGGCTATAACTATACCGACCTCTCAGATAGCAAAGCAGACTTACTTGGGGGTCGCACTAACGACTATTCACTTACCTACAACTACTATATCAATAAGTATATGATATGGAGGGTAAGAGCATCATATACAACAGCAGGCTACGGCCCCGTGGATGCTAATGTAGCGATGTTAGAAACACGTTTACAAATTAAGTTTTAAGAAATAGAAGACAGAGAACGGGGGTCAGCAACCAGTATGCTGACCTGCTGTTCCTGACTTATGATTCCTAAAAAAAACAATTATGAAACTAAGAAATATATTTTACAGTTTGCTGCTGGTAGTAGCAGTATTAGCCTCTGGAGTGATGAACGCACAAGTGAAGCGTTCGCAGGCGTTTAAAGATCAATACAAATTAAAAGAAGTGGTGATACTCAGTCGCCACAGTATCCGCTCACCACTCTCTACTAATGGGAGTACACTCAGCAAGATGAGTACCCACCAATGGACTAACTGGACCTCAGCACCGAGTGAATTGACACTACGTGGAGGTGTGTTGGAGACGATGATGGGGCAGTATTTCCGCAAGTGGGTGATCAGCGAGGGGCTTTTCCCCGAAAACTACGTGCCTACTTCCGATGAGGTGAACATCTATGCCAATAGTATGCAGCGTACCATCGCTACAGCGGAGTACTTTTCATCAGCCTTTATGCCTATGGCAGGGCTCAGGGTAAATCACCGCTTTTCGCCTAGCAAGATGGACCCCGTGTTCTTTCCACGCCTTACCAAGGTAACCGATAGTTTCAAAAAAGAAGCTATGGAGCAAATCAATGCTATGGGAGGTAAGAAAGGTATTGTAGGCATCAATGAGGGCTTGAAACCTAGTTACGACATCATCGCTAAGGTGCTCGACTTAAAGGATTCACCCGCTTGTAAGGAAGGTATTGCTTGTGCATTTAATGACTACAATACCCAGATATTGCTCGAAGTAGGTGAGGAGCCAAGAATGAAAGGCTCATTGAAGTTAGCAAACTCAGCTTCCGATGCGTTTATCTTGCAATATTACGAAGAACCTGATGCGCTAAAAGCCGCTTTTGGCAAGAAACTCACTATCAAGGATTGGGAGAACATTGCTAAGGTAAAAGATGTGTATGGCGATGTGCTTTTCACAGCTCCTGTAGTAGCAGTAAATGTAGCCCACCCGCTATTGGTGTATATGAACGATGAGCTCAATGCAAAGGCGCGTAAGTTTACCTTTCTTTGTGGGCACGACTCTAACATTGCCAGCGTAGATGCTGCCCTTGGGGTTGAGGAGTACACCCTGCCTAACACCATCGAAAAGAAAACTCCTATCGGTTGTAAGTTAGTATTTGAGAAATGGGCAGATAAGAGTGGTAAGGAATTTGTTGGGGTAAACTTGGTGTACCAAACCACCGATCAGTTGCGTCATTTGAATACGCTGACCCTTGAGAATCCGCCAATGGTATTCCCATTGAAGTTAAAGGGTTTGCAAGCCAATGCCGATGGACTTTATAAAGCAGAGGACATCAATGCCCGCTTTGTAGAAGCCATCAGAGCTTACGAGGCAATAAAATAAGTGATCAATGATTACTGTTGTTTTAAATAATTTATTTTAGAGGACAAGTCCTTTGGAGCTACGGTTTCAGAGGACTTGTTCATTTTGTTAATATAGAAAATAAATCCGTGTGTTTGTTGTTTAGAACTTATTTTATGAGTACTTTTGCCGTGTGGTAAATAGTTTTGTGTATGGATGTAGATTATTTTTCTTCTGAGCAGAAACCTTTTGTATCTTTTGAAGAGCAAGAACAGCCTAATCCTAACAATGTGTTTGGGGTGGTGGGCTTTGTACTCTCAATAATGTTGCTGCCTATCTCAATGGTACTTGGAATACTCTCTACTGTGGGTATAGAGGGGGATGCAGTTGATATGGCAGGCGGTATCATCGTTTTAATCTGTTGGTTTTTAGGGACTATTTTTTCGTCAATAGGGCTAAGCAAACAACCGCGAACTTTAGCTGTTGTAGGTTTATGTTTTAGTGTGTTGATGTTTGTTGTAATCATCCTTGTGAGCATATTTTCAGAGCATATTTGATGGGATAAGTATGGGCTATCTTTACCCTTCTTTTTGTAGAGGAGAAGTAAAATAATTTGCCGATTTCTTGTGTAGGTATAAATATTGTACTACTTTTGCCAAATAGTTTTTGAAATTTCTTAAGTTATGAATGACACACAGATGAATGATAAGCAAGTATTGGTGCTCTCTGAGAAGCACTGGATTTCGTATGTTTTGCCTGCTTTGGCAGTGATCGTAGCGCTTTATTTACTATTTTTAGGCAAGTATTGGTGGATACTTTCTTGTATTCTGCTCGGTTATGCGGTATGGAGCTACTTCGTATCGCGCTCGGTTTCATTGACGCTCACTGATAAGGAGCTCATTATTAAAAGTGGTGTGCTACCTTGGAACAGAACTTATTTTAACATTCCTGTTTACGATATATATGAGGCTTTTTATGAGAAAGGAATGATATCATACCTCTTGGGTTATGGTACGGTCTCTATCAGGCGTACAGATGGAGTGAGCACAGCCTTTTCGTATACCTATATGACTCGCTACAACGATATGGTAGGGCAGATCAACGCCCTTATACGCCAAGAGAAAGAAGCGCTTCGCAATGCTGAAGTGGCTCGTGCTGAGGCAGTACGCCTCGAAGCAGAACGCAATGCTGAAGCCGCACGCAACGCCGAAGTGGCTCGTGCTGCTGAGGCTAATAGGCAGACAGTTACTAACGCCAATACTTTCTCAGTTGCTGATGAGATCTCAAAACTCAATAGCCTTAAATTGCGAGGGCTCATCACCGAAGAGGAGTTTCAACAGCAGAAGCAACGATTGATGCAGAACGCTTAAATTTCTTTTTCCTCTTTCATATATAGATAGAATCAATACTTTAATGAAAAATACAAGTTTTATTTTTGCTGTTGTATGGGCTGTGCTGGCTTTGTGCACTACTTCGTGCGAGAAGTCTGCCGATAATGGTTTTGACCTTCGCTTGGAAAAGGCGGGAGTGAATGTGTCTTTGAATGCCACTGAGACGGTGAGGATACTTTCGGGTAATGGAGGCTATCGCATTAAGATGGACGATAAGTACAAGCAGTATGTTGAGGCAACTATCAGTGGCACTACCGTAGTGCTTGAGGGCAAGGCAGAGGGTGAAGCCATTCTTTTTGTGTATGATGCCATTGGCAAAAGTGCTAAGTTGCAAGCTGTAGTGCAGAAGAATGAACTACGCCTCTCGAAGACTGAGGTGCGCTTTACGGCTACAGGCACAACGGCTACGGTAGAGATTTCAGGCGGCACCGAAAGCTATACGGTTAGCACTTCCGATGCTACAGTGGCGCAGGCAACGGTAAGCGGCAGTACGGTGAGCTTAACAGCTTTGAAGTGGGGTACAGCTACGGTTACCGTAACAGACGTGCACACAGCACAACAGCAGACCATCGCCGTTACGGTGCAGGAGGAAACGCTTACTTTTAGCCTTCCAGCGGTTGAATTAGCCGTAGGGGCTACGCAAACGCTTACCATCACGTCGGGCACTGCGAGCTACACCCTTAGTGGTTTTGATAGAGGGGTAGCAACAGCAACGGTTTCGGGTACGGTTATCAGCATCACCGGGGTTGCCACGGGCACCACTACCCTTACGGTTACCGACAGCAAAAAGGTGAAAGGTGACGTGCCTATAACGATTAAGGAATAAGCGATGCTACTTAAGAGGTTATCGGTGGTCAATTACAAGAATATCCCTTCAAAAACCTTTGACTTTAAAGCAAATGTGAACTGCTTTGTGGGTGATAATGGAGTGGGAAAGACCAATCTGTTAGATGCTATTTATCACTTGGGGATGGGCAAGAGTTATTTTCAGCCTTCGGCAGTGGCAAATGTGCGTCACGGTGAGGATTTTTACTTGATTGAGGGGCAGTTTGAGCGGGGGGAGCGCGCTGAGCAGATTGTTTGCAGTCTTAAAAAAGGGCAGAAGAAGGTGCTTAAGTGCAATGGCAAGGCTTATGAGCGGCTGGCTGACCACGTAGGCAAATACCCAATGGTGATCATCTCGCCCTCGGATAGGGATTTGATTACCGAAGGCAGCGAGACGCGGCGGAAGTTTTTGGACAGTGTGATTTCGCAGTTTGATGCGCATTACTTAGCCCATTTGCTGCGCTATAATCGGGTGCTCTTGCAGCGCAATACCCTTTTGAAGCAATGGGCTGAGGGGGGCTTTGTCGATAGTTCGACCTTGCAGATCTACGATGGGCAGCTTGCTGAGGCAGGGCAGGCAATCTACGAGCGGCGAAGTGCCTTTATGGAGGCTTTCCTGCCTGTATTCATCGATCAGTACAATTACATTTCAGGCACGAAGGAGCGTGTAGCCCTGCGTTACGAGAGTCAGCTGCATACAGCTGCTTTGGCAGACCTTCTGCAAGGACATATCACCAAGGATAGGGCAGCACAGTACACCACTGTGGGCACGCATAAGGACGACTTGCTCTTTGAGATAGAAGGCTACCCAATGAAGCGCTATGGCAGTCAAGGGCAACAGAAGTCGTTTTTGGTGGCGTTGAAGCTCTCGCAGTTTGAGATGCTCAAGCGCGAGGTAGGTGTGGTGCCCATTGTGCTTTTAGACGATATTTTCGATAAGCTCGACGACAGCCGTGTAGCACAATTGGTGCAATTAGTTACTCAGCAGCATTTCGGGCAGCTCTTCATCACCGACACGCATTACGAACGCACCGAAGAGGTGGTACGGCGCACAGGTTTGCCCTACGAAATGTTTAATATATAATTTTTTTTGTGTAAAAAATATTTGCTATGTTATTTTTTATTTGTACTTTTGCTGTGTGGTACACTTTGATGTGTGTAAATATAGAAGTTTAATTTATAAAATGTTTTACGTATGAGTACAGAAGAAACTCAAAATCAGAATCAGCCTATTTACGTGGTAAAGGCTCAGTCAAACGGAATTGGTACAGCAGGTTTTGTAATCTCATTAGTAAATGTGCTTTTGGGATTTATACCGTTTATAAATTTCCTTTGTTTTGTACTTTGGCCATTAGGGCTGGTTTTCTCCATTGTAGGGTTATTTAAACAACCAAAGGGGCTAGCGATTGCAGGCTTAGTGATTAGTTTGTTTTTCATTATTATAGGCTTGCTTTTCCTTGGTTTTCTTGGGATTACAGCAGCTGCCTCATCAAGCACTACTACTATGTAATGGTGTTTTTACTAATTTATCATATAAGAGCTGTCTGACAACTCAGGCAGCTCTTTTTTATTATCTTGATTTTTAGTGTGTTGTATATTTTTATAAGTTTTTTATAAGGAAGGATACTTGTATGTAAGTATTTTTTATTACTTTTGCCTGATTAAATGGCTTATTGATAAAAACTACAATTCATATATGAAGACGAAGCATAACAAGCAAAACACAACTTCGCAGCCAGCAAGTGCTACTACCCAAGGTGTTGCTGAAACAAAGACAAACCCCCAACTCAATTTATTGGTGAGTGTGCTGCTGATCGCCTATGGCTATGTAACGGTGCTTACACCCAATTGGATGGCGTTTGACTCTAACGCTACAAAGTTCTATACCTTTGCGATATTGAACTTGGTGGTTGCTGCATTAGTATTTGGTATCAAGGATTTTAGGGAACGCACCCACGTGCTGTTTGGCTTTTTCAGCAATAAGATAGGGATTGCCTACTCGGTAATAATGATTTTTGGGTTGCTATCGTTTGCCAAAGCTATTGATGTAGAAGAGGCCATCTTGCACTTCTTCAAGGTGTTTACGGCTTTTTCGGCGGCGTGGATGGTTTCAGCCTTGGTGATTTATAACCGCAAGAGCTTGGTACACTTGGCAGTGGCTATGGTGGTGCTGCTATGCTACGACTTTTTGGTGACAATGGGCGGTGTGAAGGACATCATCAAGGGCACAATGACCGACTATAACATCAAAGGGGGCTACTCGAATAAGAATATCTTAGCTTCGGCAATATTTATAAAGATTGCCTTTGCGTTGTGGTTGTTTTATTTTAAGAAGGGCAACCTGCGTATTGTAGGTGGTGTAGGGATTTTCGTCGGTACGCTGGCGGTGCTTTTTATGAGTACGCGTGCGTTCTATTTAGCGACATTCTTAACGCTGTTTATCCTGATCGTTTACGCTTTGCTTGATTATTTTATCTTCAAGCGCAAGGAAATTGGCAAAAACGTGATAATGCACTTAGTGTTGGCAGTGGTGGCTTTTGCAATTTTTAGTTTTGTGCAGAATTATCTCTATCCTGAGTCGGTGCGCGAAAGCAGTAGTTTCGGTGCGCGTTTGGCTTCGGTAGCGCAGCAGGAGAACACGAGTAATAATTTGCGTAAGACGGCGTGGACAATCACTGCGACGGATATGATCCCCAACAATCCTTTGCTTGGGGTGGGGATAGGCAACTGGAAGGTGCGGTTCTTGCAGTATGAAAACTCTTATAGTCCGCACTATATCTATATGTACAAGAACCACAACGACTTCTTAGAAATTCCTGCTGAGATGGGTATCCCTGCGGGGATTGCCTTTGTGGCAATATTCTTGCTGGCAGCGTACTATTTCTTGTGGTCGACCTATAAGAGGAAAGACCACAAGCTCGAAGAGTGGTTCTTCCTGCCGCTGTTTGGGCTGTTTGCTTATTCGTTTGATGCTTTCTTCAACTTTCCTCAGGATAGACCTGAAATACAGGCACTCTTTGGTATCTTTGTAGGGATTGCTGTGGGCTTAGCAGTGATTTACTATCAGCGGTCAGAGAACACGAAACAGGGAGCTGAGGGTAGAGATGAGCGTAAACCTGCTTTGGCAGTAGTAGGGATGGTAGGCTTGGTGGCTTTGGCGGCTTGCGTGCTGAATGTGATTGTGCAGCGTATGTACTTCGATTCGTCGAAGATACAGCGTATGGTCAAAGAGGAGCAACAAGGAGTGCGCCCAACAAAGTCGCCATCGGATTACTTGATAAAGAATTACCCTAAAATACCTAACCTGACGGCAGTGGCAGAGCCCGTAGATGTAGAGAAGGCGCGCTACCTGATCGACGAGAAGAAATTTGATGAGGCGCGTAAGATACTTTCCTCTATCAAGTACCACCCTTGGGATGCGCGTCCTGAGTATTTTATAGCGGTATCGTATTTTATGGAACCTGAAAAGAAGTTTGACAGTATCTACAAGTATGCCCATAAGGCGCGTATGATCAAGCCTAACTTTTACGGCAATACAAACTTGGAGACTTTTGCGCTCAACGGTATGGGTAAGGAGTTGGAGTCGATCAAGTTGCTTAAGGAGTTTTTAGGGTTGGCGAAGGATAGTGTTCAGCAGCCAGTACCTAAATGGAAGCAACATTTAAAGAATTGGTGGCATATAGACGTGGATAAGGCTTCACTTGCAGAGCGTAGGGGAGAGGCACAGGCTTGGAACTCTTTGGCGTATTTGCAGGAGAAAAATGGACTTATCAACGATGCGCGCACTACGTTGGACAGTGCTATCGTGTATTTGCCTGACAATAAGGATGTAGTGAACAATCACAATAAGATCGTTTCGCGTTTGCAAGTGGAGCAGTTTGCCCCGCTTTACACTGAGGCGATGCAGCTCTATATGCAGCGCAATTTTGCAGCGGCAATTCCTGCGTTGACGAAGTTCTTAGAGAAAGTACCCGCGCATATTGATGCACACAGATACCGCGCGATCAGTTATTACAGCACACAGCAATATCAGAAGGCTATTGTCGATATGGCAGAGATGGAGAGCTTGGGCGTGGAACTTGACGGGGTGATGAACAACTATCGCGCCTCGTGCTACTATATGCTCGGCGACCGTGCGAATGCGAAGGCTTTCTTTGAGAAGGCAGTAAGTCAAGGCAATGCGGATGCACAGAAGAACCTCAGCACGCTGCAATTCTAACTTTATAAGCATTTGTGAGTGATGGAAGGTTATAAGAAACAACTGCTCAGTGCGAAGGAGATCGATGTGATACTCCACCGCTTGGCGTGTGAGCTCATTGAGAACCACGGCGATTTTAGTCAGACGGTGTTTGTGGGTATTCAGCCACGAGGGACGTACTTGGCACAGCGTTTGGTACGATTATTGCAGGGTGATTATGGTGTGGCAGACGTACCGCTGGGGCTGTTAGACATCACCTTTTTCCGCGATGATTTCAGACGCAGTGCAAAGCCTTTGCAGGCAAATACTACAGCTATTGACTTTATTGTGGAAGACAAGAAGGTGGTTTTCATTGACGATGTGCTCTATACGGGGCGTAGTATACGCTCAGCACTGACAGCGATACAGTCTTTCGGGCGACCTTCGGAGATAGAGCTCTTAGTGCTCATCGACAGGCGATTTAGCCGACATCTGCCTATACAGCCTGACTATAAAGGACGACAGGTAGACGCTATCAATGAGGAGCGCGTAGTGGTGCATTGGCAAGAGACACAAGGCGAGGACGCTGTGTATGTAATAGATAAGTAAACGATGATAATAACGCTACTGATCGTATGTATCATGCTTAACGCTGTGCTGAAGCTCAGCTTCTGGAAGGTATGGCAGGTGGCAGTTTTTGCTGCTGTTGCCTTTGGCTTTGTATGGCTAATGGCTGACTACGCCTCTGAGCAGTCGGCAGTAACCTTAGCTGCAATGATGAGCGATAGCAAAGTGCTGAGCAATATCACCGTGCTGCTGACCATAGAGACGGCAGTGTGTATAGCATTTTGCTTTAGTGCGCTGCGTAAGCTCTTTAAGGGCGAGCCTAACAGGTGGGCACAGGTGCTGCAATGGTATCCTAATCTGTTGCTTTTCCCAACGCTGTTCTATGTGCTGACGCAGGCGATATTCAGCCAGGCGGGGGTAGCTTTTGATACCATAGCCTTAGTGGTAGGCGGGGCAGCGGTAGTAGTGCTCATCGGGGGTAGCTTCGCAATGGAAAAGTTATTGCCAGAGGAAGATATCCGTTTGGAGTTGCACTTCTTGATGAGCCTACTCATTACGCTCTTGGGGCTTATCAGTACCGCTAACGGACAGATCATCTATGTGCCTCACAGCGATCCTATTAACTTTAAAGTGCTGGGTGGGGTATTCTTATTCTTCTTATTACTGTTTTTAGTAGGCGTAGGGATTAATAAGATGTATTGGCGATTGCATAAAACAATTCATTAATAAAACAAGAAATACAGAAATAATGACACAGAAAGGATTGATAACAGGTATACTACTCCTCTTTTTTGCTGCGGTAGGCTATTCGCAGGTGACGTATAACCAAGGGGCAAATATTGCAGAGGCAATGGAGCTCAAGAAGGAAGTGGCTCGCAATGAAAGTGCTTACCAAGTGCAGATCTACAATGGCAATATTACGGAGGCAAATAAGGCTATCCTCGATGTTAAGAGCAAACTCAAGCAATATCCCGCGAGTCTATCGTTTGAGACACCTAACTACAAGGTGCGTGTAGGGAGCTTCCGCACACGTTTAGAAGCGGAGAAGAACCTTCCCACTATTAAGAGACTTTACCCAGCGGCTTTTGTAGTGGCAATAAAGTGATATGTTCAAGAAAAGCTCACTCCGGTTACGCATCTTTTTGAGTATGACCTTGTTGGTGGTCGTAGCCTTTGCTATATTGGCAGTGGTGCTCGCTGCACAGTATCGCAAGCAAGCTACTGAGTACCGTGATGAGCGTCTGGTAGACAAAGAGAGCCAGATCAAAACGCAGATATCTTACGTATTTGCCAACACTACTTATCCCGTTGAAACTTTCTTTATCCCGCTGATATTCAGGGAAGATATTTATACGATTGCTAATATTGAGAACCTCAACTTTGCTCTTTATGACCTTAATGGCAATCTGCTCAAGAGTTCTAAGGCAACACTTTCGCCTGATAAGGACGCCCTTTTTATCCCTGAACACATTCTCTATCAGCTCAGTACCCAGCTCGATAAGCGTATTGCTCAACATTACGACTACAATGGGCACGGCTACCAAATATCGTACAGCTATATTACTGATGCGCAGTTCAAACCCATTGCTATCTTGCATATTCCTTACTTTGAGGACGATACCTTCATTGAGCGCGCTTTGGAGGGTTCACTTTACCAATTGGCAGTGGTGTACTTTTCCCTGCTAATTCTCTCGCTAACAGTGGCATACTTCATTTCTAAATATATTACTAAATCCCTTAAAACTATTGAGAAGCGGCTCGGTCATACACGTTTGTTAGAACGCAATGAGAAGCTCATACTGACCTCATCTCCTGCTGAGATACGCGAATTGGTCAGTGCCTACAATGCAATGATTGACGAGATAGAGAATAGCAAAAAACTCCTCGCTCAATCGGAACGTGAACAGGCGTGGCGTGATATGGCTAAGCAAGTAGCCCACGAGATCAAGAACCCACTGACCCCAATGCGCCTTTCGGTACAGAGTTTCCAGCGCAAACTCAGCAAAGGAACGCTCACTGAGGAAGAGATGAATGAGTTCTGCGAATCATTAGTGCAGCAGATAGACATTCTCAGCAATATCTCTGCTGCCTTCTCAGCATTGACGAATATGCCTGCTAAGAACGATGAGTACTTCAACTTCGTACCTGTAATCAAGCGTACGCTCGACATCTTCGATACGGACATAGTGCACTTCCATTACAGCGAGGAAGACATCAGTAGCACCTTCGACAAAGATCAACTTGGGCGTGTGGTTACCAATCTTGTTAAAAATGCGCTACAAGCCACGGAGAGCATCGCAAATCCTCAGGTAGAGGTAAACCTTACCACTGATGGAGATCGCATTGTTTTGCGTGTTAAAGACAATGGTATAGGCATTGCCGAAGAGGATAAGGAAAAGATCTTTGAGCCTAAGTTTACCACCAAGAGCAGTGGTAGCGGCTTAGGGCTGGCGATGGTAAGGAATATTGTGCTATCATATCAAGGGACGATTAGCTTTAGCAGTGAGGAAGGAAAAGGCAGTGAGTTTATTGTAAGTTTGGCACGCATTTTGATAAGTAACAAGTAATATTTAATATCAATTATTTTTCACCAATGAAAAGACACATTTTAACATTAGCCGTATTGGCAATGGCTTTCGCCGCTTGCCAGAACACCAACAGCAACAACGCTCAAACCGCTTCTGAGACTACTGAGGCAGCGATGATGCAAGATGAAAAGCCTGCTATGGAAGCACCCGCTTGGGCAGGAACTTATGTGGGTACATTACCAGCTGCGGATACAGGGGGGTATGTAACCGTTCTTGAACTGCGTGCCGACAATACCTATCGCTTGCAGGAAAAAGCTGCCGATAAGAATTTCAAAGATGAGCAAGAAGGCACTTTTGTTTTTGAAGGAGGTAAGTTTACCCTTACTAGCGAGAAAGGAGAGAAAACCTACTATGCCCTTAAGGATAATGGAAAGATCCTTCTCTTGGATAAGGATGGCAATGAAATCAAGACAGAGCTTGATTATAGCCTTACTAAGAAGATGTAATAGCTGTTGAGAAAGTTTGGATAGCCCTGCCTTTGGTAGGGCTTTTTTTGTGTTTTTATTAATCAGAGCTTTTATTTTTAGAATATTACTCTAAAAACTTGTATTGTTCAGAATATTATTATTACCTTTGCAGCCTTATAACTTAAAATAATAAATATGAGTAAGAAACATTCAAAAGTTTGGCACGAGATTAAGACACACGATGCGTGGTCTATTTTTAAGATAATGAGTGAGTTTGTGCACGGCTATGAGCAGATGAGTGCCATAGGTCCGTGCATTTGTATTTTTGGTTCTGCGAGGCTTAAGCCAGGCAGTAAGTATTATGAGCTTACAGAGCGTATTGGTCGTAAGATTGTGGAGGCAGGTTACGGAGTGATTACTGGGGGTGGTCCTGGAATTATGGAAGCAGGCAATAAGGGTGCCCACGAGGCAGGTGGAGTGTCAGCGGGGCTAAATATTGATCTACCTTTTGAGCAAACCAACAATTCGTATATTGACCACGACAAGAATATCAAGTTCGATTACTTTTTTGCGCGTAAAGTGATGTTTGTGAAGTATTCGCAGGCTTTAGTGGCAATGCCAGGAGGTTTTGGTACGCTTGATGAACTTTTTGAATCAATAACATTAGTACAGACGCGTAAAATTGACCAAATACCTATCATTTTAGTGGGTACAGAGTATTGGAAAGGACTGATTGCGTGGGTAAAGGAAGTGCTTTTAGAGAAATTCAGCAATATAAGTGCTGGTGATATGGAATTGTTTCACTTAGTAGATACTGAAGATGAGGTGCTTGAGGTGATTGAAAACTTCTACAGTAAGAACAATCAGCTCAGACCTAATTTCTGATAAAGGAGAGAAATTTATTATATTTTTTGTATTTCAACATTCAGAAAGTTTATTGTTCTAATGTTTATACCTAATACCTGATTTGTATTATGCGTCCATATGGGCTATTTTATCCGTATGTCGTCCGTATGTGTTCCGTACTTGTGGTGTTGGAATTCTTTTCTTTCTTAAGAATTAAGTGTAATGCAACTCAAGATATTATTACAGATAAAAGAAATGGCTATCCATATTGGTAGCCATTTCTTTTATCTGTATAATGCTTTACACGTTCTTCTCGCCTCCTTTATCACTCCCCTCGAACTTATTGAGGTCATCGCCTTTTAGGGCTGCCGCCACTAAGTCAGGAAGGCGGTCAGGGGTGCAGGCAAAGCAGGCGATACCTTTCTTAGCAATTTCCTTACCTAATTTCTCATCATAGTCGGGGCGACCGCTGTCTGAAAGTGCCAACAGCACCATCACTTTTACACCATCGCTGTGCATCTGCTCAAGGCGGCGTAAAAGACCCGCACGTACGCCTCCTTCGTAAAGGTCAGAGATGAGGATAAACATTGTCTTGCGAGGGTTCTCTATGAGTGTTTGACAATATGCTACCGACTTATTGATGTCCGTCCCCCCGCCGAGTTGTACCCCAAAGAGCATATCCACAGGGTCTTGACGACAGAGTTCTGTAAGGTCGGTAACCTCAGTGTCAAAAGCAATCACGTGCGTATCCAACGCAGGCATTGAGGCAAAGATGGAGCCCATCACTGAAGAGTAGATGATAGAGTCACACATCGAGCCACTTTGGTCGATATCAAGGATTACCGTCCAGCTCTTTTGCTTCTGTGTACGCTCAAAGAAGTAAAACTTCTCAGGAATAAGTCGCTTGGTTTCCGTGTCGTAGTTCTTCAAATTACGATTGATAGTCCGCTTCCAGTCTGTGGAGGAGAAGTTGGCAATCGGCGTATGTGCTTTCTTGTTAAGTGCCCCTGTTACTGCACGCCGTAGGTCTTGCTCCATACGCTTCATTATCTCATCTACTACTGCCTTTACTAGCTCACGTGCCGAATCCTTTGACTTCTTAGGTATCTGCCCTTTCAGTGCCATCAACGTGCCCACCATAGCGATGTCGGGCTTCACATTCTTGAGCGTCTCAGGCTCAAAGAGCAGTTTGGTAAGCCCTTTGCGCTCAATGGCGTCCGCTTGTATGATACTCACCACATCTGGCGGGAAGAAGTTGCGCACATCGGTGAGCCACTTAGCGAGATTGGGAGCTGACTTCCCCAACCCAGCACCGCGACCACTGCCTTTGCCACCCTCAGTATCGTCATAGAGTGCCGCAAGGGTAGCGTCTAACAGTGATTGCTCTTCGCTGAGGGCAGCCTCGCCCATTGCCCGCACATCTTGCCCGAGTATCAATCGCCAACGTGTGATATGCTCTTCCATTCTATAAGATGTAAAACATTAATCCTATTTGTAATACGTTTGATTTCAGGCTAGTACCCTCTGCAGTATGGGCATCTTTCATCAGTGGGGTAAGGTTGTATTGCACGAAGAAGTTCAGCGCATTATAGCCAAAGACAGCAAATGCTTTACACTGAAACGTCTTATTAATGTCAGGATTTTGAAATGAGGTGGAGACACTACTGCGTGTATTCAAACTGCGCTCGCTGAAGATATACCCAAGTCTCAAACCTGTGTACACGCGCCAAAACTTATGACTTTCAGGGGTAGAGGTGCGATAGCGAAACTCAATAGGAAACTCAACGGTGTGGGTCTCAAAGAAGTTCCTGCTGAGGTCTAAATCCTTAAATCGCTCTACAATTTGGTAATCCACGCCTGTGGCAGTCTTGGTAGCGAGCATATTGTTATACACACGATCGTAAGCATAGCCCAAGCCCGCCGCAAAGCCAACAGTGCGCTTCGCATTTATGGGAATATCCCGCAAAAAGCCCGCATGTATACCTCGCGAAAGGTTATGCTGCACCACATTGGTAGCCTTCACCGCCAGATAATCATAAGTGAAGCCTACGTAAAACTGATCTTCAAGATAGTCGAGGTCTACGGAAGTGTTGGTAACCGTCTGTTTAACGGAGCTCATTACGCCTTCATCCATATCCTCTTGGGAAAAACCTGTAAAAGGCAATGCTATAAGTATTAAAAATATCCAATTCTTCATAAAAATTCTATTAAGGTGCTAAGCGTTCTCTTATCCAATCGTAAGTGTCAGTGAGGGTATACCGCAGGCGGTCGTGCAAGCGATTAGGGCGTCCTTGCCAGAACTCCATTGACACAGGGCGCACTAAGAACCCTCCCCAATAGGCTGGGCGAGGCACTTCCTTATCGGCGTAGACTTGCTCTAAGGCGTGGAGCTTTTCTTCTAAGTATTCCCGTGAAGGCACTACCTCACTTTGGGGTGAGACCATTGCCCCCAGCTGGCTACCCACAGGGCGCGAAGCAAAATAACCATCGGAGGTGCCTTCAGCCACCTTCTCAGCAATCCCTTTGATGATGATCTGCCGCTCTAATCCTGCCCAGAAGAACGACAAGCACAAATGTGGATTTGCCGCAATAGCACGCCCTTTCTCACTTTGATAGTTAGTGTAGAAGATAAAGCCCTCGGCAGTAAACTGCTTGAGCAACACCACTCGCGTTTTAGGAAAACCATCTAAGCCGATAGTTGCCACTGACATCGCGTTTGCCTCATCTACACTCTCACTCTCATCAGCATCATAAAACCACCGCTGAAATAGCTCCATAGGGTTCTCAGGGGCATCACCCTCTAAGAGTGCCTGCTTATTGTAAGTCTTTCTGTAATCGCTTAAATCCACACTATTAAATAATTAATTAACACCCCGCAAAAGTACGAAAAATATCCTAAACAGCCAAAATTTAGAGTGGTAAATAAAAATTAGGAGTTAAGAATAGGCATCACATTCCTATTCTTAACTCCTAATTTATCTTTTTCAGTTTCTATTTCTTCTAATAGAAGGTACTTAGATTATTTTTGATTTTCGCAGTACTTTCAAGAGCGTTGAGTACCTCGTCAATAGCACCTGATAGACGTTGAGTTTCAATAGCCTTAGCATAAGGGCGATAGTTGATAGGAGGGGTAGCTACTTGTAGGCTGTTAAGTTTGATTACATACACACCTCTTTCTCCTTCGATAGGCTTAGAGGTTGTACCTTGTTTCAAACCAAAAGCAGCCCCTACTACGCGAGGTTCGCGACCTTCGTTTGCAATGATTGCACTCTTCATTGTTAAGCCATTAGCTGTTTTAACCTCGGTCTTATTTGCTGAAGCAATTGCCTCTAAATTACCACCTTTTGCTTTCCCTTTCAAGATCTCAGCTTTCTTTTGCTTGATAAGAATAGGTTTTACAATATCGCGTACATCAGCTACTGAGCTGATACCTTCCTCTCCTTTCTTTACTAATTGAGCAACTACATAGTTACTATTGGAGTTGAACATCTTTACATCTCCTATCTTAGTGTCTTTTTCGAACAGCCATTTTACTAATGGGCGGTTAGAACCTAAGCCAGGTATGTTGTCATCATTTATATGAAGATAATCCCCACGGAGCACTGAAAGGTCAGATTTCTTGGCAATAGCACCAAATTCTTTTGGTTTTTCATTCACATCCATTTCGAATTTAGTTACTTTTGAGAATAATTCGTTAATGGTTTTATCTGAAGGTTCAATATTGTGTACAATGGTAGCCAGTTGTACTGTATTTACCTTATCAATTACTTTTATCACGTGGAATCCATAGTCAGTTTCTACCACTCCCACAGTGCCTGCTGGATTGTTAAAAGCAAACTCCTCAAAAGGTTTTACCATTTGTCCTTTGGTGATATACCCTAAGTTAGCACCACGGCGTTGTACACTTGGGTCGTCAGAGCTGGTTATGGCTAAGATATCAAAGTTTGCTTCAGGAGTCTTTGCCTGAGTGAGCAATTCCTCGGCACGTGCTTTAGCTTCCTCTTTAGTGCGCTTAAGAGCTGGATTAGCCCCTTGGCTTCCTTCATAAGCTACTAATATATGACTTACATTCACAGCACCGTTCATTTCTTTAGCCAACATACGGCTGAGTTTAACGGTGTTACCATCTTCGTATGGACCAAAAACTTTGCCTATTGGCAGATTAAATAGCGTATCAGCATACATAACGGGGAGATCGCTTTTTTTCACAAACAAGGAATCAAAGGGCACATTCGAGCGTCTGTTTACATACTCACGTACGTTCTTCACAGTTGCAAAACTTGCAATAGTATCATTCTTGTTTGTCTTCGCATTGAAAACGATCTCAGGGCGTAGATATTGCAAAGTAGCTTCTTTTTCCTTTTGGATATCTTCAGCTGAAGGTCGCTCATTGATTACTACGTATTGAATATTGCGGTAAGCCTCTTGCTTGAACTGCTTCTCGTGCTTCTTAATATATTGCTCTATTTCACTGTCGCTTACATTGATACTTTTGTCGTCGATAGTGTTGTATGGCAAGGCTACGTAGTTGATGTCTGCCATATCTTTCTCCTGAGCGTAGTCAATCTCAGCTTCAGCTTTGGTAACGCCTAACCCCGCCCCGATCAAGCTAAAGTACATCTGCATTTTAGTTTCTTGAACGATAGCATTTTCTTGCAGCTTCCATTGAGCGTAAGCCTGAGGATTTGATGATTTTATGTTTGCTATATACGCAGTAAATTTATTAGCATCGAATACACCAAACTCATTTGTGAAATTAGGATCTTTGCCCAATTCCGATTTTTCAAGAATAGCGAGTATTTGCTCTTTCTCCACACTCAGCCCTAATTTTTCCACTTGTTGGTTGAGAAGCGTCTGTTGCACATTCTGTTTCCAAATCTGCTGTGCTACCCAAGCGCTTCCTGCACCTGCATATTGGCGCTGAGCATTCTCTACCTGCTCTCTGAAGGGACCAATGGGGATATCCTCACCATTTACACTCCCTATTGCAGAGGGAACACCGCCACTAAACTTCCCACGACCAATGAAATCTGAAATCACAAAAGCGAAAAGGGCAAGCCCAATGATCGCTATCAAAAAAACGGTCTTACTTCTAATTTTCTCAAGAACTGCCATTGTTTATATACGTCTAAATTTTTAACTATGATTAATCGAACGGCGAAAGTACGACTTTTTAGCGAACTACAAAAATATTTCAGTAAAAAAATAAATACACTTATTTCTTTGCACCTCTAAAAAACGATCTATATTGATGATTTATAGTGATTTATAAATAGTATAGGTAGTTGTAAAAAAAGTGATTAAAAAATAACTTGAAGGAGAAAACAATCACGAGTAGTGTTATCTAAAATCTTTTTCGTACTTTTGCCGCCTAATAACTAAAAAACAATAACTATGTCATTTACATTACCTAAATTGCCGTATGCTTACGATGCCCTTGAGCCTCACATCGATGCTCGCACTATGGAAATACACCATACCAAGCATCACAATGCCTACACCACCAACCTCAATGCCGCCATCAATGGCACTCCGTTAGAGGGCAAAACCATTGAGGAAATCCTCTCCACCCTTGATATGAACAATGCTGCAGTGCGCAACAATGGGGGTGGCTATTACAATCACTGCCTCTTCTGGGAGGTGATGAGCCCTAATGGCGGCGGGGTACCCTCAGGCGAACTGGCTGCGGCTATTGATGCTGAGTTCGGCAGCTTCCAAGGTTTCAAAGAAGTCTTCTCCAAAGCTGCGGCTACGCGCTTCGGCTCGGGCTGGGCTTGGCTATGTGTGAGCAAAGGGGGCAAACTCTCTGTCTGCTCTACCCCTAATCAGGATAACCCGCTGATGCCCGCCATCAACTGCGCAGAAGGGGCACTGCCCATCTTAGCCTTGGACGTATGGGAACACGCTTATTACCTTAACTACCAGAACCGCCGCCCCGACTACATCGAGGCTTTCTTCAATGTTATCAATTGGGATAAGGTAGCGGAATTATACCAAAAAGGCAAATAATCGCTTACTTTACAGCAATAAAAGAGCCGCTCTGACTTGTTCAGAGCGGCTCTTTTACTTTTCTCTATTTACTAAAAGCCATTAGCCAAGGGCTAAAAGCTACTTTTTCATCTTTGTCTTTGTCAGCTGTGCTGCTAATATCACTGCATTGCGCGCATTGACGATAGTGCCTGTGGTTGAAAGATCCGCAAAAGGCACTTTCTTAGGTGCCGCATCACCGCGTTCATCACCGATGAGCACATCCATATTCACCTTCACTCCCGATTGCATAATAACCTTCTTTGTCTGTGCGGCAGTAAGCGAAGGGAAGTACGAGCGCAACAGTGCTGCTAAGCCCGCTACCTCAGGTGCCGCCATTGAAGTACCCTGCAAAAACTCGTATTTGTTATCAGGTGTGGTAGAGTAAATCTTCACCCCTGGGGCAAACACATCTACGTTGCGCTTGCCGTAGTTAGAAAACTCAGCCACCAAATGGTCGTTATACTCGTAGTTCAATGCCCCTACGGTGAGGAAGTTATCCGCAAATTCCTTGCCGTTGATCTCGTCCATCGGGAAGGTCGCATTCTTATCCAAGTCGATGTTCTTCGTATCGTTGCCCGCAGCATTCACGATAAGCACATCCTTAGCAGCGGCGTATTTAATAGCGTCGTACACCCATTCCTTATGAGGTGAATAGCCCTTGCCAAAGCTGGTGTTGATTACCTTAGCACCGTTGTCCACAGCGTAACGGATTGCAAGTGCCACATCCTTATCGTACTCATCGCCGTCAGGCACTGCACGCACTGCCATAATGAGCACCTTGTTAGCTACTCCATTCATCCCCTTGCCGTTATTGCGCTCAGCACCGATGATGCCTGCAACGTGCGTGCCGTGGAGAGCATCCTTAAGCACAGGACCCTTCACATTGTTGTCGCCGTAGTATTTCTTGCTGAAATCATTCTCGTCGTCCTTTAAGATGTCCTTACGCGGACTGAACTTCGTGTTTAAGTGGCGGTCTAACTTCGTATTAAAGTGCTCTAAGCCTTGCTCTAACTCCTTTTTGAGCTCTGCCGAATTGCCTGTCTTGCCGAGTATCTGGCGCATAAAAGCAATCGCCTCAGAGGTGTAAGCGTCGTACTTATTGCCTTTGGCAGCCTTTTCAACATCTTCGAGGGTATAAACATCCTTCTTGAGGAGGTTTTTCAAAATGCCATCTGAGAAGGTAACCACCTGCAAAAGCTGTTCGTACTGTTCCTTATCTTCCTTAGCCTCCTTGCGATCCTTGTCGTAGGCTTCTTTAGCTTTGGCATAATCAGGGTTCTTCTTATTGCCCGATTTCACGATGCGCGTCATCTCTGTGTTTTCAGCCCCGATATTGCCCAAGAAGTTCCAACCGTGGATATCGTCCACATAGCCGTTCTTGTCGTCATCAATGCCATTGCCAGGGATTTCCTTAGTATTTGTCCACACCACATTCTTCAAATCCTCGTGGTCAATATCCACCCCCGAATCCACTACGCCCACAATCACTGTCTGAGGCTTCATACCTTTAAGCAGTTCGTAAGCCCCTTTGAGGTTGATCCCTGGGAAACCTGTGGTAAGGCTTTCGTGAGGCCAAGGCTTTAGTGCCTCGTCAGTGTATTTCTTACCTTCTTTGGTAAGCGTAGTTGGTGCTTTATCAAAAGAGGCTGAAGCTATGTCCATAGCCGACTTACAGCCCACAAATAAGGTCGCCGCAGCAACCCATAAGAGAGATTTTTTAATATTCATTACACTATTTTTTATAAAACAGCGAGCAGCAGCTACCGCTCAGAAACGGCGGCAAAGGTACGCCGATTTTTTGAATTGACAATACTAAAGATGAAGATTTTATTTTGCTTGTGTGTTGAATTGCTCAATGATGGCTGCTCCTCCATTGGCTAAAACCATTGTGGCAAAGTGTTTTCCAGCCTCTGAGGCTTTACTGCTTTCAATTGTCTCGTCTACTGTGATAGCCTCCTTCCCGTCAGGAGAGAATAAGCCTCCTTTAAAGTGAATGGTGTTGTTTTCGAAGTAGGCATAAGCTCCAATAGGTGCAGTACATCCCCCTTCTAAGGTCTTTAAGAATTGCCTTTCTACCTCAGTACAGAGTTCGGTGGTAGGGTTGTTGAGCTGTGCTACTGCCTTGCGGGCATAAGCATCTTTCTCATTTACTACTACTACCATTGCCCCTTGTGCAGGTGCTGGCAACATCCAGTCCAGAACCAAATGGTTCGTAGGTTTTTTATTGATGCGTTCCAAGCCTGCTGCGGCAAAGATAGCGCCATCCCACGTGCTGTCAGTTAATTTTTGTAGACGTGTATTCACATTCCCACGCAAGTTTTCTACGGTGTGAAGTGGAAACCTATGCAGCCACTGTGCCTTCCTGCGCAAACTGCTGGTAGCAATAGTAGCTACTGAGGCAGTGTTTTCAGCAAAGTCAGCACTTGATTTGTAAAGTAAAATGTCGTGAGGATTGGCACGCTTCAGCACGGCCCCTTGTACAATGCCTTGGGGTAGGGTAGTGGGCACATCCTTCATACTGTGTACAGCAATGTCAATCTGCCCTTGCAACATTGCTATATCTAAGGTTTTGGTAAAAACCCCCACAATGCCCATCTCGTACAGAGGCTTATCTAAGATGATATCCCCTTCTGATTTTACAGCTACAATCTCAGTCTGGTAGCCTAAGGCTTCTAGCTGGCGTTGTACAGTATGTGCCTGCCATAAAGCAAGTTCACTATCTCGGGTGCCGATTCTAATTCGTCTCATTGATACGCTTTTTAAAAGTTAGCGCAAAAGTAAGTAAATTATCCGTTCTCAGCAACTTCTAACTGAAAAACTTGTTGTAACCAATTCACGCTCTCCTCCATATCTTGCGCCTCTTTGAGGTGGTTGACGAACTGTGTAGTGATCTTCTGGATAATGCGATTGCTGATAAGCTCTGCCTGCTGTTCGTTAAAGCCCTCTATCTTTTTGCGTTGGAAGTCGATTTCAGCCAGCTTTAAGCCTTCGAGCTTTGATTTCAGCGCTTGGATTGTAGGGGCAAACTTTCTGCGGTCGAGCCATTGCAGGAATTCAGCCTTCATCTCTTCGATGATGCGCATTGCATCAGGAATGGCTTTTTTACGGCGCTCAATGGTGTCGTCGGCGAGCTTCGAAAGTGTATCTAAGTGAATTACAGTAACATTAGGTAGCTCTTGCACCTCTTCTGCCACGTTCTTAGGGATGGATAAATCCAAGATGAGCAACGGCTTCTGTTGGGTGATAAGTGTTTTAGTAACCGTCGGTGTTGAAGCTCCTGTGGCAACTACCATCACGTCAGCTTGTGCGATCTCGCGATTCAGATCCTCAAAATCCTTTACGATAAGACTAAATTTACCTGCCACCTGCTCTGCCTTCTCGCGTGTGCGGTTGATGAGGGTAATGTGCTTGTTCTGTGTGTGTTTGATAAGGTTTTCACAAGTGTTGCGACCTATTTTTCCCACCCCAAAAAGCAGTATATTCTTCTGTGAAACCTCCTTCACATTATGTAGAATGTAGTGCACTGCTGCGAATGATACTGAGGCTGCCCCTGCTGAGAGGGCTGTCTCATTCTTAATACGCTTGCTCGCACTGATCACGCTGTTGATAAGGCGTTCTAAAAATGCCTTTGCCAATCCCTTATCCCGTGATAGCACAAAACTCTGTTTTATCTGGCTAATGATCTCAAAGTCACCTAATATTTGGCTATCTAAGCCCGTACCTACTTCAAAAAGATGTTGAATAGCCTCACGGTTCTTAAAGATATAGCCAATCTCTTGAAAGTCCTCAACCGTACCTTTTGAGAAGGCGCATAGCTGCTGTATCAGTTGGAAAGGGTGCTCTGCATAGCCGTAAAGTTCCGTGCGATTGCAGGTAGATATCACCATCAGCTCATCAATGCCACTTGCCTTTGCTTTCTCCAATAGCAATTCCTTCTGCTCAGCACTAAGGCTAAACAGACCTCGCATTGTAGCATCTGCCTTTTTGTAGCTTAGCCCAACGCAATAAAAGCTCTTACTCTTTGAAATATGTTCAGGATTCATTCTACTTTTACAACCTAATACAAAGCGTTTCTAACAAAATAAAAAACTTCATTATCTTGCTTTCAACGGCAAAGGTAATGAAGTTTCTTATTCTGTAGAAATATTTTTAACGAAGCCCTATCGAAGGCGTATCGGATAGATATCGTTATCTATTTCATTTTAAATAGTATACGTTAAAAACACCTCGACTTGCTACCCTGAAATATGTAACAAATCTAAATAATTTTAGGCTTATTTATTAATAGTTTTTCTTAAGTCCAGCCTTTACAACTTTGGCTCTTTGGGTTTCTGTTTTTGAAGGTGCTGGCATATTTTCTCCCTTAGCCCAGAAGTTATCAGGACCTTCGGGTTGCTCTAAGCTCCACGCTTGCCATTCTCTGAAAGCGTGATAGCACCACGAATAGCCTTTGCTTTCAAATACCTCCATAGCGTCTTTAAGCCATTTGGTTGACGAAGGAACGTCGCTCCAGCAAATCACACTAAACTCTCCGATGAGGGCGGGCACTTTGTGTTCTCTTACGAATTTGTCAAAAGGCTCTAAAAACTGAATCATAGTGTTCTTATCCCAATAACGAGCTTGGCTTGGTTGCTCCCAGCTCTCTTTGAGTTTACCAGGGTAGATATTAGCGCGTATTTTCTTTAAAGCCTCAGCACGTGTTGTAGGGTTCAGATAGAAAGTCTCGGATTTATCTCTCCCTTGAACCCCTTGGTGTGTAAACCCTGATGGTGCATAGTAGTGATAGCTGTACACCACGCGCTTGTCCTTCAATGGTTTTACATCTGCCCAACGGCTAATACTTGTACCAGGTTGATATACCACCCATACGTCGCTGTCAATCTTACGGATAGCAGCAACAATGTCGTCTGCCATATTCATCCATTGCTGCGAAGGTGCCCAATTGGTGCCTATAGCTGCCTCATTGTAAAGGTCGTACCCCCATATCACATTGTTGTATTTGGCATCTTTGAGCCTTTCGGCTATCATTTGCCAAAACTTGATAAACGAAGCTTTGGTGTTGGGACTGTTCCAAAACTCTTCGGTCTTCTCATAGTCAACAGTAGGTGCCTTGCCACCAACAGTTATAGGAGCTTGGTGAAGGTCTAACAGCACACGCATACCTACACTTTCAGCTTCTTGAATACGTTTTATGATTACGTTGTCAAAGTAAGCGGGTAGCGCTGCAAATACATCAGAGGTATGAACTTTCTCTACGGCATAGCTCGCAGGAGTCAGTTGCAAGCGTATCAAGTTAGCACCCCAGCTTCGTGCATCGCTGAGGTCTTTTGCAGTGATATGTTCCGCTCTTGATACCATAAACCCGCGACTTCTTGGAGGCTCTGTCTGCTGAGCAGGAGGCACTGGAGGTGTTGGCGGCAGTGGTTTAGGCGCTGGCACCTCAGGATCTGGATTGTCAGGAGTGTCCTTGTTGTCCTTATTGTCACAAGCAGTAAATGCAAGTGAACAAAGCATTAATAGTGTAATAAACTTTTTCATAATATTCGTGTATTAAAGTTATCTAAAAAGCAGAAACCACCACCCATAGAGTTTTTTGAGTAGTGGTTTGTTAATATGTTTTACTGTTATTTATCGTTGTAGTGTCCCCACGCTGAGAGTAATCTTACTTTCTTCTCTTCTTCAATCACTTCGTATACTAACCGATGTGCGTCATTAATGCGGCGCGAGTATACTACACGATCTCCATAGCCTTTTAAGCGTTCAGGTTTGCCTGTGCCTGTTAAAGGATGCAATTCTATCTCATCAAGGAAGGTGTCTATCTTAACAATCAGTTTAAGGTTTCCTGCTGCTTGGTGTCTCGCAATATCATCCTTTGCTTCTTCTATGGAGAAGTCAATTTCATAGATGTTTTTTGTACTCATCACCAAAAAGCAGTTTTTTTCGTTCTTCTCTTGTTAGAGCTGCAAAATCACCCTCCAAAGCTCTGTTGATTTTTGCTCGAAACTCAGCCTCAGTCATTGAGGTGTCATCAATGGTTTTAGGCATTTGCACCTTTACTTTCTTTGCTCTAATTTTCTTTAGTAGAGTTTCTACGAAAGGTACTTCTGAGATGTTTACTTCTGCACTTATAGTGGCTACTGGCATAATACTCCTTATTATTTTAATGAATAATGTATGAACAATGAATAGTACACGTGTTATTATTCATTATGCACTATTCATTGTACATTATCTTAGGCGTCTATCTTAGCATATTTAGCGTTCTTCTCGATGAACTCACGGCGTGGTGGTACCTCATCGCCCATTAGCATTGAGAAGATGCGGTCTGCTTCGGTAGCGTTGTCGATGGTTACCTTGCGCAATGTGCGGTGCTCGGGGTCCATAGTGGTATCCCACAGCTGGTGGTCGTTCATCTCACCCAACCCTTTATAGCGCTGTATGGTAGCTCCTTGCCCCATATCAGTTGAGAGGGTATCGCGCTCTTTTTCCGTCCAAGCGTATTCTTCGCGTTTGCCTTTCTTAACCAAGTAGAGCGGTGGTGTAGCGATGTAGACGTGCTCCTTCTCGATAAGCTCGCGCATATATCGGTAGAAGAACGTTAGTATCAGTGTGGTAATGTGCGATCCATCGACGTCGGCATCACACATAATAATCACTTTGTGATAACGCAGCTTGCTCAGATTTAGCGCCTTTGAATCCTCTTCGGTACCTACGGTTACCCCCAGCGCTGTGTAGATGTTCTTAATCTCATCATTGTCGAACACCTTGTGCTGCATTGTTTTCTCAACGTTTAGAATCTTACCTTTGAGGGGTAATATCGCTTGGATATTCTTATCGCGCCCTTGCTTGGCAGTACCTCCCGCTGAGTCCCCTTCCACAAGGAATAGCTCGCACTTGGTTGGGTCTTCTTCGGAGCAGTCAGCCAACTTACCAGGCAGCCCGCCGCTGCTCATCACGCTCTTGCGTTGCACCATCTCACGAGCTTTGCGTGCTGCTTGTCGTGCTTGGGCTGCGAGGATTACCTTCTCAACGATAGTCTTAGCGTCGTTAGGGTTTTCCTCTAAGTAAGCCTCCAGCATATCCGATACTGCCTGTGAGACTGCCGAGGTTACTTCGCGGTTACCGAGCTTGGTCTTAGTCTGCCCTTCAAACTGTGGTTCAGCAACCTTTACTGAGATCACCGCTGTAAGCCCTTCGCGGAAGTCATCCCCTAAGATCTCCACTGGGTTCTTCTTGTCCTTACTCAATTTTTCCAGCATTCCCGACTTATCGGCGTATGCTTTCAGTGTGCGCGTCAGCCCCATACGGAAGCCTTGCAGGTGCGTACCCCCCTCAGTAGTGTTGATGTTATTGACGTACGAGTAAAGGTTCTCGTTGAAAGAATCGTTGTAAGTCATCGCTACTTCCACAGGGATACCGTTCTTCTCACCTTCCATACCTATCACCTTGGAGATGATAGGCACACGGTTGCCATCTAAGAACTTGACGAACTCCTTCAATCCGTCTTCTGAGTAGAACTTCTCAGAGATGTAGTTGCCCTTTTCGTCCTTATTGCGAAGGTCAGTAAGGGTGATGGTGATGCCCTTGTTTAGGTATGCCAACTCGCGAATGCGCGCTGCTAGCACATCGTATTTAAATTCTGTGGTTTGCTCGAATATGGCTGGGTCGGGCAGGAAGGTTACTTCGGTACCGCGCTTATCGGTATCGCCCACTTGCTTTACGGGGTAAAGCGGCTTGCCCTGTGAGTACTCTTGCTGCCACACTTTGCCGTCGCGGTACACAGTGGCTGTCAGGTGGATAGAGAGGGCATTCACACACGATACGCCTACACCGTGCAACCCGCCCGATACCTTGTACGAGCCTTTGTCAAACTTACCACCAGCCCCGATCTTAGTCATCACGACCTCTAAGGCTGAGACGCCTTCCTTCTTGTGGATATCCACAGGAATACCGCGTCCGTTATCTATTACGGTGATTGAATTATCTTCATTGATGCTTACTGAAATGGTGTCGCAATAGCCTGCCAGTGCCTCGTCGATTGAGTTGTCAAGCACCTCATATACAAGGTGGTGCAGCCCGCGTGTGCCCACATCACCGATATACATTGAGGGGCGCATACGCACGTGTTCCATTCCTTCCAACGACTGGATATTATCCGCCGAATACTGATTCTGATTTAGTTCTTCACTCATAGTTTACTCTATAATGTAAATAGCGCACAAAGGTACGACTATTTTTTTAACTACACAAATTTTTTAGGAGAATATTCTCAGAGAACTTGTTGAATGTCCCTGTAATCAGTGAGTTATGTTTTTTAAAAGAGGTCAGGGGTCAGAGATCAGAGGTCAGGGGTGGGAGTTAGTTCTTGCTTCTGCCCTCTGATCCCTGTTTTCTGGTCTCTTATAACCCGTTGATTGTTCGATGGTTTTTCGCTAAACCTAATACTAACCTAATACTAACTTAATACTATCCTATTACTGTTCTTCGGTTATCCTTCAGTCATCCTTCGGCGTTCCTATACTGTTCTTGTACTGTTCCTTCGGTTACCGTTGTGGGTGCTCGCGTCAGATCTTCGGGATCGGCTCGAGGGTGTTCCGTTATCTATCCGTTATTCTTTCGATAATGGGGTAGGGGAGGAGGTGGGTTTATAAGTGTGTACTTGTATTTGTTTGGGAATTAGTAAGTTAACTTATCCTATAAAAACTATTTAAAGATGGATATGCCGTATTACGGAAATTGTTTGTATCTTTGCAAGATTAAAGAGATAAGATGCAAAAAGTAGTACTCATCACAGGGGCGACCTCGGGGATCGGTAGGGCAGCAGCAGAATTGCTTACATCTGAGGGATATAAAGTCTACGGCACTGCCCGCCATATCGAAGGCAAAGAGACAGGGTTTGAGCTCATTGCTATGGATGTGCGCGATACGGGCAGTGTGCAACGGGCAGTAGCTGCGATTGTGGAGCGCGAAGGCAGGATTGATGTGCTGGTAAACAACGCGGGCGTTGGGGCTACGGGTGCCGTGGAAGAGCTATCCGCACAGGAGCTGGAAGGGGTGTTTGCCACTAACGTATTCGGGGCAGTGGCGGTGATGCAGGCGGTGCTGCCCACGATGCGCACGCAAGGCAGCGGGCTGATTATCAACATTACCTCGATCGCGGGCTATATGGGGTTGCCTTTCCGTGGGGCGTACTCGGCAAGCAAGGGGGCACTGATGCTGCTCAGTGAGTCGGTGCGTATGGAGGTGCAGCCTTTTGGGGTAGAAGTAACCACCATCGCCCCTGGCGACTTTGCTACGGATATTGCCTCGCGCAGACTTTACACGCCTGTAAAGGAGGATTCGCCTTATGCTGAGGTGTACGCTCAGCAGTTGAAGACAATGGATACACACGTCGATAACGGTGGTGACCCCAAGGATATGGCACGGCGCATTCTGGCTGTGATCAGGACGAAGCACCCCCGTGTGCATTACAAAGAGGCAAAACCCTTAGAGCAATTTTCTATTGTACTGAAACGATTGTTACCTAGCAAATGGTATGAGGCAATGCTAAGGAAGTTTTATAGTGTATAGTGAAAAGTGTATAGTGGAAAGTGAATGTTGTATTAAGTTTAAAATAAGTAAAAACAATGGAGAAAGGTGTGCTGAAGGAGAAGAGTTTTCGTTTTGCAATAAGGATAGTGAACCTTTATAAGTACTTAGTAGAGTGTAAAAAGGAGTTTGTACTTTCGAAACAGGTGTTGCGAAGTGGTACTTCTGTTGGAGCAATGGTTAGAGAAGCGGAATGTGCAGAAAGTAGAGAGGATTTTATTCATAAATTGTCTATTGGCTATAAGGAAATGAATGAGACTGTCTATTGGCTTGAACTTCTTTTTGAATGTGAATATATCTCTGAAAAAGAGTATGAAAGTATTGATGTAGAGGCAACAGAATTGATTAAACTACTTGCAAGTAGCTTAAAGACAGCGAGAATGAATAAAGAAATAAAAAGTAAATAACAATGAAATTTTTTATTGACACAGCAAACTTAGAACAGATACGTGAGGCGCAAGATTTGGGCGTCTTAGACGGAGTAACGACCAATCCTTCGCTGATGGCTAAGGAGGGGATTAAGGGCAAAGAGGCTATTCTCAAACACTATGTGGATATCTGCACCATCGTAGAGGGGGACGTCTCGGCAGAGGTGATCGCTACGGACTTTGAGGGTATCGTACGCGAAGGTGAGGAGCTGGCGGCTCTCAATCCGCAAATAGTGGTGAAAGTACCGATGATCAAAGAGGGGGTGAAGGCGATACGCTATTTCTCGGATAAGGGTATCCGCACCAACTGCACCTTGGTGTTCTCAGCAGGTCAAGCCCTATTGGCAGCTAAGGCAGGGGCTACGTACGTGTCGCCCTTCATCGGTAGGCTCGACGACATCTCTACCGATGGGCTGCACCTGATTGAGGATATACGGCTCATCTACGACAATTACGGCTACGATACACAGATATTGGCGGCTTCAGTGCGCCACACGATGCACATCTTGGAGTGCGCTCGCATTGGTGCTGATGTGATCACTGCGCCGCTGGCGGCTATACTGGGGCTGCTGAAGCACCCTTTAACCGATAGTGGCTTGGCACAGTTTTTGAAAGACCATAATAAATAGGGGTCAGGGGTCAGAGGTCAGATTGTACCCTGATGACTGACAGCTGAAAGCTGAGACCTGAAACCTGAGAATAATATGAGAATAGCAATTACAATAGTAGCCTTGGTGGTGTGTATGTTGGGGTATGGGCAAAAACGCAAGGGTGCTGGTAAGAAGCCTACGCAAAGTAGCAAGGTAAGGAGCATACCAGAGATTGTGGTGGAGGAAGAGATGTTTTCTTTTTCGGTAGTAGATGAGAAACCTATGTTTGAGGCGTGTAAGGATGTTGACAAGCAGGAGCAGACGAAGTGCTTTAAGGAACAGTTGAATAAGCACGTGATTGCTCACTTTCATTATCCTGAAGCGGCTGTGAAGGCGGGTATTCAGGGGAGCGTTCGTTTGGTTTTTCGTGTAAATCCTGATGGGAGTGTTACCATAGTAGAATTACGAGGTCCGCACCCACTATTAGAACAGGAGGTACGTCACATTATAGAGGCGCTGCCTAAGTTTATACCTGGTAAACTGTACGGGAAGCCTGTTCCTGTAATCTTTGACTATCCTATTAGTTTTAGATTGCAGAGCCCAGAAGTGAAAGATGAGTAATAGAGGTTTAGCTTCCAGCCTGAGAGCTGGCAGCTGATACCTGAAAGTTGAGAATAATATGACAACAGTACAAGAAATGGAACCGACAACTGTAACGAGATTTAGCTTTGATGTAGCCCCGAGCGAGGTGGCTTTGGTGCGCGATTTTTTGAGTAAGCACCCTTTTAAGAATGTGGAAGAAAAATTACACCACACTAAGAAAAAGGCGGGTGCTAAGAAGAAGTATGCCGATATTGATGCATATATACAATCGGAGGAGTATGCGGCGGAGCTAGGTAAGCGTGTGGCAGAAGGTAGGGCTCAGATGGCTCAAGGAGAACACTATCTTTTAGAAACAGAAGAGGATGTTATTGACTATGTCAATTCGTTATGCGCTACAAATTAGATTTTGTTAAGAAAGGAAAGTTAGATATAGAGGAGATCACACGTTCAGGGAATAAAGCTATCAATGCTAATGTGCTGAGGATCTTCTTAGAACTAATGAATGATCCTCGTGTAGGCATTGGCAAACCCGAAAAGTTAAAACACCTAAAAGGCGATTTTTGGTCGCGGCGATTAGATGATAAAAACCGCCTTATCTATGAGATTGTAGAGACGGCACGCGAGGGTGTTGAAGCCTATACGGTGATCATCACCCAAGCCTTAGGGCATTATGAGGATAAATGATAGTAGTCAGAGGTCAGGAGGTAGAGATCAGATTGTGAGGTGCTGACTGACAGCTGCCAGCTGAAACCTGAAACCTGAGAATAATATGAGAATAGCAATTACAATAGTAGCCTTGGTGGTGTGTATGTTGGGGTATGGGCAAAAACGCAAGGGTGCTACACCACTGCCACCAATACCAGTGATGAGTATTTGCAATCTGCCGAGAGCAGATGAGTTTCCTTCAAAGAGTGCTACACAAACAGAAGAAGATATTCCTTTTGCGGTAGTGGAAGAGAAACCTATGTTTGAGGAGTGTAGGGGCGTGGCAACATCGGAGCAGTTTAGCTGTTTTAAAAAGTGCTTAGATAAGTATGCTGCACTACATTTTAGGTTCCCAGAGGAGTATACAGAGGCTTGTGTACAAGGGAAAGTAATTGTCTCTTTTCATATCAAAACAGATGGTTGTATAGAGATAATAAGAACGAGAGGTCCTGATAAGCTATTAGAACGAGAGGCACAGCGCATTATAGAGGCATTGCCTCGTCTGATACCTGGCAGACAAGGTGGCAAACCTGTATCTGTAACCTTTGCCTACCCTATTTATTTTAGATTGTAGAAATGAGGATTTAGCTGTCAGCTGAGACCTGAAATTTGAAATATATGAATTGGATAACTGTAAAAGAATACACAGACATTACTTACAAAAAGGCGGAACATATTGCCCGCATAGCTTTTAACCGCCCTGAGGTGCGCAATGCCTTTCGGCCTAAGACGACCTCAGAGCTATTGGACGCTTTTAGCGATGCGTATGAGGACACGAACATCGGGGTGGTGCTGCTCTCTGCTGAGGGTCCCTCGCCTAAAGATGGCGTGTGGAGTTTCTGTAGTGGGGGCGACCAGAAAGCGCGTGGACATCAGGGGTACGTGGGCGAGGACGGTTACCATCGGCTCAATATCTTGGAGGTGCAACGCCTCATTCGCTTTATGCCTAAGGTGGTGATTGCCGTAGTGCCAGGTTGGGCAGTAGGCGGCGGACACTCGCTGCACGTGGTGTGCGACCTCACCTTGGCGAGCAAAGAGCACGCTATCTTTAAGCAAACGGACGCTGACGTTACCAGCTTTGATGCGGGATACGGATCGGCGTATTTGGCTAAGATGGTAGGGCAGAAGAAAGCACGGGAGATCTTCTTCTTGGGGCGCAACTACTCGGCTCAAGAGGCTTTTGAGATGGGAATGGTAAATGCCGTAGTGCCTCACGACCAGCTAGAAGATACGGCTATTGAGTGGGCAAATGAGATCCTCGCTAAGTCGCCAACCTCTATCAAGATGCTGAAATTTGCGATGAACCTCACCGATGATGGTATGGTAGGGCAACAGGTGTTTGCGGGAGAAGCTACTCGCTTGGCGTATATGACTGATGAAGCCAAAGAGGGTCGTGATGCGTTCCTTGAGAAGCGAAAACCAAACTTTGAGAAGAAGTGGATACCGTAGGGGAGCTGTGCGGTATGAGGTTTGGGGTATGAGAAAGTGAATAATGTACAACAGAAAAATATTCTGAGAAAGGGAAGGGAAAACACAGGGAAAACAAAAGGAAAACACAGGGAAAACACAAGTAGGGTATTTCTGAGTTTTTGAGATTCTATATAAACCTCTGTTTTTGGATAAATAGACTAATAAAAGTGGGTTTTGCAGAAAATGTCTTTCTAAGGGTGTTGTAAAATAATAACTCTATTTCACTAATTTAAAAACACTATGGAGAAAAACCTTTTTAAGGAAGAAGAAAAGCACAAGAACTACCTCATCGATATCGATGGCACTATCGGGGAGGATATCCCCAATGAGGAGGCGGAGCGAATGGCAACGGCAGCGGTGTACCCCGATGCGCTCTTGCAGGTGAACAAATGGTACGATGAGGGGCACAACATCTACTTCTTCACGGCACGGACAGAGGCACACAGAGCGGTTACGGAGGCGTGGCTAAGGCAGCACGGCTTTAAGTATCACGGGATTATATTTGGCAAGCCGCGTGGGGGCAATTATCACCTGATTGACAACCTGAGCGTGAAAGCTACGCGCTTTGAGGGCAAGTTCACCGAACTAAAGGAAACACAAGGCACCGTGGAGGTGTTTGAAAGTTAAGCAAATCTACTATGTTAGACATACCCACTATGGCGGAACTCTCCGCACAAGGCAAGATGCCCGAAGTGCTGCTTTGGGTAGGCTGTGCTGGCAGCTTTGATGAGCGTGCCAAGCGCATTGTGCGCTCGTTTGCACAGCTGCTCATCAAGGCGAAAGTGAGTTTTGCGGTGCTGGGCACTGAGGAGGGTTGTACAGGCGACCCTGCCAAGCGTGCAGGCAATGAGTTTTTGTTTCAGATGCAGGCAATGGCCAATATTGAGACGCTCAACAGCTATGGTATCACGAGGATTGTTACTGCCTGTCCACACTGTTTTAATACGCTAAAGAATGAATATCCTGCTCTTGGGGGTAATTACGAAGTGATGCACCACACCGAGCTACTCAAAGCACTGATTGCTGAGGGACGACTTACCATTGAGGGGGGCAGCTTTAAGGGAAAGAAGATCGTCTTTCACGACCCCTGCTACTTAGGCCGTGCCAATGGCGTGTACAACGCGCCTCGTGAGGTGCTTTCTACCTTAGAGGCTGACCTGATTGAGATGAAGCGGCACAAAGCCCGCGCGATGTGCTGTGGGGCGGGTGGCGCACAGATGTTCAAGGAATCGGAGCGTGGTACAGGTGAAATCAATGTGGCACGCACCGAGCAGGCTTTAGAAGTGAAGGCAGACATCATCGCTACAGGTTGCCCGTTTTGCCATATAATGATGAGCGATGGGCTGAAGGCTAAGCAAAAAGAGGGGCAAGTGAAGGTGTACGATGTGGCGGAGTTGCTGGCAGAGAATAATGGGAAAGAATCAAAGTAATAAAAAATGCATTTCTTTTTTATAGCCGACTTGGTTGGCACTTTTGTGTTTGCGGTCTCGGGGGCATTAGCAGCTCGTGAGCGCAATTTTGATTTGTTTGGTATTTTCATCATAGCCTTTGTTGCGGCAGTGGGTGGAGGTACGCTCAGGGATGTGATAATAGGGCGCACACCAGTGTTCTGGATGAAGGAGCCGCTGTATGTGTTGAGCATCTTTTTAGGGGCACTTACGGCAATTCTCTTTCAGAAGAAGGCTGGATATATGCACCGAGCACTGATTTTGTTTGATACGTTGGGGATAGCTGTCTTTACCATTATAGGCACTGAGATAGCGCTTTCGTATCCTTATCAGTTTCACTACTCGATTGTGGTGGCCATTGGGATGATGACTGCCTGCTTTGGTGGGGTGATACGCGATATTCTGTGTAATGAAATCCCTGTGATATTCCATAAAGAGCTGTATGCGACGCCTTGCCTTATAGGGAGTGTAATATTTTTAGGATTGCGTAATTTTGATTTCTTTCAGGGGTATATCTCGCTGATTGCGATGTTTGTAATCGTGGTGGTTAGGCTTTGTGCTATCAAATATTCACTGCAATTGCGCATTGATTGAGGGGGTGTTTTTTTGAAAAAATGATAATGTATATTCGGTATTTTAAATAAAAGTCGTACCTTTGTCGCAATATTAATTTTAAAACATTTAACAAGATGAAAAAGATCGTATTATTAGCAAGCGGAGTTTTAAGTCTCTCAGCTTGTATGAAATCAGGAGATGACAACGGGAATCAAGTGACGCAGGTGGGTTTCCCCAGTCAGGTTGTTATTAACGAGCAAGGTAGCGCAGGGGCAATCACCACTACCATTGATTATAAGATTGCAGGCGATAGGCTTTTGGGTTGGACTGAGATGAAGGTCGATAACGGAACTAAAACGGAGAAGACCTACGAGATTAAGTACAAGGATGGGGAGCAGGTGATCGATCAAGTGACTATCAAAGCCACTGGGGTAGCTGATAAGGTATATGTATACGATTTTACGGGACCTACCATCAATAAGATCAGCCTGAAGGATACCAATCAGTACATAGAATATCATTATAAGCAGCGTTTGGATCGCAAGACGGTAGTCAACGGAACGGTAACGAAGACGTTCTCGTACGAGTACAATGCTAATGCTGTCTTCATCAACGTTTCGGATGGTAAAAATAGTGAGTTGATGAGTTATACGCTCAATAATGACGGTATGGTAGGCGTGTTTGAGAAAATACCTTATGTGGGCAATGTGCTTAATAAAGAGCAGAGAAGCTATTGTACTTACACCTCGTATGACACCAAACATAGCAATATCTACTCAGGGCGCCTATTTCAGTGGCTTACAGAGATTGACCAGATAGAGCATTACGACGCTTATGGTAGCCATTTGATGGATAGTATGATTCACTCAGCGTTTTATCCTCTTACAAGCTATACGAAGCATTTCTACAACAATAATCTCTCCCCTGATTATAACGATCTGGGCAATGGTACGCGTACGTTTGATTATCAGTACGATGGTAATAGGTTGAAATCAATGACGTATAAGATAGACGGCAAGGTAAAGGCTACTTATACATACAATTATTAACATTTCTCATCAAGGAGATAGTAGATGACGAACTTTATAGATTATTTACTTTCAGCAGTGCTAATGCTCATCACCTTTGCGATCGGGAGTTCGCTGAGGGTTAGGGATTTTGGCAGGATATTTAAGCAGTCGAAGCCTTTGTATTTGGGGCTAACATTGCAGATGATATTCTTGCCACTGTGTGCATTTATCATTGCAAGTATGTTTGAGCTTTCGCCTGAGGAAAAGGTAGGGCTCTTCTTGGTAGCAATCTGCCCAGGAGGTACGACCTCTAACTTCATCAGCTATCTCATCAATGCTGATACAGCTTTGGCGGTAGCGCTCACCACAGTAAATAGTCTACTCATACTCATTACCATACCGCTGCTCTCAACGTGGTCAGCAGGCTACTTTATGGGCGAGAATGCACAGGTGCAGCTCGACCTTTGGGGAATGGTATGGGAGGTGCTAAAGGTAATCGTCATTCCGCTGTTTGTAGGCTTGCTCTTTAGGCGATTTTTTCCAAGGGTGTCATATCGTCTTCGCCAGCCGTTGAAGATAGCTACGACTTTGCTATTAGGCTTGGTGTTCTTGATTAAGTTTTTTGCAGGGAAGGAGTCGGGTGGCAGTGGTATCTCCGTAGACGGCATTTTACACCTATTCCCCTCCACCTTACTAATGCACCTCACGGCAATGATAGGCAGCTATCTGATAGCTGTGAAAGCCTTTAGGCTCAGCGGTGTACAGTCTACAACCATCAGTATAGAGGTAGGCTTGCAGAACACAGTGCTGGCGATAGCTGTAGCAAGTAAACTCGCTGGGCATAGTGGCACCCCCCTTGAACACCCTGCCTTGGTGTATGCGATGTTCTCGTTCTTTACTACGATGACATTTGCATTTATAACAATAAGAATGAAGAGATAAAAGAAGTTAGGGGTCAGAAGTCAGAAGTCAGCGATCAGTTGCTGACCTCTGACTTCTGACCTCTGATCACTAAAGCAAATAAAATGTATATCAGTATTAAGAAATTATTAAAAGAAGGAAAGTTAGCCCAAGAGGTAACGCTCAAAGGCTGGGTGAGGACGTTTAGAAGTAACCGATTTATAGCCCTCAACGATGGGTCGTGTTTGGAGAATGTACAAGTAGTAGTAGACTTTGAGCACACCGATGAGGCACTGCTCAGGCGTATCACCACGGGGGCTGCTGTAGAAGTGGAAGGCACGGTAGTGGAGAGCCAAGGCAAAGGGCAAGCTATCGAGGTGCAGGCAGCGAAGCTCAAAGTACTCGGCGATAGCAACCCCGAGGAATACCCCATACAGCCTAAAAAGCACTCCTTAGAGTTTTTGCGTGAGAATGCGCACTTGCGCGTGCGTACCAATGCCTTTGGGGCGATAATGCGCGTACGTTCGACACTGGCGTATGCGATACATAAGTACTTCCAAGAAAACGGATTTTTCTATGTGAATACCCCTATTATCACGGGGAGTGATGCCGAAGGGGCAGGTGAGATGTTCCGCGTAACTGCCTTAGATGCGAAGAACCCACCCCTGACAGAGACAGGCGAGGTAGACTTTAAGAAAGACTTCTTTGGGAGAGAGACCAACCTTACCGTTTCAGGGCAGTTAGAAGGCGAGACCTTTGCAATGGCACTCGGCAAGATTTATACCTTTGGTCCTACCTTTAGAGCTGAGAACTCCAACACCTCACGCCACTTGGCAGAATTTTGGATGATAGAACCCGAAGTAGCGTTCTTGGACTTAGCAGGCAATATGGACTTGGCTGAGGATTTTATCAAGTATGTGCTCAAGTACACCTTGGAGACTTGCCGTGCGGATATTGAATTCCTCAATCAGCGATTCTTAGACGAGGAAAAGACTAAACCACAGAATGAGCGCAGCACAATGAACCTCATTGAGAAGATAGAGTTCGTAATCCACAATAACTTTAAGCGGGTGAGCTATACGGAGGCAATAGATATCCTCAAGAACTGCAACCATAATAAGAAGAAGAAATTCCAATACCTCATCGATGAGTGGGGAGCCGATTTGCAGAGCGAGCACGAGCGTTATTTGGTGGAAAAACACTTCCAATGCCCTGTGATCCTGTTCGACTATCCTGCGAAGATAAAAGCCTTCTATATGCGCTTAAATGAAGATGGCAAAACCGTGCGCGCTATGGACATCCTCTTCCCTGGTATTGGGGAAATTGTAGGAGGTTCGCAGCGTGAGGAACGCTATGATGTGCTCTTGCAGAAGGTGCACGACTTGGGTATCAAGGAGGAAGACCTATGGTGGTATTTAGACCTCAGACGCTTTGGCACAGCAGTACACAGCGGCTTTGGATTAGGCTTTGAGCGATTAGTGCTCTTTACCACAGGGATGACCAATATCCGCGATGTGATTCCTTACCCACGTACGCCACAGAATGCAGAGTTTTAAGGGATCAGAAGATTAGAGATTAGTTAGTAGGTAGAGTAGAGATGAAAAGGCTGCCATTCACTGTGTGAATGGCAGCCTTTTTGTTCGTTATTAAATCTTAGATAGAATACTTGTTTACTTTCTCTTTAGCTTTGAGGAGCTTAAAGTTTAAGTCATTGATATCCTGCTTTCTGTCGAGGATCTTACCATTGAGTTTAGCTTCGTCTTGAGGAGAAAGTTTCCCTTTAGCTTTCTTGATGGTCAAGTTGTTTTGCTCTTTAGCCAAAGCTGTTTGAGCTTTTGCAATCTTAGCTTCTAACTTTGAAACCTCCTGATTAGCTTTTGATAGGCGCTCTTGCTTCTTAGCTTGTTCTTTAGCTAATTTTTCTTGTTTCTTTTGAGCTTTAGCCTGTTCTTTAGCTAATTTCTCTTGCTCTTTTTGAGCCTTAGCTTGCTCTTTAGCGAGTTTCTCTTGTGCTTTCTGAGCTTTTTCTTGAGCTTCTAAGGATTTTTTTTGAGCTTCCAGAGTAGCTTTTGTTTGAGCGGTGTTCTCAGTAGGCATAACAGCTTCAGGCTTTACATCTACTGGGGTTGGCACGGTAGTGGTATCAGTGGTGGTACCGACTTCTTGTGCAAATGACACTTGGGCTATAAGGAGCCCTGCAAATACTGCGATTAATGTTTGTAATTTCATTTTAAAAATGGTTTTTAGTTCTCTTGGGGGCAAAGGTAGTAAAAAATTTTATACAAAATAAATTTTATAACTTTTTTAACATAAAATAAGCCGCTCCTAAGTGAACGAGAGCGGCTTATTAAAATATAAATAGTTATGGATTATTGAACAAGTCCTCTAATTCTTAAGCCTACCTGAGGGTTCTTCTTAGCGTTAGAGCTTACAGTGATGGTCTTGCTGATAGGGCCAACACGGTTAGTGTCGTACTTTACTTCAATTTTTCCTTTAGCACCAGGGGCTACAGGCGAGTTTGTCCAAGAAGGAACGGTGCATCCGCAAGATGAAGTAACGTTTGAGATCACTAGCGGAGCCTTGCCAGTGTTGGTGAACTCGAATACACGAACCCCATCGCTACCAGCTTTGATAGTACCGTAATCAATTTCTTCTGCTTTAAAAGAAATCTCTGCATCTTGGGCATAAGCCATTACGCCAAAAACTGCTACAAACAATAATGTTAAAAACTTTTTCATCGTTTAAAAATTTTAAAATATTAATTCTAATGTTTCTTGTGAAGATATCCCACAATAAGCGTGCCAAACTCTTCATTTGTCAGTTTTTTTATTGTGAGTTTCACGGGCCAAAAGTAATACTTTTCTTGGAATAAATGGGTAAAAATTTCATAAAGAATGTTCTTTTATATATGAGTTTTTGGTTTAAACGTCTGAATAATAATTGATTGTGAATAATTCTATTTTTAGGAGGAAATCTGTGGATAAGGGGAAGGGTTATATAGTGGATTCGTTACGGCTTCGTTTCTTATTCGATTAGGCTAGGGGAGTATGTAGCAAAGATAGCAAATTTTTACCGAAAAGAGGCTTGTTATGTGCGAAATAATGCGTATTTTTGCAGGGTAAAACTTTTTTGTGATGCGGTATATTGCTTTGATACTATTGCTTTTGGGTTGTGCTGCGATAGGTGCAGCACAGGATACTCCTTGTGCAATGGTGCGAGGTATTATCAAGCTCAGTCCGTATTTGGGCGACCGTTGTAAGGGACCTCTTTATGTGATTGATGGCAAGGTGTATTGCTGTTGTAATAAGCGTTTTACGAGGCGACGCAAGCGATGTATGAGATGGCTCCGATCTATAAAAGCGGAAGACATTACGCTCCTCGAGGTGCTGAAGGATAGCATTGCAAGGGCAACATACGGCACAGCAGCAAGGCACGGAGCAATCGTTATCACTACAAAGAGGAGCGAAAGAAAGTAGTGCGATTAACCCTTTGATTTTGAAGTTATTTAAGAAGGGGAGATGTATTTTTTTAGTGAATTATTTCGTCAATTGAAAAATAAGCTGTACTTTTACCCGATTTTTTACCTGAATAAAGATGCCATTAGCACTGATCAACACCATTACGTCGTGGTTCCTGCGGAGACGTATCGACCAGATAGAACACTTTGTCAATCACCCCAATGAGGTGCAAGAGCGCGTGCTGCTCGACTTGGTGCGCACTGCCGAGGGCACTGAAGTGGGCAAAGCCTACGGCTTTAAGGAGGTGCACAATTACGAGCAGTTTGTACGCCGCACGCCTGTGATCACTTACGAAGTGTTTGAGCCACAAGTGGAGCGTGCACGGCGAGGGGAGCGCAATATCTTTTGGCATACGCCCATCAAGTGGTTTGCCAAGAGTAGCGGCACTACCAATGCCAAAAGTAAGTTTATACCCGTAAGTGAGGAGGCTTTGCAGCTTTGTCACTACAAATCGGGTAAGGATATGCTGTGTTTGTACCTCAATAACAACGAAAATGCTAATCTTTTTACAGGTAAAAGTCTTAGATTGGGAGGTAGTAAAGAACTTTACGAGCAGAATGGTACTTATTTTGGGGATTTATCGGCTATTTTGATAGAAAACTTGCCCTTTTGGGCGGAATTTAGCTGTACACCGAGCAATAAAGTGTCGCTAATGAGTGAGTGGGAAAGCAAGCTCAAGGCAATTATACGCGAGGCTAAAGGGGAAAATGTTACCAGTATGGCGGGTGTGCCTTCGTGGATGCTCGTGCTGCTACACCGCTTCTTGGAGGATACGGGCAAGAGCCACCTCTTAGAGCTATGGCCTAACTTGGAGGTGTATTTCCACGGCGGGGTGAGTTTTGTGCCCTACCGCGAGCAATACAAACAGCTGATACCCAAGGACGACTTCCGTTATTACGAGATATACAACGCCTCCGAAGGGTTCTTTGCCATTCAAGACCGCAACAATTCAGACGAGATGCTGTTAATGCTCGATTATGGTATTTTTTACGAGTTTATCCCTATGGATACCTTTGGTACGCCTGAGCAGCGTGTGGTGCCGCTTTGGGAGGTGGAAACAGGCAAGAACTATGCGGTGGTGATCACCACTAATTCAGGGCTTTGGCGCTATATGATAGGCGATACGGTGCGCTTTACCAGCACCTCGCCTTACCGCATTAAGATTACGGGGCGCACGAAGCATTTTATCAATGTGTTTGGTGAGGAGCTTATCATCGAGAATGCGGAGCGGGCACTCAAGCACGCCTGTGAGCAGACTGATAGCAGCGTTACGGACTACACGGTAGCACCTATATTTATGAAGGATAAGCTCAAAGGGGGGCACGAGTGGATTATAGAGTTTGAGAAGACGCCTACCGATATGGTGCGCTTTACTGAGCTGTTGGATGCAGAGCTCAAGAAGCTCAACTCCGACTACGAGGCGAAGCGCTATAACAATATGACGCTCAATATGCCTAAGGTGCACGTAGCGCGCGCAAGGCTTTTCCACGATTGGCTCAAGGAGAAAGATAAGCTCGGCGGTCAGAATAAGGTGCCGCGCCTGTCGAACAGCCGAGAGTATGTCGAGGAACTGTTAGCAATGGACTAATGTACATTATATAATGCATAATGCCCAATAGCTTTATCATTTGCTATTGGGCATTATTGTTATTTGTTATGTTCTATAGATTATTTTCTGGCGTTTGCCTTGCTAATGTAGTGGTCGAGGGCGACGGTCATTGAGGGGCTTTCGGGCGATGGAGCTTTGATGTCGATCGTCAGCCCAGCTTCCTCAGCGGCTTTCAAGGTAGCATCGCCATAGACAGCGATTTTGGTCTTCTTCTGTGAGAAGTCGGGGAAGTTCTTGAAAAGGGCTTCCACGCCAGCAGCACTAAAGAAGGCAAGGATGTCGTACTTAGCGTTCTTAATAGCGGAAAGGTCGCACACCACAGTGCGGTAGAAGATTACGCGTTCCCACTTTATTTTCAGTTCGTTGAGGGCTTCGGTAGCCTCAGGTTTGGGTACGTCGGAACCAGGGAAGAGAAACTTCTCCTCCTTGTATTTCTTTAAGATAGGCAAGAGGTCAGCAAACTCCTTTTTGCCTACGTATATCTTGCGTTTGCGGTAGGTGATGTATTTTTGTAGATAATAGGCTATAGCCTCAGATTGGCAGAAGTACTTCATTGTAGTGGGCACCTTGAAGCGCATTTCCTCAGCGATGCGGAAGTAATGGTCTACTGATTTGCGGCTGGTAAGTATCACCGCGGTGAAGTTCGTAAGGTCGATCTTCTGCATACGTATGTCCTTGGCGGTCATTCCTTCGACTTTCACAAAGGGGATGAAGTCTACTTTCACTTTGTGGTTTTCGATGATCTGCGCATAAGGCGAGTTCTCTGCTTTGGGTTCTGGTTGTGAAACTAAGATTGTTTTTACCTTCATAAATTATTATTCTTTACACCCTTATGTATCACTACAAACTAAATTGAAGCATCGTATGGCTCTCAGCTAAATACCTCACGGAGTAGATGAGAAAGATATAAGGCGCTATTTCGAGGGTGCAAAAGTACAAAATAAAATACAAACTGTAAGGTTTTATTTCTTTAAGATTTGTTTTTATAATTTTCACCCAGCTTATAATATTGATAGTCAGCAGTATGCAAAGAAGTGTTCCTAAGAAGATTTTACCAAAAACAGGAGTGTAAACGCCCAAAAATAAGAGTACTGCCACAAGAATAGCAGCATAATTTGAGTAGGCTAATCGGGTGAAAGTATAGCCGTGGGTGAACTCTTTTAGGTCAAAAAGGGAACTGATCCAGCGTTGGAGTAGCAGTTTTAAGGTGAGTACTACAAAGGCAATTATCACGAGCTCTAAGTATAGATACCGTTGGTGGTCAAGTGCTGTAATTCGCAAGGCTTTGAGGCATACATAAGCAAAGAGTGCTAAGCTCAGGCACTGCAAGAGGTAGAGCACTACGCTGAATAGGTGCAGCTTTCGCTCTTTCTTCTGATAGATGATGATGTATTTACTGTTGTAAAGCAGTTTTTTGTAGTCAAAGAAGTGGTTAGGATAGAATACCCTCAAGAAAGCTATCAGCCCAAAGATGAGCAAGAAAGCAGGGAATATCCACGAGATATATGATTTATGTAAGGCAAGTGTTTCCAATACAAGGCTTTGTTATTTCTTATTCTGATTGTTCTTTAAACTATTGGGATTGTTGATGCTATCACGCTGAAACTTCAAGCGATGCTCTACCTTCTTGATGATAGTGTCATACTCTTTAGGTAGGGATGCGTAATAGACTATATTCTGAGCCATTGCAAGGCTATCAATGCCGTACTTCTTGTAAATAAAGTCCTTACTGTTGATCTGTAACGAGTCAAGTAGCCTTGGCTCAGCATTCTTAAAGGCTTCTAAAAGAGCTAAGTCGTACATTAGTTGTTCCATCTCCTTATCGTTTAAGAAATGGTCGGGCTTGGGCACAATGTTCTTTTTGCAAGCCAAGAGTGCGAGAGCTATGAGGAGGGGTATAATTCTTTTCATTTTCTTATTGGTTAAAAGTGATACGTTTGCCTTGTGGATCGCCTATTACAGTGCCTCTGTCGTATACTAAGTGTCCATTGACAAAGGTACTTACCACCTGTGTACTGAATGTCTGTCCCTCAAATGGGCTCCATCCGCACTTGTAGAGCAGGTTTGCCTTGCTTACCTGCCACGTAGCATCCATATCTACGAGCACAAGGTCGGCATAGTAGCCTTCGCGCAAGTAGCCTCTGTCCTTTATCTCAAAGAGGATAGCAGGGTTATGACACATCTTCTGCACAAGGGTTTTGATAGCTATCTTACCTTTCTTCGCCTGCTCGAGCATTGCTACTAAGGAGTGTTGCACCAAAGGTCCTCCTGAGGGTATATTTGTATAGCCTTGCTGCTGTTTCTCTTGCAAGGTATGTGGGGCGTGGTCAGTGGCTATAACATCTAAGCGATCGTCGAGTAGTGCTGTCCATAAAGCTGCCCTATCCTCAGCGGTCTTCACCGCAGGGTTCCACTTGATAAATGCCCCTTTGCTCGCATAGTCAGCATCGGAGAACCACAGGTGATGTACACACACTTCCGCCGTGATCTTCTTATCTTTCAGTGGGATATCATTCCTAAAAAGTTCCGTCTCTCTTGCTGTGGAGAGGTGGAATACGTGTAGCCGTGCCCCTGTCTTCTTTGCTAAGGCTATCGCCTTTGAGGAGGAGAGATAACAAGCCTCAGCACTTCTTATCAACGGGTGCATTGCTATGGGAATGTCCTCACCATAGCGTTCCTTATAATGCGCTAAGTTGCGCCTGATGGTCTGCTCGTCTTCACAATGGGCAGCTATCACTAAATCGGTATTGCGGAATATATTCTCTATCACAGCCTCGTCATCTACCAGCATATTCCCCGTAGAAGACCCCAAGAAGAGCTTGATACCCGCACAGGCATTCCTGCTGAGCCGTTTCAGCTCTTCCAAATTGTCATTCGTGCCCCCCAAGAAGAAAGAGTAATTAGCATAAGAGGTCTTTGCTGCGATGGCAAACTTCTCTTCCAAACGTTCTATAGTCGTGGTTTGAGGCACCGTATTAGGCTGCTCAAAGAAGGTAGTAACGCCTCCCGCTACCGCTGCCCTACTCTCACTGCCGATAGTCGCCTTATGAGTGAGCCCTGGTTCACGAAAGTGCACTTGGTCATCAATCACCCCAGGCAGCAGATACTTTCCCTCAGCCTCGATCACCGTATCGCCTTCCTTAGGGGTAATAGTCCCGCCTATACGCGCAATGCGTTCACCCTCAATGAGCAAATCGCCTTGCTGTATCACACCTTCATTGACGAGGTAGGTATTTTTAATCACTGTTCTCATTCTCTCGTGTATTGCAAGTGTTTGTATAAACCGCCCGCCAGCGGCACATCGCTTTGGTAATGGAAGCCCAAACGGGTGTAAAGCCTTTCGGCGTGTGGGTTTTTGGTATCTACCAACAGCCCAATAGGCTGCTGTGTATAGGCTTTGAGATAGCTGATGAGCTTCGATCCTATCCCCTTGCCCTGAGCCATAGGGTGCACACTCAGCGTATCGATGTAGATTTCCCCCGCCGCCGTCTCATCTTCCATAGCAATAACCGTGCCGTACCTTTGTGAGGCAAGGTCGAGCACAGGTTGCCTCAGTGTGTGCAAATCCGCACCATCGTAGAACACGAGCGAGCCGAGCACCTGCCCCTTAGCACCCTCAAACACAAGCGTATTCTGGTGGGAGTACTGATTGGCTTCCTCCTCAAAAAGTGTTTTTAAGAAAGCTACCGCCTCCACATTGTCCTTCCTGCCTATAATCTTATGAACGATCTCCTCCATCGCTTGTAGCATCAAGGGGGCTACACTGTGGCTGTCGTCTATGGTTGCAAATCGTATCATCAATTTAAAAAAATGATTTTCTTTATCACCTCTCCACCGAGAGCCTCGTTTAGGTTGTTCATTATCTTTTCTTTCCCATAGCTTAGCTCTTGGGAAAGCGAAGCCGAAACGAACCTACAACGGAGCGTCTCTCCTACTAACTCTACTGAGATCGTCTGCCGTGCAATAGGGGTACCCATCTGCTCGTTCCAGAGATCTTTTACCTCTACTTTGTTCAGCCCATATTGCAACTTGTACCGTTCTACAAAGTGGCGAATAACCTCTGCCATACTGCTTGTGTTACCCTCTTCCATAGCATTTTAGGTGTTAAAACACTTCGCGTCCCGCAAATTGGAAAGCACTTTCTATCGCAGCATTCTCATCGCTATCCGAGCCGTGTACAGCATTGCGTGACATCGAAGTCGCATATTTCTTCCTCAGTGTACCCTCTGCCGCCTTCTCAGGGTCAGTACTGCCGATGAGTGTACGGAAATCAGCTACAGCGTTCTCCTTCTCTAAGATCGCTGCCACAATAGCGCCGCTGCTCATAAAAGTAACCAAATCCTCAAAGAAAGGTTTGTCCGCGTGTACCGCATAAAAAAGCTCCGCATCGCGGCGAGTGAGTTGTGTGAGCTTCATCGCCTTGATGACAAAACCCGCATCGGTAATCTCTTTTAAGATTGCTCCAATATAGCCTTTTTGCACCGCATCAGGCTTAATCATCGTAAAAGTTCTATTCGTTGCCATAATCTCTAATATGTTGTTAATAAATATGTTAAGCGTAAAAACCGCGTTATTTAGGCTACAAAGTTACAAAAAATTTCCTAAAAAACTTGCTATGTAATGAAAAAGTTGTACTTTTGCAGCGGCAAGTCCTACACGACCAGCTCCTGAAAAATCCTCCAGGGTGGGAACACAGCAAAGGTATTCGGTTGTAGCGGTGCGATGTAGATCGCTTGCCACTTTTTTTTGCCCTTACTCCTATCCCCAGCCCCGCTCTTTGCAAATCTGATCGTAAGCCTGCTGCACCTGCTTAAACTTCTCTTCTGCCCCCTTCTTTATTGCCTCATCATCAGTAATCACCTTGTCAGGGTGATATTTTTTTGCCATCTCACGATAGGCTCGCTTCACTTCTGCCTCAGTGGCTGAGCTACTCACTCCTAAAATTTTATAAGCATCTACTCTGTATTCATTGGTTTGTTGATAGCTCTGCTGATAACCGACGAACATCGCTTTGATACTTTCAAAATCAACTGAGTCAATAAAGAAGTAATAACTTATCTCCCGAATCTGCTGCACCTCATCATCACTTACCTTGCCATCAGCTTTAGCGATGCCAAATAGGAAGTAAATAATCTGTAAACGTGT